>JBDNFN010000206.1:0-4184 GCA_041689795.1 Fuerstiella sp. | reverse complement strand
TTCTGCAGCGAGAAATTGCGGCCTGGTCAGCCGATGTCAACAACACTCAGCGCGGCGTCGACTGGCAAATGAAAATCGACGACGCTCGATATAAACTCAAGTCCGTCTACCCTAAAATTCAATGCTGACAAAGCACTAGTCCGCGAATTCCAGGGTTGCCGTACCAAAGCCCGAAAAGTCGGTCGCTTCGGTTACTCCCGCATCCGCAAACGTGTACGCCGTTGAAGTAAACGAATAACTGTTGCCGTTCGATTCCACCAGCAGGCGTTCGCTGAGTTCCAGTTCAATCTGCAGCGTCGTCCCGGATTCCATCACCGCTGCCAACAGTGTCCGACACTCCAGCGATTGCACCATGGGTAAACGTCGATTGCGGCGAGACCGAGCGTTTTGCGTGAACAAAGATCGCAACGCGCGTTTAACGGACATCAGGTGACGAGTGTTCATTTAAGATCAACCAGTAGCAGTAACTTCACAAAGTATTGAAGCCTGGTGTTTTAGCGATCGACACCGCAGCGTGAGCCTGAGCGACCTTACACACAAGGTGATCCAGCGTCAAAGCGACACTGCTTAACTGCTAATTCTGCCCCTACGCCTTCGGGAAACGATTTAGGGAATGTTCCTGGCGGCGGTGCGTGTCTATGGACACTCACGTTATTAAATGCAGCTGAATCATCGTTCTGCGAACGCGTTTCGCCAGCAGGTGAGTCCCGCAATTACATGGAATTTACGGGCTGGCACCGCATGCCTGTCAACGATTTTATCCCGGAGACTGTGTCGCCAGCGGGTAGATGGCCGGGGGCTACTGTCGGTTCTTGGCTTCTTCGCGAATCCTGCGCTGTTCTTCGAGAAGTCGTACCGGCCATTTAAATGTCGGTGATTTCGTCGGATCGAATCCGCGCATGTGATCGACAAGCCGAGTAGTAGGTTTGGTGTAAACGAGTTGGGTTTCGCCAAACACTTCTTCGCACAACGCGGCCAGACCGGGATCGTATTCTTTAAGTTCGGTTCGTGTGTCGACGTGGTTGTGGTCGTGGTCCGGTTGACGGTTGTTATTGAACCAGCTTTGGACGCCTTCGGCCCAATATTCGTTCTTATTGGTGGAGGCGTATTTTGTCTTCCACAGGCCGGCCCCCATGGCTTCGGTGTACGCCATTTTCAGGCGATCATCGAAGGTTGGGTCGACGTTCGCGAGTCCTCGCAGATGAATGTTGTGAGCGAATTCGTGTATCAAAATGTTCTCTGTGGAATACGGATCACCCGGATAACACAACAGGTTTTCTTCTCCACACGAGCAAACGGGATCTGTACGAGATCCACCGAGGCCCCGCGCCCGAATGTCCCAGTAATCCTTCGGCCGCAGGTGAGAATGTTCGGGTACTTCGGTTGTATATTCGTCGCACGACATCACGATCATTCGCGAGCCGCTGGCGATCATCGCATCGCGAACGTCCGGGCGATTGGCCAGCATCAGGTTCACCAGATACGCGGCTTCTTTCAGGGCGTAGTCATTAACGTTCTTTGAACTTATTATGGGGTACCCATTGGCTGAAATGTATTTCGCATAGAACGGATCCAGCTTCAGTTTGGCGGGCGGGGCCGTAACTTCAGCAATGTCTTTGGCTGAGACGGTTGATAGAATCATTGCGAAGATGACGAAGGTTTTCATAATGGCCGCCGTCATTGATATAGCAGTGAATGATGGAATTGTTTTTGGAATCACGCAGAGGTCTTCCTGAACCGAACATTTGCACGATTTATGATACGCGACTACAAAACTGATGATCGTTGCGTATTTTGGCTGGGCGAACGTTGAGTGGGAATCATCCAGCACACACGACTTATTTGTTCAAGGTGAGTAATTTACAGGCACGACGAGCTAGCGCGTGAATTCTGAAACAGGCAGGTGATTTACTCGTTGGGTTTTTGTGCTGCCGTAACAGCCGTTCGCACATTGTGCTAAATGAGGAGGCTGACGTTTGCAAGCCTACAGGAAAGCAGACTGACAATTGACATCGCTTAGATTAACAACGAATGACTTCTATTCGCAAACAACTTCCCTGGCTGATTCTGTTGCTGCTGTTTTCAGTTGTAGCATGGTCGTGGACCTCCGGCGGAATTATTTTTGATCTGTTCGGAGGCGACGCCGACGCAGAAACTCGCGTTGAACGACTCAAACAGTACTTCCAGAAGTTTGGTGTTTTGGCGCCTGTGGTTTACGTGTTGTTTGTGGTGGTGGAAGTAGTGGTTGCTCCGATACCTGGGCTGATGCTGTATGCTCCTGGAGGAATTGTGTTTGGACCGCTGGCCGGAGGTACTTTGTCGCTGATTGGCAACATCATCGGCGCGGGAATCGCGTGTTCTGTGACTCGAACGCTGGGCAGTAACTGGCTAACGCGATTTTTGGAAGCGCGCAAGCTGGAACGCGTTCAATCGGAAATCGAATCACGCGGATCGGTTTTGATATTTCTGCTGCGACTGAATCCTCTGACGTCGTCGGACATTGTGTCTTACGCTGCCGGGTTTACTCGATTGCCAATTTGGAAGATCATGCTGGCAACCGGTTGCGGAATGGCGCCGCTGTGTTTCGCTCAGGCCTGGCTAGCCGGAAATCTGATGGCTGCCTTTCCGTATCTGATTTATCCGCTCGCCTTTGCGTGCCTGCTGTACATGATTCTTGTTGTGTTTGTGGTTCGAAGAATAATGACCGCACCAGCGTGAAGCTCGCAATGCCACTAGCTACGATAACAGTAAATTTCGCTGACTATAGCAGCGAAGATCGCTGATGGGACGGCAATTTGAGGTTCCCGCGAGCCATCATGATCCTCATGTTTCTGTAAACTGCTTCGGCAATAAATCCGCCTGTTTTTTCTCCTGCTTATCTCGTTGAATGTATCCAATGCAGAACGTCTTGTCCGCCATTCTGTTTCTGTTGCCGACGCTTCTTAACGCGGCAGAACTGAAGATTCCCGCAGCGACTGCCTATCTGGATCCCGAGTCAGATGGCGTTCGCGTTTCGGAAAAGCAGGGCATCTCAAAGTGGACAGATCCACGGACCGGTATTCTGTGGTATGGCGAACTGAAGCACGCTGGTGCACTAAATGCGTCTGTGATCCTGTCGCTTCCGGAGGGTCAGAAATCAGTTCTGCAATTGACGATCGGTAACCAGACAAAGCCAGTAATGGTGCAGGGCAATGGCACAGAATTGGTAACAGCACACTTCGGAGAATTCAACATAGCTAAGGCTGGTTATACTTCGTTCAGACTGGCATCGTTAAATGACGCGGGACAGCCCATTGGAGACGTCGATGCGTTGGTGCTGGATGGCCCCGCTCTTAAAGACGCTCACTTCAATCTGAAGCCGCGTCGCAATGCGGCATCGGTGCACTTGTCCTATCCTGTTGAATTAGATGCCAAAGTGTCGGCGTTTTACTGTGAGATGACGGGTGTCGAAGATCCGTTGTGGACTTACTACATGGCGTGCGGCTGGCATCGAGGATACTTCGGCATGCAGGTCAACAGCCCGACCGAACGACGCATTATTTTTAGCGTTTGGGACAGCGGGAATGAGGCTGTCGATCGCGAAAACGTGGACTCAGAAAACCGTGTGACACTGGTTGGGAAAGGTGAGAGCGTTTATACCGGCGGCTTCGGGAACGAAGGCACGGGCGGGCACAGCCACCTGAAATTCCCATGGAAGACGGGGGAAAAACAGAAGTTTCTGGTAACAGCAGAACCCGTCAGTAACACTCATACGGTTTACTCGGGCTACTATTTTCGCTCCGATACTAAAGAGTGGATGTTGATTTCCAGCTGGAAAGCTCCCCAGGAAGGTGGCTACATGCGAGGCCTTTACAGCTTCAGCGAAAACTTCATCGGTCGCAACGGTAACGTTGTTCGCAAGGCGTTGTACGGTAACCAATGGATTCGGACGGCCGATGGAAAGTGGCACGAAATGACAACCGCAAAATTCAGCCACGACGTGACCGGCAAGGAAGATCGGCTGGACCGATTTATGGGAATCGAAGACGGGCAGTTCTTTCTTTCTGGTTCTTCAGTTACTTTAGTGGCAGTTGTCAGGCATGAGATTGAGCTTGCCGCAATAGAAGAGGATGCGTGTGCGATAGTTGTTGAAGTTGCGAAAGCCTCGGGCGGCTGATTTGATCGACTGGATGCGACTGTTGAAC
>JBDNFN010000205.1:0-17779 GCA_041689795.1 Fuerstiella sp. | reverse complement strand
GTAACATCCATGTCCCCCTCGTCAAAAATTTGCACTGGTCAGGATCACGATCTCGATCAGCCCGCTATCTTCTCTCACCTCCGCCAATGCTCATACACCAGTTCCTAAATAACATTTTCACACCTTCAAAGGGCTGGGCCAAGAGGGGCTAACTGCCTGCTGAAACAGATTTTCTCTGGCAACATCGAGATCGGCTGCCGGGGCAATGCGTAACCCGTCAAACGCGGCCACCGGAGCCTATAGACGAGTTTCGTCCGCCAGAATCATCACGCCTCTCAATTGATTCACGCAAACTTCTGTCGAACCATCCGCGGAATTCACCGACAGTACAGGAAGTCGGCATCTGTGCACCTGGCCAGGCACGGGAACGTTGGGCTGATATCGCTGCAAGTCCTGTGCATGACATTTAGCGCACGTGGCAACGCCAACAACGATCGCGCACAGGTTGATCATCATCAAATTGCGGTTGGCTGCGTATCGCGTGACTGTGGAGCGGATGATTGAAACGCTACCCGTAGTCATTGGTTCATCTCCCGTTCTGTACACGTTCTCCTGATCGCGAAGTAGAACCTACCTTTGGCCGCCATGCCGTTTGGCTCACGCTGGAAAGTGTCGTCGGTCCAGTCCTCTCGTGTGTTGATCGGTCGAATGCCAAACGTCACACAAGAAATCGGGAGCGGCCGTCTCAAAGGTTTATGGAACAAAAACGGGCAACAGCGGCACGCAGTTCCAACACTACGCAATCGTCTCAGACGTCAGAATGGCCGCAGAGTTGCCAGCCATACAGTGGATACCGGTAACACACTCCACTGAAATCGCAGCAATGTGGGCAGATAGCATCCTTTGGGGCGACACGGCCAGAATTGACGAATCAGTGAATGGGCGTGGAAGCTTCAAATCGCGCTTCATTGAATCGGAAAACGGGTACCTTCCGCGAATTCAGCCGCAGATGAAAACGGCAGGCATAGGAAATTGCACCGGAAACGTGTGAACCGCACGCGATGGTAGGCGATTTCCTGATCGTGATACTAAGACGGCACTGTTGACATCCGCATTGGAGATCGGTCCATTAAATTTCAGGCCGACGGAATGCATCAGGGATCGCTGGGACTCTTCGAAGACGGGGAACTGAACTTAAAAACGGAACCCACTGGCGCCGCATCAGTGTTCTGCGAAATCCCATTGTTTGAGAACCTTTACGCAGCGGCAATTTTGATCAGTGAGTCCGCAAAACTTTTAACACTCAACAGCGCAGCCCAATTGCTTGTTGGACAATCTGCAAACGATCTTTCAGGGCGACATATTTTCGAACTTGTACGATTTGAGTCCCGTAGTTCGCCGCGTTTTATCGAAAGCCCGATCTGTATTATTCAGGCTGGCAGGCTGTATACGCCTTCTGAAGACATGGTAATGATTTGGGAAGGTCAGCAGCGGTTTTCCGTAACCGACTGTTTTTTTCTGGAGACTCAAACCCAGATCGACCACTCGGATTACCAAAATACAGATAGAAAATCTCTGCTCCATGGAAGTATCGTAATTACGTTCAGATGACTGACGGAATCCCAACCTGTCATAGATGACAATGATGAACTTCTTCTCGCTACTGCGCAGATGGCAAAAATTGGCGGGTAGGAGCTCGATCGAGAGACTTCGCAGGTGAAGTGGACGAAAGAAACGTTCCGGATTCACGAACTGCCGGTTGGAAGTGTGCCTGCTCTGCATGAGGCGATCAACTATTACCATGTCGACGATCAGCCGGAATTGACAATCGCCATCAACAGAGCTCTTGACGATGCGGAATCATTTGACCTGGAACTGCGACTGATTACTGCAAAGGGCAACCTTCGATACATAAGGGTGATCTGCCAGCCAATCACGGAAAGCGGCCGGGTTGCGAAATTGCGGGGCACGTTTTAGGATGTCACGCAACAGGCTGTAGCGAAGCAGGCTGTCGCACTTGAACACAAACGCCTTCTTGACGTACTGCATGGCACCGCAACTGGCGCATGGGAATGGAATGTTTTAGACGGCACGATCTTCTGGAACGAACGCTGGGCCGAGATGCTCGGCTATAGTCTTCAGGAACTTGGTCCTCAAACAATTGATGCATGGAACCGTTTGAGCCATCCGGACGACAAAATCGTTTCTGATGAAATGGCACGAATGTGTCTCGCAAAAGAACGGAAACACTACGAACTCGAAACGCGAATGCGGCACAGGGAAGGGCACTGGATCTGGATCGTTGATCGAGGCTGCGTTTCGAGCTGAGACGAAAATGGCCGCGCTATCACAATGTCAGGGACGTGCGTTGACATCACTGAACGCAAATGCACCGAGGCTGTACTGCTGGAGAGTGAAGGTCGTTACCGCGATGTTTTTGAGAACAACACCGCTGTGAAATTGTTGATCGACCCGAAAACGGGGCAGATCGTTGAGGCAAATTCTGCTGCAGGCGACTTCTACGGATACGCTCGGGATAAGCTGAAGAAATTAAGAATCTGGGACATCAGTGCCAGTGGCGAACATTGGGTCAAGAAGCGACTGGACGAAGCCACACAGGTCGAGACGCGGCAATTCGAGTGTCAGCACCGACTGGCCAGCGGTGAAATCCGCGACGTGCATCTGCATACCGGTCCGGTAAGTGTAGACGGCAGGCTGCTGCTGCATTCGATTGTGGTGGACATCACTGAGCGAAAGCGTGGTGAAAGAGCGATTGAACAGATGCACAGGCTGGAACGTTTTGGAACACTTGCCGGTGGAATTGCTCACGATTTCAATAACGTGCTGACCGGTGTTTTTGGACACGTTTCACCGGCAAGGCTGGCGCTGGAAAACGATTTGCACGTTCATAAGTTTCTGGAAGAAGCCGAGAAGTCGATTCACCGGGCGACCAGACTTTCGACTCAGCTGCTAACGTTTGCAAAAGGCGGCACTCCGGTTAAGGAAAACGTCAATTTGAAGGAACTGATCACTTCTGTCACATGCTTTGATGTGACCGGCAGCAACATCAAACCTAACTTTTATTTTCAGCAACCCCTGCATGACGTTTACGCTGATCAGGGCCAGTTGCAGCAGTTGATTTCAAATCTGACGTTCAACGCTGCTCAAGTAATGCAGGACGGAGGAATAATTTTCATTTCAGCTCAAAATATCGTCATTTCACGGCACGACTTTCGTTGCCTGACTGAGGGCGACTACGTCGTTGTGACGGTTCGCGATAATGGGCCGGGAATTCGAGAAGCAGATATTAAGCGGGTTTTCGAACCTTACTTCAGTACCAAGAACACCGGCCACGGTCTGGGGTTGGCCACATGTTATTCCATCATTCAGAAGCACAAGGGCCACGTTGAAGTATCATCGCAGCCCAATTCCGGTGCGACGTTTACAATATTGCGTCCTGCTTCTCCAAACTCTGTGGCGCCAAGAGCAAGTCGAAGTGTCGAGTCTTCCCTGCAGCCACTCAATCTGACAGGAAAGCGGGTACTGGTAATGGATGATCAGCAGGCTGATTCTGCAGGTAACAGCCAGCATGCTTTCCAGTATGGGGATGCTTGTCGAAACCACCTCTGATTCAGGGCCGGCCATGGAAGCCTATTATAAGGCAGCCATGGAATTAAAGCCTTGCGACGTGGTCATGCTGAGACTTAAGGTAACGGGTGGCCCCGGTGGCGTATTTGCCGTGCAGAAGATCCTGCGAATTCATTCTGATGCGGCCGTTATTTGCACCAGCGGCTATGCTGACAATCCCGTGATGTCAGACTTCGGGAAATTTGGTTTCAAGGGAGCGATTGCCAAGCCATACACGTTTGACCAGCTTAAAGCTGTGGTCCAGCGTGTCTTGGAGGCTCCGTCCACGAGCGACCGATCTGCAACAATGTCAAGGTCGGATCAGTAGATTGCCGAACGGTCGATCGACGGGCAAATTGTCACGATCTGCCGCTCCAGCTTTCCAGCCACGGAATGTTGCGGTCAATGACTGTATCCTGACACACGTTCGCGAATTCGGTAAAACGATGTTCCTGACCTGGTGCAATTCTATCAATCTTCAGATCCACAATATTCGCCGCGACTGACCTAGCCGTTTCTTCGGCTGATTCGAAGTCGGCTTTGTTCCACTTCGCAATGGTGGCCCCGATGTTGGTGAGGTCTCCGGGCAGGTGCACATAGCCAAGCTGCACGTCATCATCGATGCCCAAAGATCGCACCAGCAGCCGGTACAGCGGCAACTGCAGGTCCACCCACTCGTTCTTTTTGCGATGAGTCGTGTCTGGCTTTTCAGCGGTTTCACTCGTTTTGTAATCCAATACCCGCCATTGCTTTGTCTTGTGATGCTGATCAATCCGGTCGACTCGGCCCGCCAGCACAACAGACCGGCCCTGGGAATCCTTAAACTGCGAATACTTCAGATCTTCTTCCGTATACGTTATCCGCCAGCCTTCCGCCGCGGTTTGAGCCTGCCAGACAGAAAACGCGGACAAACGGTTTTGCAGCATTTGCAACTGTACGGCAACCGTTGCACTGCGTTTGCGTCCGAAGCGTCGATTTGCGATTGATGCGAGACTGGCCAGCAGGAATTCTTCAATCGGTTCGGGGCGCGTAGCGTGAATGTAATCTGACGTGCCGAATGCCTTCAGGACGTCGTGCATCAGGCTGCCAAATGCTGCTCCATCCAGTTCCAGAGTTTCATCGGCAACAGACTTCAGCCGAAGTTCGCGTTTCAGAAAGTATCGATACGGGCAAGACAGGTACTCTTTGAACGCCGTTACCGAAATTTCAGTGGGAGGGGGCGGCAGCATGGTTGGCTTCGGAATGACAAAACCGCTGGTGCGTGAATTGGTCGATTCATCCAAAGGTTCAACGTCGGCAATCGGGGCAGGTGCAGCGACTGTTGAGGCTTCTTCGTCATAGAATCGCTTGACTCGATCCGGTAACGAATCCACATCAGCCGCAAACCATAGCCGGCTGGGCATCATGGGGTTGCCCTTGGAATCCCGGCGCGTCGAAACGAAGATGACTTTTCTGCGACTTTTCATCAGTGCGGTGACGGCATAAGCGTCGCGAGCGTAACGACGTTTGTTGTCTCGCAGGCCCAGCTTGCTACGAAAGCTGTTCGGCAGGAACACGTCCGACGTGATGGATTCGGGCACATAGCCTTCGTTAAAACCAGTCAGAATCAGCACCGGTGCGTCATCCATGGGCAGTTCCAGCCAGCCTAGAAGGTCAATCGCTTCGTCACCGGATTCGGGTGGCACTGGTTCGTCACCAACCTGTCGCAGCAGCAACTGCATAGCCTGGGCTGCTGAGCACCGTGGGATCACGGAATCCGGAACTTTCGCAAGCTGTTCTGCAGCGTCAGTCAGTTCCTTAAAGCATGCGGAAATTCCGCGGTCGCGAGCCACATCTGCCAGCAGGGAATGGTCTCGATAGAGTGCCCCCAGCATGTCGAGTGCTCCGTCAATCCAGACACTTAGCGGCTTCTGTGATTCCAGCTGACTGCGAACGGATAGTGACACAGCCTGAGCCTGATCGTCGAAGGTCAACTGCCGTGACTGGGGAGTCCGCGAATCAGGGCCTGAAGATACTGTCGCCGGCGAGTTTGTCGCGCACATCTGTTTCAGCAATTCTTCAACCGCTTCAATTACCGCGCCAACAATTTCACGGCTGCCGGATGCTCCCAGCAAAACTCCGGGACTCGTCTGCAGATGTCGGGCCGTATAGTTGTCGAGCTCCGTGATCCAGTCGACTGCGCCTGAGCGTTTTGCCGTTAGGCTAAGCTGCAAGGCTTTGTCGATCCATGCACTCACATCGGGATGACGTATTAAGTTACAAAACGAACGGAAATCCGGTGGCTCGCCGTCTCTGGCAGACCCGAGATGTTCCACCACAGCATTTAGAAATCGCCACGGACGAGTACTCTTCAACTGCATGTCGACCGGCCAGCGACCAGTGACTCCGGCATCGGCCAGTTTCTGAAGAACGGTCGGCACCAGGTTGTCGTCAGCAATGCCAACTGAAATATCGTCGGCCCGGACTGTGCCAGCGAATGCGGCAATTTCATGTACCACCAGCGCCGCTTCTTCTTCCGGCGTGTTGGCAATACGGGTGTCGTCGACGGAAATATTCAGCTTCCGATCCGTCCACGCGTCTGCGATCAGGCATCCATGTTCGTCAAAGGAATCGGCTTCTGATTCCGGAGCGTGTATGATGGCAGTCACCCGGTCAGCCACCTGATCGAGCATTTGACGCACGACACGACTGATGTCCACCGTTCCGACTAGAATGATGTCAAAGTCG
The DNA here is from genome assembly GCA_041689795.1 of Fuerstiella sp. Lineage (GTDB taxonomy): Bacteria > Planctomycetota > Planctomycetia > Planctomycetales > Planctomycetaceae > Fuerstiella. The sequence continues at coordinate 11,485 of JBDNFN010000205.1, read as the reverse complement.
GCAACGCATTCTTCCTGCTGAACGGCGATTAAACGTGAAGCTTGGCGGTCCCACAGCTTCAGGTTGTCCATCTGAACAAGGTATTCCGATTGAATTCGTCGCAAGGCCTTCCAGCGTTCTGCTTCTTCGCGATTGCCTGACTTTGCAAGTGAAGTAAAGACCTCGTCAAACTCCATGCCGTCTTCCGCGAGTTCGTTATGCTGAGCGCGCAAAGACTCACATAGCGACAGCCACGATGGCACTGCATCGTCCTTGGGAATGTTCGGCAGCGCCGCCTTGAGTTCCCTGGCCGAAATCGAACTGAGCGCCTTTTTCCAGACCAGTAACTGAGTCAGGTCGTCGGCCAGCTGATTCCGTTGGCGATAAAGCATCTCAGGAAACTTCTGAAACGTTGCCAGACGCGGCGGCATAAACGCAGGCCACCTCGACGACGCTTTATCCAGCAGAATTTCGAGCATTCGCCGAGAAGCTCGCCGCCCCGTAAACACCATCACTACATTCCGCAGATCCAGTTCGCGATCGGTGGCATAGCGTTTGATGATATAGTCGGCCGTGGCGGGCAGAACCGGCTGGTTCCAGTCAACAAAATGGCGTTCAATTGGCATAGAGGCGATTTCTACGGAATCCGTTCAGGGTATCGTTTAAAAATCTTTCAGCCGACGCTGCCCGGCCGACGTTTTCTTGCTGGCGAGTCGGTGTGGCCGCGTCAATGGCTTGCTCACGAACAGCGTTTCAGGCCAACAATGTCGTTTAGCACGCTGTAACGTAGATTGCGTCCGCGTTTTACAGCTAATCTTATTTGCCGCAGGACGGCAGACAATCGTGAGCCGACAACCCATAATACTCTGATTGAAGGATTTTCTGAACCGACCTCACATCGCCAGCGTTACTCAAGACTAAAAAAAACATGATTTCCGACTGGCCGCAGCAACGGCACTTTCCATATTCGTCAGGCCGAAAACTGGCCGAACTGAAACAGGCGTGGGATTTTTCTCGCCAGAAAATCCTGGAACTCAGCAGCAGACTGGACGACACAGCGATGCCGCCAGTTGTGGCGTGCGTCGCTGTGTCCGGTTCCTTGGCCAGAATGGAGGCTCATCCGGGTTCAGACGTGGACTTAATGATTGTCATCGATGATCGAACCAATGATATTGTTCGAGCAGAAGCAGACAGTGTTTTCGCGACCGTCTGGAAGATGCTGGATGCCGTCGAAGAGTCACAGCCATTGAAGGCGCCGAAGCCAGGTGGAGTGTTTTCGCAATGTGTTTTCTGGAGCACGCTGATAGACCCGGCAGTACGCGGAATCGTTAACGAGGACGTGACCAGCTATGGGCAAAGAATGCAGTTGCTGCTGGACGCTCAGCCAATTTTTCGTCAGGAACGCTTTGGCGAATTACAGGTCGATATTCTGCATTGGTATTCTGAAATTCGTGTTCAGCAGCTTTTTCAGGAAGCCGGGCCGTTTCATTGGTTGTGGCAGGACGTTCAAAGATACTGGCGCAGTATACGTGCCCGAGCGTGTTGGTTGCATTCTGAAGAACCCGCTAAATCTCTTGAGGTTAACGCGAAGTTGCGATCCAGTCGTTTAACGCTGATTGCCGGCTTTTTGTCAGCGATTGAGGCGGCTCAACGCGGTTGCGCCACCCTTGCAATGGATGACACCGTTCGCAAACTTTGCCATTCCTTGCGACGGACGCCGCTTGAAAGAATTTCGAATGCGTTAACAATAGATGATGCGCGGGGCCTGCTGCAGGCTTATCAATCCGTTTGGAAATTCGTCAGCAAAATCACACCAAAAGACGTTGCCGTGCCGGCCCATGTTTTGGATGCGCTGGCTGAAATTAGGCGACTCACAGCTCAGATTGTTGGTGATGAGGCTCACGAATGGCTGTTGTAATCCGCCGGCGTTAGTCGATTTGCGGAAAAAATGCTGGGTCTGCCGAGGGTCCGCCAATTAGCACTCGATGTTTCCCCTACAGGTGGGCGACTTTGATACTTCGCGTTTTCTTTACAAATCTGCCGATTTTGACGCCGGACCAGATGTCTCAAACACTGAGATTGCCGGGCCAACTTAGGGAATTGCCTGAATCGGGTGAATCCAAAGCAATCCGGGGTCGATCGTACGCCAAACCGTTCGTAAACTTTCCGAAAACGCCGATGTTTGAGCCGCAGGATCTCTGGTTGATCAGTTTCCGTGTGCGGTTTGAACTCTGCAGTATTCACATTCAAGCATTTCGCGTGTTGTTGAGGTGACTCAATTGGCCACTGTTGAACAAGATAAGTCCGTCGAAACGATTAACGGAGCAGAGATTCTGGTCGAAATGCTGATTCGCATGGAAGCCGAATTTGTGTTCGCTTACCCAGGCGGCTGCAGCATGCCTCTGCACCAGGCCTTGCGAGCTCAGCGCGATCGCATTCGCACCATTCTGCCGCGACACGAACAGGGTGGTAGCTTTGCCGCTCAGGGTGTTGCACGGACTACTGGCCGCGCCGGCGTTTGCATGGCAACCAGCGGTCCGGGAGCGACTAATCTGGTGACCGGTATTGCTGACGCCAAGATGGACAGCATTCCAATGGTGGCAATTACTGGCCAGGTACCTCAGAAGTTTATTGGAACCGATGCGTTTCAGGAAACTCCGATGGTTGAAGTCTGTCGTGCCATCACCAAGCATCACTATCTGATTACCGATATCAATGATGTTGCTCGGATTGTTAAGGAAGCATTTCACATCGCAACGACGGGGCGACCTGGCCCCGTTTTGATCGACTTCCCGAAAGACGTTCAGTTGGCTGAATTGCCGCTGAAGGACGTCAATTTTGACCCTCCGTTCGATCTGCCGGGTTACAAGCCCAAAGTTCGGAAGGCGGCTCCGGAACAAATCAGCCAGGTCGTGGCAGCCATTCGCCGTGCAAAACGCCCCGTGTTGTATGTCGGTGGCGGATGCATTCTTGCCGATGCTTCTGACGAACTGCGCAAATTCGCTTTGCGTACCGGAATTCCCGTGACCATGACGGTGATGGGGCTAGGAGCTTTTCCGGGCGAACATGAACAGTCCCTGCATATGCTGGGCATGCACGGCACGGCTTATGCCAACTATGCCGTGGAAGAATCTGACCTGCTGCTGGCCTTCGGCGTTCGCTTTGATGACCGCGTGACTGGCAAGCTGGAAGAATTCGCCAAGCATGGCAAAATCGTTCACGTTGATATCGACCCATCAGAAATCAACAAGAACAAAGAAGCCCATATTCCAATCAACGCGGACCTGAAGGAAGCGTTGATTGCCTTGAACGCAGTGTTGACCGATTCAGATATTCCGGATATCGCCGAATGGAAGACAAAAATCGCTGGATGGAAGAAAAAGCACCCTCTGTCATATCGCGATTCTGAGGACGACATTCTTCAGCAATGGGCGATCGAAGAACTGTATCGACAGACAAAGGATATGGATCCGTACATTACGGTCGGCGTCGGACAGCACCAAATGTGGACGGCTCAGTTCTATAAATTCAGCAAGCCACGCCATTGGCTCAGCAGTTCAGGCCTGGGCACCATGGGCTTTGGTTTGCCGGCGGCAATGGGCGTTCAGGCAGCTCATCCGAACAGTCTTGTTGTCGATATTGATGGCGACGGTTCGTTCCAGATGAACATTCAGGAACTGGCCACTTTGCATTGCGAAAATCTGCCCGTGAAGATCCTGCTGCTGAACAATCAGCATCTGGGCATGGTGACCCAATGGGAAGACCGGTTCATGGACGGACGTCGAGCTCACACGTATCTCGGCCCTGTTGACGATCCGGAAGCATTGGGCGATGGCGACGGCACTCTGCCTGCTCAGACTTACCCGAACTTTGTGCAGATTGCCGAAGCCTATGGCGTTAAGGCAAAACAGGTTCGTCACAAGAAGGATCTTCCTGCCGCTCTGGCAGAAATGATCAGCCACAAAGGCCCTTACCTGCTGGACGTTTTGTGCGCCTATCAGGAACAGGTGCTGCCAATGATTCCAAGCGGAAAAACGGTCAGAGACATGATTTTGGAATAGTCGCTTTGCACTGCAAAAGCTGATTAAACAGAAGCCCGGTTTTTTCATCGAAAGCCGGGCTTTTTCGTGAGGTGCCAACAGGTCGACGCCAGCCTGCAACGTAAAACTTCAACGCTTGCCGTCCTGCATTCTCTGCTGACGTTGTCGAAATTTATAGCCGCCTGATAACATCTCCTGTTCATTGCGTCTGGTCTGAAAATGCCATGCAGTAACTCAACGCTCGCTTCCCGCTTTAATTGATTATCTGCCACACATGACTGCCCCGAACACAATCTACCAGGAACTGATCTCTCATATTCGCAAAGCAGCCATGTTGGGTTCCTGTGGAGCGGTGCTGGGATGGGATCGCGAAACGTATATGCCGAAGGGCGGCAACGAACATCGCGCGAATCAGCTTAGCCTGCTGGCTGGCGTTGCTCATGAATGGTCCACACTGCCAAGAATCGGTGAGTTGCTGGAACAACTGGATGACAGCGAACTAAGAGACGCCGAAGATTCTGATACGGCTGCAAATATTCGCGAAATTCGCCGTACTTACGAACGATCGCGAAAGCTGCCGCAACGGCTGGTGGAAGAAATTTCCCGCGTCACGACACTGGCTCAGCACCATTGGGCTGTGGCAAGATCAGGCAGCGACTTCAACGCGTTCGCTCCCTGGCTGAAACAGATCATTGCGCTGAAACGCGAAGAAGCAGCGACTGTTGGGTATGCCGACGGTGGCGAACCTTACGACGCTCTGCTGGATGAGTACGAACCCGGTGCCAACAGCGCTGATGTTGCAACAGTGTTTGCTGCATTGCGAGAAGAACTGGTGCCGCTGCTGGATGCGGTTAAGGGGGCCAGCCGTCAGCCGGATGTGTCAATTCTCAGTCGTTCATTTCCGATTACCCGACAGGCAGATTTCGGCCGCACGGCAGCTGCTGCGATCGGGTTTGACTTTGATAAAGGCCGACTGGATATCACAACTCATCCGTTCTGCAGCGGCTTCGGGCCCGGCGACTGTCGCCTGACGACTCGCTACGATGAACACTTTTTTTCGTCTGCATTCTTCGGGACCCTTCATGAATCCGGACACGGTATGTACGAACAGGGTCTGCCTGCAGATGCCTTTGGGACTCCGTTAGGAAGCGCTGTTTCGCTTGGCATTCATGAATCTCAGTCACGGATGTGGGAAAATCTGGTTGGTCGCAGCAGAGCCTTCTGGAATCACTTCTACCCGAAAGCTCAAACTCTTTTCCCTGAAGCACTTGGCACAACATCGCCTGATGATTTCCATTTTGCCATCAACGCGGTGACACCTTCGTTTATTCGAGTCGAAGCAGACGAGGTCACATACAACCTGCACATCATGCTGCGTTTTGATCTTGAGCGTGATTTGATTTCCGGCCGCCTGCAGACAGCGGATGTACCGGAAGCATGGAATTCGCGGTTCACGTCAGACTTTGGAATTACGCCACGTAACGACGCGGAAGGCTGCCTGCAGGATGTTCACTGGAGTGCCGGATTGCTGGGCTATTTCCCAACCTATGCCCTGGGAAATATGTATGCAGCACAGTTTTTTGAAGCCGCTGAAGAACACATTGGTGATCTTCAGACGCAGCTTGCCAATGGTGATTTTCAACCGCTGTTACGGTGGCTTCGAGAGCACATTCACCATCATGGTCAGCGATTTACGGCCAGCCGGTTGGTCGAAGTCGTGACTGGCAAGCCGTTGTCTGATCAGCCACTGACACGACAATTAAACGATCGCTTCCGTCCGCTGTACGGCGTTTAACTTTTATGGCGGTACAAGCCAGAGGCATTTGAAACAGGATTCATGAATTATCTCGCTCACGGTTATCGCTTTCTGGATCAGCCATTGTACCTTGCCGGGACAGCGGTGCCCGACTGGCTAAGTGTCGTTAATCGTAAAGTGCGTGCTCGAGTTCGCCTGGTGACGCCCGTTGTTGATTCAACGGAATCAGCAGAGGTGCGGCTGATCGGCCGCGGAATTCTTCAGCACCATAAAGACGATGACGTGTTTCACCGCTGCGAACCTTTTATGGAAATGGAATCCCTGATTGGTGCGGAGTTTCGCAAACGTATGCCAGACAGGTTCGATCACCGACCTGGATTTCTTGGGCATATTGTCGTGGAACTGATGCTGGACGCTGTCATCGATTCTGCCAATCTGCACTTGCTGGATCACTTCTATGCGGCAATGGAAAAAGTCGATGCCGAACTGGTGGAATCGACGGTGAATCAGATGTCGACTCGGTCGACGGACAAGCTGTCCTGGTTTATCGGGAAGTTTCGCGAAGAACGCTTCTTGTACGATTACCGCCAGGACGAAGGCATGTTCTTTCGGCTGAACCAGGTGCTGACCCGAGTCAAGCTTCCGTGGATGGAAACAGAATGTTCTGCTGTGCTAAAGTTTGCCAGACGGCTTTTACAGGACCGAGGACAGGAACTACTTGACCTTGTGGAAGGACCGTAGAATGCCGAATAGCGGCGACGGTTGAACGAAACGCCGTCTGTTCCTCAACGGTTTACACTTTAATACCATTCACTATCTGACTAATATCAGCCCCTGCGGCGGCCTCAATTTTTGAAGCTTGATGCTAAGCCTGTTAAACGGAGCAATGTTTGGTTGCTCGCCAAATTCGTTTGATGATAATGCGTGTGCGAATTTGATAGACCGGGAATCATTTTGCCCGCTGACGGATACTGCAGAATCATAAATTTCACATGGAAGTCGCGATCCCCAGGTTACGTTGGATTAGACGAATTCCGGTACAAGAAACATTATGGCCAAGAAAAAAAACAAACTGATTCCGGATGACCAACCTTCCATCGAAGCTGCGATGGAAGAGCTAGAGGGCATCGTCGAAACGCTCGAATCCGGCCAAACGCCATTGGTTGATTCGATGAGCAGGTACGAACGCGGAATGGCGTTGCTAAAGAATTGTCATCAGCAATTGGAACAGGCGGCTCAACGGATTGAGATCGTGACTGGCATTGATCGAGAAGGAAACGCCATCACGACGGCCTTTGACGGTACAGCCACAGCCTCGATGCAGGCAAAAATGAGCATCCCGGTGGATTCCGATGACGACGAAGATGAAGAAGACGGAATAGATTCCGCCAGCCTGTTCTAAGAAATCAGCAAATCGTTACCTCGCAGGTGGCTACCACAGCAACGCTACCACTGCAATTGATGAAAGTCCGAAAAAAACAGGAACGCATCGCAGGAACAGCGGACGGACTGCTGGCCGGTGAGCAGCCCGTCCTTTCTGGGCGTCTAACCGGGGTTCCGCCCCGACCGTGAATAACATCCGGCACATGACAACTGTCGGGCAATCCAGACGGTGGTCACGGATGTGTCGTTCCGCATAGAATGCAAAAATGCGAATGTCGCTGACTGAAAAACGTTGTGGACGGCCATATGACGACTGAGATTTCTGATGTGCTGAAGATTGGCAAAAAAATTACCGTGTTACCTGTGGTACACGGTAGTGGTGATTTTGCGGTGGAAGTGCGCCGCATGATGCTGGCGCACACATTTGACTGTCTGGCTGTGCCACTACCGCCATCGTTTCAAAACGAAGTCGAAGCCGCCGTGCAGTGGTTGCCGAATGTTTCCGTAGTGCTGCAGCGAGAACCCGCGGACAGCTTTCAGGCCGTCGGTGAATATTCGCCCGATAACGATAACGATGACGACGATAACATGGACGATGAGGGCCGTTGCAGCTATGTGCCGATCGATCCGTGCCAGCCAGTGATTGCTGCTCTTCGAATCGCGATGCAGGAACATATTTCTCGCGAGTTTATCGATATTGAAGATGAACACTATCTACCGGTGACCGCTGTTTTACCTGACCCCTATGCACTGAAGCAGGTCTCCGTTGAACGCTTTGCTGCGGCCGTACTTCCCTGTATCGCGCGGCCTCAGGAAGAAACACATCTGACACGAATTGCCTGGATGGCAAATGAACTGCATCGTCTGAACAGGCAGCATGAATCAATTCTATTTGTGTGCAGCGTATTGGACTGGCCGTGGATTCGAGACGCGTATCAATCGGTTGTCGATTGTCCAGATGCTCCGCTGACTCCGACAAATCCGGCTCGGATTTTTGCCGTCGTTCCTCGCACGCTGGCATTCGTATTGGGCGAACTGCCGTTTGTTACAGCGCAATACGAAAAGGCTCGCGCTGAACTGGACGATGACGAGAACATGTCGATTGACGGCATCAAGTCGCTGCTGCTGGCGGCTCGAGATCGTTACCGCGCTGAGTTTGGTCCACGAGCTCGGCCGATCACGCCACATCTATTGGCTGTGATGCTGAAATACATTCGCAATCTGTCATTAATTGAAAGGCGGCTTACGCCAGACCTATACACGTTGATTACGGCATCGCAACAGATCGCCGGCGATCAGTTTGCTATTCATGTGGCGGAAACAGCTCGCGAATACATGTTTCAGGATCGCGAGGAGTTTCCGGAAGTGCAGTTTGGTGTCGACAGTGTGATGCTGCCTGATTTCACGCTAATGGAAACCGTCAGTCGACTTCCCGGCCATCCGATGGTTTGGCGAACCTGTCGATTGCATGCTCGCCCGGATCGAAAACAGCAAATTCAATGGCAGAAAACATGGAACCCGTTTGGTCAATGCAGTTGGCCTCCGGAAGACGTAGCCATTGAACGGTTTCGCACGCACATCAAAGATGCGGCGATGGACTTGCTTGGAAACGATCTGGCCAAAACCGAAAAATTTAGCGCCAGCATCAAAGATGGTCTGGACATTAGGGAAACGTTGCGAAACTGGCACACAGGCGAACTGTATGTGAAGGTCATTCCTCCCGCTCGAGGAACGCTGGATTGTGTTGTGATGCTGTTTGATTCTCCCGCGGATCCCCGAAACTACCCGTGGCGAATTACCTGGCACGCTGAAAATCACGATGAATCCACGTTGTCGTTATTTGCGACAGATTTTACTCAGAACGTTGTGGGGCCGGGCATTGCCCTGGCTCGATACGGCGGATGTATGTTTTTGTTTCCGCCACGGCCGATAGTGGATGTCTTCCGAGATCCTCGGTTTGACTTCACTGACACTCTGGAAGAACGGCTGATTGCAGCTGCGATGCATTACAGCACCGAACGTCATATCGCATTGCTAAGTCATTCACCACCAGGTGTTGGCTGGCGCAGACTTGCGCGTAAGCACAAGAAAAAACTCATTCATGTGCCCATGTCAAAGTTCGGCGGCGCAGCGATTGAAAAACTTAGAATGTTCCATGTGTTGAACGGTCAGCAGATTCGTTCGTATGCAGCTGACTTCATTCGAAAGCCCTAACGAGTGTATGTTGCCGCACATGAGCCCGGCGCTGGATTGAAATCAATTTCACCACAGAGCGTCCGACATGCCGTGCTGAAAAAATGAACGGTTCAAGAAAAAAGGCTCTGCACCCGGCGCATTTAGATTTGCAATTCCAGGCTGGTCGATTGGGCAAGGTGAAGATCATCGCAGTTTGAAGGAATTATTGAAACGAAAATGCAGGGCTTCGTGACCGTTGATCACGAAGTCCCATTTGCAAGTAGTCAGCTTAACGGATTGCGACGGAAAACATGTTTGACTATGAAAATTGGATTTCTCATTCACGAATTCCCAGGGCAGGCTCACGCTTTTTTCATCAGGGAATATGATCAGCTTAAACTGCCTGGCATCGAAACGGATCTTGTGTCTACAAGTCCTCCAGCATTCGGAAAGGCACAGCACGCCTGGTCTGAATCGGCCGCCAAACGCACAACCTACATTGCTCCCACGTCATTTCGATCTATGGTGGCCGTGGAGGTCTTCCGTTCTAGCCCGTTCGGATGGTTCGGCGCGGCTGTCTGCTGGTGATCTTAGCCTGATGGAAAGGCTAAAGCTGGCGATGTATATTCAAGCCGGTGCCACGTTGAAGAAGATCGCTCGATTCAATGGGTGAAAATACGTACACATTCGTGGCTGTGCCAATGCAGCTAACGTCGCCATGTTTGCTCATCGGCTCGGCGTCATTATTACGCAGGAACTGATGCACGAAGCCGATCGGCAACTCCACGGTTTTCTGCATCGACGTTTGTTTTGGGCGGCGATGGGTGTCGACATCGATCGCTTCTGCAGAAGCACAGACTATTTACCGGCGTCGTTAAACGGCACTGCTCGCCTGATATATCATGCGGCAGAATAAACCCTGGCAGAGGACACGATGACATGTTCGAGCCGTAGCGAAACTGACGTCACGTTTCATTACATGCGAACTTAACATCTGCGGTGCCACGGATTCAAACCGCGTCGATTATCGTGAGTGACTGTTCCAGCTGGCTGCGACGAGTTGTTCCTGACTGGTTGAATTACCACGCCGTTCCGCGCAACAGTCAAAGCCTGTGCCGCTTCGTCGATGAAGTGACACGTCTGTGGCTAAGTGTGATTCGCCAACGTAGCCAGCGAGGTCGTCGTGGCTGCACATGGGAACGGGTGCAGAGTCACGCGAGACTGCATCTTCCTCGTCCCCGTGTGGCTCATCCTTATCCGAACGAACGCTTTCACGCCCGACTTAAGGTAGCAGCCGTGTGAGGTAATTCTTCAAGCACGGATCTGTGCGGGGCCGGTCAGCAATGACCGTGCCTACCCCGATAACCTTTGTTTTTTCAGCGGCGCGTTTTGTCCGTCCCATAACGACAAAGACTACGCAAAGTGGCCCATCCAATCAATAAAAGGTTCCTGACAACTTTTTCTCATTTGACACCTTTTCCCATTCCCGTCCAATGCCACGTGCAAAATCACGCACCTGTCGCGGATTGACGACAGCCAGCGAGATCCTGCGTCGCTGCAATCGTTCGACGAGAAGCGATTCATATCCACCGGTGGCCTCCATCACCACGATGACGTTCGACGGATTGGCGATGGATTTGATCAGCTCATCGAGTCCGGCCTTGTTGTTGCCAACTGTATTGAGGCCTGAATTCTGATTGTCAGCGATATCGATTTTGTTCTTGGAAATATCGATACCAATAGTCGTGGTGAAAAGGTACGATCGACCTTTTATGTTGTCCCATCCTAATATTCGAGCTCGTAGATTTTGCGGCTCATGCGACGGTTCGGGTTTGAAATGAGACGGCTTACGATCTTGCTGACACTCGGTCTCATGGACCTAGGAACGATCGATCTGTAAGCCGTCGCAACAAACAAGAATCGAATGTACTTGATGTGTCAATCGCGCCCGACGCAAGACATTAGGAACCTTTACTTTGCAAAGTGGACTATCCTGTCAATTAAAGGTTCCTGCCACGAATGGCGTTGTCCACGGGTATTTTGCGTTTTTGCGACCGTGAATTGCCGCGACCGCGCAGCGTTGAAGAACGCGATCCGTCGCGTTCATAAATTTTAAGTTTTTTTACGCATGCAGACATGACGTCGATGGCGT
>JBDNFN010000204.1:0-20558 GCA_041689795.1 Fuerstiella sp. | reverse complement strand
CCGCAGCGCTGTTAAATTCTTGGGGGGCGCACAGGGCGAGTCCCACCATGTCGATCAGCAAATGATTGTTGCCGCGATGCTTACGAGGGTCTTCCAGATCGACAAAGCGTGTAAGAAATTAAAAGTCGCCATGCGTGTGCATCGCCGCGATTCTCTTCTGATTCACAAAACCGGGCCAAACAATTTTGCCACTTGACCAGAAGACTATTCACGAAAAATGCAAACCGTTAGACACACAATCGACGTGCGATTGCCCTGCCTGTTAGGGGCCGTGAATTCGATCGATTAACCGCAGATCGACTGCAATGCCAGCTGCATTGAAAGCAACCTGCGACGAGGTACCCGCGACAAATCGACAACCATCAACAATCGCCGCGTTTGTTGGTTCCCCATTCGATCTTGTGTAGCATGCGATGTCTGATCCATGACTAATACTGGTCATTGACGCCGATCTTTGCCAAGCAAAAAGTACTGCCATGACATCCTTATCTTCCGCCACGTATCGCTCGTTAATCAATTCGCAACTTGTGTGCATTGCCAGCGTGCTGCTTTTGCCGGTCGCCGTGCTTGCTGATCGAGATCCCATCTGGCTGACTCATGGCCCAATGCTGGGACAGCCAACAGCGACGTCGATGGCTGTGTGGGGACGCACGTCTGATCCCGGCGAGTTTCATGTTCACTACGGCACGTCAACGGAACAGCTGGACCAGCTCAGCAAACCGGCAACTACAGAACTGGCCCACGACAACACTGGAGTTGCCCATCTGCAAAATCTAAAGTCAGACACTCGCTACCACTATCAAATTCAGGTCAACGGACGCCCCCACGGCCTACCCGGATCGTTCCGCACTTTGCCCAGCGCCGACGATACTCGCAACGCCGAATACAACCCGGAAGGCCTGTTCAATTTTCGCTTTCAAATTGGTTCCTGTGCCAATCAAAACCCTTTGCATGGCGGTGGACATCGAGCCACAACTTACGAAAACCTGAACAATGACTGGTCAGAAAAAGTTCACTTTCACATCATGAACGGCGACTGGCTGTATGAAGAGCTCCGAGAATATTCGCCGGAAGCATGGCAAATTATTCAGGGAGCAAAAGATTTCCCACTGGCTGTGAAAGTCATGCCCACAGTCGTCGGTGTCTGGGAAAACTACAAGCTGTATCTTAGTCGCGGTGTCGACCTGGCAAAGTGGCATCGCAATGTGCCGAGCTTCTTCACCTTTGACGATCACGAGTTGGTGAATGACATCTGGGGTTCGGCCGAAGCCGGCAAGCGTCATCGACGCACCGTTTTTCGTGACATCGGCACCTATGCCTGGTTCGACTATCTGGGCTGGGCCAATCCGATGGAACACAAACATCCCATCCATTTTGGTCAGGGAAGCATGCAGGCCGGCAGTGATCTGCTGGTTGACAATAACACCGATTTCACAAAACTGCCGCTGCCCGAAATGCTGAATCTTCACGTTCACTGGGGTACGCCTCAAGCAGGCACGAACGACATTCAATACGACAACGACGACGGCAACAAGAATTCCTACGTCTATGACATTGTAGAACTTGTGGATGCTCACACCCTGCGACTGCACATGCCCGCAAAAGTGGATGACGCAAAGTTAAGCTATTCCATCGGTCGCCGCAGCTATGGCCGGTTTAAGGTGTCCAACTGCGAATTCTTTCTGATTGACACTCGCGGCGATCGAGACATGCATGATGTCCGCGAACGCGACAAGCCTGGAGTATCCATGATCGGCAAGCCTCAACGAGAATGGTTGCTGAAGTCAATGAAGGAAAGCAATGCCGACTTTTTCTTTGTAATCTCCACCGTCCCGTTCATGATTCCTCATAGTGGAGCGGGCGGGTTCGAAATGGACGCCGCCAACAAAGAAGAAGCCTGGACAGGATTCTTTGACGAACGCGAAATGCTGATTAACGAATGGGATAAGCTCGGCAAAAAAGTGTTCGTCATGACGGGTGACCTACACAACAGCTTTGCCATCAAGGTCACCGACAACGTGTGGGAGTTCTGCTGCGGACCTCACAACAGCGTAAACCACGTTCCTAAACTGGATGAAAGCGATCGTCCGGCTACAGGAAACTTTCGTTTTGGTCCACGCGAATGCGATATTCGCTGGAGCAGTTATGTGTTGCCCGATCTGCCTCGTCTGGAACGCCTGTATCCTCACTTCTGTGTCGTGCAGATAAATAACGTATTCAACATGCCGAAAAAGCTGGGCGACAAACGCTGGGTCGCTTATCCTCATCCGCAGGTCATTTTCCAGTACTACGATGGCCGCACGGGCGAACTCGACTATGCCGAAGCGGTCTCAATTGACCGCTAATCCTGCGGCTCAGGCCAGTTCAGATGCTTGTGCAGAAAACGATAGGTGCCCGTTCCGTTAATTGTGTGCGGTCCCACAAACCATTCGATTTCCGTGCGTTCACCAATGCCAAGTTTTGCGGCATACAGATGCCGCACTTTGGCATATTCATGTGCCACCCAATCGTCTGTGCCCACGCCGTCAAAGTGGCCTCGTTCCACCATAAACGGTCGAGGACAAATCAGAGCGGCCATTTCGAAGTAGTTGAATGTACTGCCCAGATCCCACTCAAAAATTTCGTATTCGCCTGTCCACACGTAGCTGAAGTTGTGGCGAGTACTCGCATTTTTCGTGACCCATTCGTTGAAGTCGGCCGAACAGATCGACAGGCAATAGTCCGTTACCAGCGCGGGAATCCGCATGGCTGATTTGCCGCCGTAACTCAGACCGTAGAAGGCAATCCGGTCGGCGTCAACGTTTGGTTGAGTTTTCAGCCAGTTCACAATCTGCTGATGCTGAGGAACGATCACCGAAAACAGCGTCTTGCCCAACGGATTCGCTTTGCGCTGCAGGGTGCGAAATTTATTCTTAAAGATGTAGGGATTTTGAGGAGCGAACGTAATGAAACCTCGTTCGCAAAGCCTCGCTGCGAAATCGTGATAGGCATAATGGTCGTTCAAAAATGTGTCGGTCGGTCGACCTTCCAGCCCATGCTGGCACACAACCACCGGACGTTTTTCGCCGGGCTTCAGGTCTTTCGGCACCAACAAAACTCCGTAAGCCATCACGTCTGGAAAGACGTCCAGCATCACTTCGTGGCCCGTGTATTTTTCTGTTTCCCATGTTCTGCGACTGCGAGCATTCATGGGCAGCAACGAATCATCGAACGCGCCAATTGCTTCAGAACGAAACACATCGCGGTATTGCTCGACGCTTTTTTCGTAATTGTCGACGGATGATTGATCCAGCTTCTTCAGAAACTTCGTTCGCACAAACGCGCTCTCGCGCAGCAACGCCTGATTATGACGATCGATTTCTTCAAACTGACGCTGGTGACGTGCAGCGATATGCGCAATGAGGTCACCGTCAGAGTTTCCTGAACTTTTTGCGGCAGGTATTGCAGCATCCGGAAAGAGTGCTGGCAGCAGTTCAGTCGTCGTCGCAATATGCTGCACCGACTTCGGTGATTCTGCAGCCTCAAACACCTGCTGCAGCCGGCTATACTCTTCAGAAAATTCATCGGGCGTCGGCGACTTCAGCACAGCCGGAGCTCCTCCGGTGCTGGTGAGTTCCAGTTGCGGATAATCGAAATTGCCAATCACCAGGCGTCGCGGAGCAATCAGGTGCCCAAGTTGTGCGTCGCCGAATTCCTGCAGCCGACCAAACACGTTGCGATCCAAAGGTTCCTGCCAGCAACTTTCGCGAGGGGCGAAATATCCAATGACCGCCGTGGCGTGAATCCGCTCATCCAAAGCCCCGGCGTACATCGCCAGCATGCCGCCTTCGCCCTGGCCGACAACTATGATGGGCCGTTCAACGCGATTCTGACTGCTGCGTTCGGTTTCGAACCAATCAACGGCCGCCAGCACTTTCTGCAGTTCGTAACCGATCAACTGCCGTCCGAGTTCAAACGCCGGACGATAGAGATACTCGCGATTGGTCATTTCCGAACGACCATTGCGTTGGCTGAGTTCCCTGCTAATCAGTACCGGCACAATCACCTGACAACCGGCTTCTGCAAGATGGCGAGCGAACTGTTTTTCTGCGGGAATGCCTTCCGCCAGCCCGCACAGTTGCTCGGGCGAGTTGTCGGCATCAGGAATCGCGACCACTGATGCGATGCATGGACCATGCGGAACCAGTAACAGGCCTTCACCATGAATCGAAGCCAGATTTGCAGCGGTTGGAGCAGGATCGGCCAGTACATCCCAACGAACAAAATACGTCTTGTAGCGTTCGTTTGTCTGCACAAGACCGGAATGTAAAAGCGTCGCGTCCAGTGCCGGTGTATTTTTCAGCCGCGGATCCCGAACGCCCAGCATATGCGACAACCGAGCACGATGAGCCTGCAGCGATGTCGCCTGGCCGTCCGCAGAAATTTCATCAGACTGCCAAACGCGTGCTCGACCTGCTTTTGCCTGGTTAATTTTCTTTAACAGAAAACGATCAATACCATCAACCATTTTAGCGGCGATGTCGCCTTCAACTGTCAGCGGCTGAGTACCGGTCGGCATGTCTTCGGCAAAGACAGAACTCGCATAGAAGGCTGCTGCGACAACGCAACAGCCACTTAAACAGACACTGCGGCAAGCCGCCATCAGGTTCAGGCCAACAAACATCGGAAGTATCCTTGCTGAAGAAACGGCGTCAGGAAAGCAGTGGCTGAACACCCCGTTTTCTGCGCAGCCCGATTCTGGTGATCAACTGCCAAATAACGCAACACGGCATTAACGTTGTTCACCCGTTTTTTCAGCGTACCGAAGTTTGTCCGCATTCACTATCCAACAGGCCTCACACTAACAGATGCAATCTCAACGCGAGCGATCGATTTTCCTTCACTGTCACCGTCATTCATCCGGCAGCAACAATTCGGCCGCCCAGTTTTCCGGGGCCCGGGCCGATCTGAATTTCATAGTCGGCGTGGTGAATCACCTGCGCGTCATGTTCAATCACAATGACGGAATGTCCAATTTCCACCAGATGGTTCAGGCACTGCATCAGCGCAGAGATATCCTGCATATGCAGCCCCGTTGATGGTTCGTCCAAAATAAACAATGTGCCTTTGGGTGTGGAAGCAGTCGACGTTTTCCTGCGGGCTCCAGCGGCCAGTCCATCCTCGTTCAAAGGAACACCTGCCAGCAGTGAAGCGATTTTCAACCGTTGCGATTCGCCTCCGGAAAGTGTCGACACCGGTTGCCCCAGTCGGATGTAGGCCAGACCGGCCTGCCGCAACGCGTTTAGTCGCTGCTGAATTTTCCGGTTGCCATTGAAGAATACAAACGCTTCTTCCACTGTCATTTCCAACACATCGTGGATATTGCGATCGCGATAACGAACTTCCAGAACGTCCGGACGAAATCGACGTCCGGAACAAGCTTCACACGTTGTTTCAATATCAGCCAAAAACTGCATTTCAACAGTCACGACGCCGTGACCTTCGCAACTGGGACAGCGGCCTCCGGCAGCGGAATTGAAGCTGAACATGCCGGGCTTGAAGTTACGTTTCTTTGCTTCGTGAGTATCGGCCATCACTTTTCGAATTTCGTCGAAGCAGCCGACAGTGGTCGCCGGAATGCTGCGCCGTGATTTCGCCAGTGGGCTTTGGTCAAGCAGGCAAACGTCGCTGATCAGTTCGTGCCCACTGATGCCTTCGACCGTACCATCCCCATCTGAACCACATGTTTGCCCCAGGCGGCGGCAGATTGCCGGATACAGTGCGTCCACAATTAACGAGCTTTTCCCGCCACCACTGACTCCGGTCACTGCGCAAATCAGTTGCAGTGGCACTTGACCGGAAAGTTCAGAAACATTGTGGCAGTTGACGTTTGTGAACTTCAACCAATTGTCAGCCACACGTTTGCCGGCCACTTCTGTTTGTCTGGATGCTTCAAGTTGAGCAAGCGAGATTCCGGTCGCCGTTGAAGCCTGTTGCAGCATCAAAACAGGCGAACCCTGATACACAACCTCACCGCCACGTTCTCCGGCACCCGGCCCGATTTCCACCACTTCGTCTGCCGCCTTTATGAATTCCGGATCGTGTTCCACAACAACCACAGTGTTACCCAACTGCTGCAGTCGCCGAGCCGCATCAATAATCTTCTGAGTATCAGTGCTATGCAAACCGCTGGTAGGTTCATCCAGAACGTACAGCGTGTTTATCAGCCCGGAACCAAGCGCCGACGTCAGAACGACTCGTTGAGCCTCACCACCCGAAAGGGTTCTCATGGTTCGATCAAGTGACAGGTATCCCAGTCCGCAACGATTTAGAAATCCAAGGCGATCCAGTGTCTGATGAATCGCAGCCGACAGGCTGCGATTCATATCAGCCGACAAATCCAGGACTGCCTCTGTGACAACTTCAACAAGTTCACCGACTTCCATCCGCATTGCTGCGGTCATAGTAATTCCATGCAGCATGACTGATCCAGCCGCTGGAGTCAGTCGCGTTCCACGGCAGGTTTCACATGGTAGCCATGAACGCCATCGATTTAAAAACACGGATACTCCGGGCTTATAGCGATGCCGCACCAGCCAGCGGTGAAAACCTGCAAGACCACCAAAGTTGAGTTCCGGAACACCATCGTGAATCAGCCGCCGATGATGCTGGCCTAGTTCAGTGAAGGGGACTCGCACAGGAATGCCGAACTCCTTCGACAGCGATAGTAATTCATCCAGTTCATGCCGATACGCCGGAGTCGTCCACGGCTGGATGGCACCTTCAGACAAAGAAAGCGAATCATCAGGAACAACTTTCTCAAAACTCATTCCTGAAACCTGCCCAAAGCCTTCACATGTCGGACAGGCTCCCAGAGGTGACTGAAAGTTCAGCATTTCCGGCGATGGCTCAACAAATTCACGTGCACAATTCGGACAACTCAGATGTCGGCGGAGAGTAATCTTTTTCCATGCTTTGCCGTCAATCAGTTGTTCGTTGCCGTCCGGCTTTGCGGCGACTGAAGCGGCAGCGGACAGCTTATCTTTGTCCATCTCTACCAAAGCGATGCAGCGACCATCGGCCTGCCCGAAAACCTGCTCAATACTCTCCGCGATGCGCATAGCCGCCGATTCGTCCACCTTAATTCGATCAGCAACAATCGAAACGGAAATGTCAGTCGAAATTTCATCCTGACCAAGCAACTCATCCAGCGACAAACTCCGTCCATCTACCAGACACCTGGCAAATCCGGAACTCTGTAGGTGCTCCAACACTGTGCGATCCGATTCCACGTCAAACGCCAGCATACCTCGCCGGCCATCCGCTATTGCGATCAAATGAGCGGCCGCCTGATCGGCACTCAATGCGATGGCCTGCTGTTTGCAATCAGGGCACACAACACTTCCGGCCTTCGCAAACAGAATTCTCAGGTAGTCAAGAATTTCTGTCCGAGTCCCCACGGTGCTGCGAGCACTCTGCGTTCTGGCATTTTGTCGAATGGCAATCGCTGGCGGAATTCCGTCAATACGATCCACGGCCGGACGTTCAATGCGATCCAGAAACTGCCGCGCGTAGGGAGAAAATGTTTCCACGTAACGCCGCTGGCCTTCGGCAAACAGAGTATCAAATGCCAGACTGCTTTTGCCGGACCCGCTGACTCCACATATCACTGTTAGCGAATTGCGTTTGATCTTCAGATTCAGATTCTTCAGATTGTGAACGCGAACTCCTTCGAGTTCGATGTACTGCGAGGCCACGATGTTCCCTGAACGATATAAGTTGGCCGGCTTTTGAAGGCCGCGATGGTTAGAAACTGTCCTGAAACTTTTCGAGAAGTATAACTTCAGCGGCGAACAGTACGAATGCCTCAACAAGCCGGACATAAAATTTCCGGCGAACAATAGCCCCGTTACAAATACGGATCCAACGGATGTAACGCTCGCAGCACCCGCGGCTGACGGCATCGACGAAACTATCGGCTGACAGTCACTAGCCCGGATTTTAAGGATCTTTCGAAAACCTCAATTCAGCGCAACCCCACTTTCGGTGATCCATCTGCAAAATGGATCGCCGCCATCCGCTTCTGCCTGAAATGATCGGCTCGGGCAAACGCTTCGAACCAACCGACTAGCCCACGTCACCAAATTCCCATCCCGCTCAAACCCGAAAGTCAGGCAACACTGTGGACCACTGATTTGTCTGGCACAGTGAGCAAGCGGATCGCAGCGAGTGTCGTCGATGATCGAGCAAAACTTCGCCGTCATGGGAGGTCACCCATCTATTCTGTCCTTGCAAAGCAGAGCGTGGCCGCAAAAAGGGTGGAAAGGCCACACTCAGATTCGCACGGTGACGAATCGTAATCCGACGAATGCGTCCGTTCGGATCTCGTGATGTGGCCGCCGCAGGTACGCTAACAATGCATGGGATGCTTTCCGTTTCTGCCGAGCGTCATCAGCGATTACTTCAATCTGTGTATTTAACAATGCAGCCTAGCCAGCAATTCATGCGCCAGACCACCCGCATTGTCGGCCCGCGCCCGGACTCAAGGCAGCAACCTGTCGACACGTACCGCCACAGCCGTCCAGCAAGCTCTAAGAAACTCAAGTCGCCCAGCCTGATAAAAAGCTTAATATGAAACGATGCGGGTGGCCCCTACATGTTTCGGACGACAAACGGAATCCATAGCTTTGGCAGTTAACCGTGCGACAATTCATGCACCATTTCGTGCACCATTTCCAGATTCTCAGAATCTGGCGGTGTTGGCTATTGCTACCATATCAATCACTGATCGGTGTGTACTTCATTTGTGACAGTCGAACGACGTGCGTAGAGAAGTTGTTTTCGTTGAATTCGATCACTCGATATCCCGGTGCCACAGCGTCAAATGTCGGAGTATCACCTGCCGGATCAAACTGAATTCCGGTTGACGGCGTTGTGAATACATCCGCGTGACCAATTCGAAAGTGAAATTCGTGATGTACGTGGCCGCAGCAGACAAGTCGAATTCGATCATCACTTCGAATCACTTCCTGCAACAGTTCACGGCCTTCCAGGCCGATTTTGTCCATCCAGACACTTCCAACTTCAACCGGCGGATGATGAAAAAACAACGCAACTCGCGATGACGTCGTGCTGTTCAATTGTGAATGCAGCCAATCCAGTTGCGGGGTCTCAATTCGGCCAGCCACTTCTCCCGGCACATGCGTATCCAGACCAAGACACAACCAGTTGTCCTGAGTAAACTGAAAGTTGATTTGCTGACCCGCTGAACCTCTTAGGCTGTTTACGAAAACTTCTCGCAACACCGCTCGGTCATCATGATTGCCGGGAACCTGCCACAGCCGATCAGCCCACGGTGCGAAAATATCCCGCACCGCCTGATAGCTGGCTGAAAGTTCATCATGAGTGTGGTCGCCCGTAATCACCACATGATCAAACGGTGCTTCAGTTGCCTGAATAAATGACATAACTTCCAGCAGGCATTCGCGAGTCGGAATGCCCTTAAGCGTCTGGTTCGGTTCAGAAAACACGTGCAGGTCGGTCAGTTGCAGAATGCGAGCCATCGTTGAATCTCTACTACAGTATTGTTGCCACGGAACACGATCTTAGTCATTTTTTGACGAGCGTGCGATGATTGAAGTTGTGTTCCTGAATGATCAATGTCTCTTCGACAATAGGCTGTGAGTTATCACAGAGAGACCTCCGCCCGCCCATCTTACGAGTAGGGAATTATCAGCAGCAGCTCAGGAATCGTCATCAGTGATTCGGCGACATCAATCATATCGCGTCCGAAACACCGAATGACTCGTGCGGGAACATGCTTTCGCAGACTTCTGCTTCTAAAAAAGCAAACGACCGTCCGGCACTCTAATACGATTAACAGTCATATCCCGCTGTGTTCGCGTTCTGTAGCCGCCGCAATTACGCAATCAGGAGCAGAACCACATTATCCGTTTCCAATTCCCTGTCACTGATTGGTAAATATGCAGTTAAAGCTGCACGGAGGCACATGATTCTGTATGACTTGAAGTTTGCGGTCGGTTAAGGACCTGAACTGTGAAGATAGAGGCGACTGTATCCGAATCAACCGCGTCCCCGAGCCCTCGGAGCGACAACCAATGCGCCACGCCCACGCGCCGACTGGAAAGCTTTCAGCAAATGATGCTGCGTTGGGAGCAGATTCGGCCGTACAACGCGGTACACGCCGTTGAATTGTCAGGATTGAGCCTTACCGCAGATCGCCTGTCAGAATCCGTCAACGCCGTACTTCGATCTGTTGGCATCAGCGACGCTGTTTTTGATGCTGCGTTAAAGAATGCCACTTACGGCTCGCAGCCACGGTTTGTTCCCGTGTCGGAAGCAGTTCTTCCGCAGCCTGACTGGACCGCACTGTCCGATTTGATGACCGCTAAATTGACTGAGTCGTATCAGCAAAACGATGACACTTCACCGTTTCGAATCCTGCTGGTGCATAGTTCGGATGGCCGACAATACCTAATAATTGGTTATCGGCATGCCATCGCCGATAACCAATTATTAGGTATTGTTGCTGAACGCGATACTTGAGAACTGTCTTCAAAAAAAATCATCCAACGTCCTGCCAACATGCGAAGCCCCTGAATTAGCTCAGATGTTTCAAAGAGAGACCGGTTGGCCGACGGCGATCGCACGAGCCCGAAAACTTTCGGTCGAGCTCACTCAAGGCTTGTTGTGCAAGCGTCCGAAAGCTCGAACTCAGGAATTGACAGTCGAGACCTGTTCAATCCATCAGGCAAACCTGAAAGTGACGCAGCTCAAAGCAGCGGCTAAACGTTATCAAGCTTCCGTTCAGGATTTCATGATGGCCGCTCAGGTAGAAGCCATCGCGGAAGTCTTCCATGAATCACCAGGTCGCCGGCTAAAGCCGAGTCAAATACTTGCAGTGAATTCGATGATTGATCTGCGCCGATATGCAGACGGTCGAATCGACAACACCATTGGCCAGTTTCTGGGAATGCTGGCAGTGCGTCCTTCAGCCAGAACAGCCGCGGACTTCTCAAGCCTGATAGACTTTGTCAAGCACCGAAACGAACGCAGCAAACAGCGCCGAGAATTCTTTTGGGTGATTAACTCGATGTCGTTAATGGCCCGTCTTTGGGATCTGGCACCGCTATCGATTAACCGGGATTTCGCAAGAAAACTGTATCCATTTGTGTGTGCCTTATCAAACGTTCGACTGGCAGCGCCGGTGTTAGAGTTTATCTCCGATGGCGTGATCACAAACTATTTCCGCGGTGCTAATCTGGGAGTTCTGGTTCCGCTAATGCTCTCAAACACAACAGTTGGTGATACTTTTAACCTTTGTACGACGCATAAAGCATCAGTTTACAGCGTCGAAGAAGTTAGCCAGTTTATTGACTGCATCCGTCGCCGCATCGAACTTGCGTGAATGCGATGATTTGCTGGCGGCCGCAAGACCTCATCGCTGAACCAGAACGCCGAACAGCAACGCCCCAACCCCCAGTTGATGGCACCTGTCGGGGTGCAGGATAGGGCCGCGATGGGTCAGCCTTCGTAAACGCGTCATCGAATAAAGGCATGGCAGACGCATGAGTTGCAGCGCGGCAATCAGGAACCCTTAATCCGCCTGCCGCCAAACAGCTTCAGCAGGGCTGGCAGCAGAATCACGTCGCCGGGCAGGGCAGAACACATGGTGATCGCCGTAAGTTCTGCGAAGCGTCGAGTCGGAACAAAGTCAGAAAACACCAGGATACTCAGGCCGCTGACAACCAGCACGCTGGTCAACACAATCGCTCGACCGCTGGACATCAGTGTTTTTTGAATCGCATCGATGTTTGAACAGACTTTTCGCTCGTCGCGATATCGAGCCAGAAAATGAATCGTGTCGTCGACCGCAATTCCAAGACTTATCGCAAACACAATCACGTTGCCGGCCGTTAGTTCGTAACCTCGAAGATTCATGTAGCCCAATGTCATGATCAGCGGAAAGATATTCGGAATCGCCGAAATCAGACCGATCCGCAAAGAACGAAACAACAACGTGATTAATAGAAAAATTACTCCCGTTGCGGCAACCAAAGAACTAAACAGGTCGCGAACAAAAGCATCCATGCAGACCGCGTGCAGATAGGCGTCTCCGGTAATGTGGTACTCAACGTCCTTGGGGATTTCCCGCTGTAAAATTTCATTCAGTTCGTTAATCAGGTCCTGCATACCAGCGCTGCCCACATCCCGAATTCGCATCATGACTCGAGCGACCGGTTGTTCCTTACCCAGAAACGACGACGTCACATCTCGATCTCCGAGTTGTCGCAAAGCCAGTTTGACTCGTTGCAAAGAAGCGGCCGCCGCCACCGGATCTTCGTCCAGTGGGCGGCCATGATCGAACACGGAAAGAAATTCGATGTAGTCTCGGTAAAATGTGACTCGATCATCCAGTGTGATAGATCCACGAACTTTACTTAAAGCGGCTGCCATATCAGCCTCAAAAAATCGAGACGGCCGGTCAGCTCGCAGTTGCACTTCCAGCGAAATCAGCCCGGACATGCGTTCGTCCATTTTTCGAACGGCCTGCATCGTGGGGTGATCGCTGTCGTAGGTTTCGAACATGTACGAATTGATCGTCAAATTACGACAGCTCCACAGAGTCCAGCCGGCCAGCAGCAAATGACAGACAACAATCAGTGCCGAGTACCTTGCGATAACATGGCCAAATTTCTGCCACACACCCTGCAGTCGAAAATCGTTGGCCGCGCGACTTTTGCCCGTGGTTATATCCTGAGCTGTGATATCTTCAGCTGTGGTATCTTCAGCTGTGGAAACGACATCTGTAGTATCGCTCGCGGTCAGTTGTGTGACCGCATCTGCCCTCGCCCTCGCACCTCGCCGAGCCAGCACTCGGCCGCACAGAATTAGAGTTTGAGGCATCACGGCCATTTGGCCAACATAGCAGCACGCCATGCCCATCGCAGACTGCAGTGCCAGCAGTTTCAACATGTCCGCTCTTGCCAGATACAAACTGCCGAAACCGATCGCGGTGGTCGCCAGCGTCAGAAAACAGGTCTTGCTCATTTCCATCATTGTGTTTTTTGCACAAGTCTTCAGGTCGTTACCCGACTGCCCCACTTCAATCTGAAAGCGGCTAAGAATATGCACGTTGTTTGCCGCACCAATAATCAGCAGCAGGGCAGGAATCACGTTGCTCATGACAGTAAACGTCATACCGAACCAACCCATCAGCCCCATCGTCAGTGCCACGGCGGCCAGTGCTGAAAACAATGAAAGCGTCGTCACCGTGATGCTGCGAAACATCATCAGCGAAACCATCAAAAACAGGGCACTGCAAATCGGCACCATCTGCATCTGGTCTTTGACAATGCTTCTGATCACGTCGACTCGAATAGCCGGAACGCCCGAGGTAAACGTAGTCGTGCCCGCTGGCAGTGGAAAGCCGGCAATGACCTGTTGAATTGCATCAACCCGAGCTGTCGCTTTGTCGATGGTGCGGTCTTCAGGGTTGAGATCCACCAGAGTCATCATCAACTGGTGATCAGAACTGACCAGCATGTCGTTCAGCAATGGAATTCGTGCCAGTTGCTTAGTCAGCAGTTCCTTGTCGGCGTAAAATGCTTCGGGAAGCAGCGGCGTCCATTCCACTTTCTGTTCACCACGCAGGCGAATGCGAGGCCGCTCAAGTGTGACAATGGAAGTGACTCCGCGAACGCCTTCCAGTTGTCGCGATTTGTCCGCAATTTTTTGCAGCCATCGCAGACAGTCTTCACGAAGCAACGATTGACCGTCAGTCGATTCCAGAACAACCAGCACAATG
The DNA here is from genome assembly GCA_041689795.1 of Fuerstiella sp. Classification (GTDB taxonomy): domain Bacteria; phylum Planctomycetota; class Planctomycetia; order Planctomycetales; family Planctomycetaceae; genus Fuerstiella. The sequence goes on along the minus strand of JBDNFN010000204.1, from coordinate 6,751 downwards.
CTGTCTTCAAAGCGAAACAGCCGTTTATGCTCTTCGCTGAATTCAACCGAATCATCCTGGCCGACGTAAACCTGTTCGGGCGAAAAGTCGATCCGCAAACGCAGCGCGCCCATACCAATCAACGCCGTAACAACAAACACCACCAATAACGATGACTTCGGGCGGACGATCAATAGGTCAAACAGGCGAGACATGCAGGATTTGGATTCGGGCGGCAGGCAAACAGATTTGAAACTAAAACGATAAAAGAGACGCTGTAAATAGGAGTCCGGATTGCAGGATGTTATTTAACGAGACTGGGTTTCAGACGAAAACTAACGAAAACTGTGAATCACGTGATGCAAATACGCCCTCTAAAACGCGTCGAAGAACATTGGGAAATTCACCAAAATTGAGGTCGAAAAAGTGTTGCCCCAGGTTAAGTGATTGCCGCTTACGGATCTAACGGTAGTTTGGCCGCAAAGTCGGGTTCGGTCAATCGGTGACTGGTTCAGGCTCAAAGTCAGAAGAACTCACCCATCCCGCCTTCATTTTTTCACCCGCCATAAACCGTTCGTAGAATTTCTGTCCCGATGAATCGGCGTACGGGAATTTTTCGAAGTAGTCAGCTGGCCCGTCGATTCGCGGGTCATGTTCCTGTTTCAGTCGTGCCAGCATCCTGGCCTCCAGTTTCTGCCGGACCATCAAAAACGTCATATTTGAGGCCAGATTGTTCATGCAAAATCTGTCGTCTTTAAGACGATAAAGTTCTTCCGCCGGACGCTTACCGAAGGCCATTTGCCACCGACCTGCAATGTCGGTTTCATATCGGCGACCGTTAAGCAGCTCTGTTTTTGTTGGACTTCCGTCACAGTTTAGGTAACCCGTTTCCGGATTGCCGGCAGGCCAGCGACCTGGTTCGTAATTGCGAATGTAAAGGTATTCTCCATCCACTATTCCTCGCATTGGATAGCCCTGATCTTCCGGCCGACCAATGTCGTGACGTTCTTTGCCAAACACTACAATCTTGCGATGAGGCTTTTCACTAACCACATTTCCGAACACGTGCAACAGCGACCGACCTGATGTTTCCGCCATGCCGGTGTCTTTCCATTCCAGCCCGGCAGCCTCAATGATCGTTGGAGCGACGTCGATAAAGCTGACCAGATCGTTAACGATTCTGCCTGGTTCGATAATTCCATTCTTCCACATAATTGCCAGCGGAAGATGGTTGCTCATTTCGTATTCCTGCCCTTTTACTCGAGGAAAAGGCATGCCATTATCGGCTGTTACAATCACAATCGTGTTGTCCAGCTGACCGCGTGCCTGCATCAGCGTTAGCATTTTTGCCAAATGTGAATCGAAGTGTTCGATTTCCAGAGCGTAGTCCAGCAGGTCGTTGCGAGTAACTTCGTTATCAGGCCAGAACGGAGGAACTTCTTCAATGTCATCAATGGACTTTCCACCAACGCTGACTCCGGTGCCGTATTCATATCCGCGATGAGGTTCCGTCGAACCGTACCAAAAGCACCACGGCTTGCTGACGTTGTCGTCCAGAAACGCTTCAAAGTTGCCAGCGTAGTCGTTGTTACTGATCGCCTTTGTCGGTGCTGCCTGATTTTTTGCACCATAGCGTTGGCCGGTCATCTGCCGAGCCACGCCGTCTTTGTCCGTTGCAATTCCCGGAGCCCAGCCTTTGCCCGTATAGCCCACGTGGTATCCATTTTGGGACAGGGCCTCCGCATACGTCGTGAACTGCTGAGGAAAAAAGCACCAGTGATTGCAGGCCTCTTCCAACTGCCAGGTGTTCCGTCCTGTTAGTAGACAGGCTCGCGATGGAGCACACTTGGCGTTCGGAGTGTATGCGTTCTGGAACAACAGTCCGTCTTTGGCCACCCGATCAAAGGCCGGAGTCTTCACCCACGTGCAACCGTAGGCTCCGGCGTGCATCCACGACTGATCGTCAGAAATACAGAACAGAATATTTGGCCGACTTTCTTCAGCGATAACGCCTGCGTAAGGCACACACGTAAGAACACAAAACAAAACCTGGCGATACATTAGCAGACTCCGAAAACAAACAACCACAGTTGGCAGATACTGACGATTCGGAAGGACTTTCGCCAGTGACCATAATACTCAGGTCACAGCGACTCAGGTCACAGCGACTCAGGTTATTCAGGCAGCATGGTTTACAAGTACGTAGCGGCAGCGAGTAAGTCCCGCCATCGATTAAAACTCAATCGATGGCTCTGGCTGCATTTAGTGAGGACGGCTTACCTATGTTCAAAAGCAGAGATTCCGCCTGGCCGCAACGGGTTCGCAACATTTGCGCAGACGGCCATCTACGTAGCGTCAATTACGATCGCCCGGAAGACAGCAACGAAGTTCGAGCCGACTGCATACAGGCCAGGGGCAGAGGAATTACAGATTCGCTGTCCTCAGGAATGGCCCAGACGCGTTTCCAGTCGACCCAGCGGAAACCAGTTTCAGAAAAGACAACCGCTTCACGAGACACCGGTTGCACTCCGTAACTTGCCGCCATGCTGGGAGGAAATGGACGAATCTGATGTCGCCGATGAAGGTCGACGGTAATTTCGCGGTCAAACTGACGATCGGGCCAGATCGCGAGCCCCGTTCCACAGACGTCATACGGATGTGGGCCGATCAGGTTGCGTTGCATCTGCTCACGAACCAGATCAATTCCCGCCTTTACATAGAAGCCTCGCAATGCCGTTTCGAAGCTATGCTGCATTTCCGGAGTAATGCTGTCCAGCCAGCCATGTCGGGCAACACTGGCCACCAGCCAGCCGCTTTGTTCCTGAAACAGCAACTCCAGCGAAGAGTGTCCGAGAGATTCTGCTTTCAGTTCAATCATCACGCTGTTCGACGCAGCATGCACCGCCGGACAGAGCAAATCAACATCGTTCCAGACGCTGCAGTATTTCAGCAATCTGACCAGATCGCGGTTTACGAAACGACGGATGTCGCGTTCTGTGTGCTCCAGCGATTCTCGCAGAGCACGTCGATTACTAAACCGCTGGTACGAAACTTCTTTACGTTCCAGCGCCCTCATCTTTCGGAACAGCTTCGGCAGTGTTCCGGAATGAAAACCGGGCTTCAGCAGTCGCCCGCCGTTTTCGCCATGAGAACCAATCACCACAGGCTGCAGCGTCGGTAGTCGGTTAGATGCATACAGACGCCAGTTTTCCTTCAGTTCCCAAACCAGAAACCCAAAAATCCCAGGCAGAAATACGATATTAAACCACGTCACCAGCCCGGCCAGCGGAAGTCCAATATACGGAGTCAGCGTGTTTCGCATGTAGTGCTCGATGATCAGAATCACCGGCAGAAAGACCTTATGAGCCACTGTTACGACCGGAAAATGTTTTACCGGATGCAACGTTGGTTCGATCAGCAGGTTTATATAAATACGAAGCAGGAATGATACAAACGACCACACGACTCCCAGAATTGCCTTTACGACAACCGTCATCCATGTTTCGCCACTGTGAAATCGCAACCATTCATCCACGGCATAAATAAAGCGTTCGACAACATTCAGAATCCACTTGAAGAAGTCGATCACCCAATCCAGCAACGCCATCAGAAATCGAGAACGCAGATCGTGCCAGGCATTCGCCAGCCACTCTGCCGTTAACTCTTCAGTGTCGCGACCAAGTCGGGAATTCAGAACCAGACTAAGTAACAGACTAACCGCGCCAACGAGCCACCAGTCCTGAGGTTCCAGCCAAAAGACGGCTGGAACCAATCGACAGCCGGCCCATGAAATCAGCAATGGATTCGTAATGTGGCGTCTGAGTTTTACAAACCAGCGAGCTCGCCAAAACTGCTGAATTGCAGGCAGGCGAATTAACGCTGCCGGAATGTCGTAAACGACAGTCCGCAGAACTCGCCAGCCGTAACGCAGTAAAGTGAAAAACATGGCCCGCATGGAATCAATGTGAATTACTGCCATCAGCATAAAACCGACCAGCAGAATCAATGGCAATTCCAGTTCAGCCATCACCTCATCAACGGGAATCGCGTATTCGCTGGCTGGGATCGTGGCAGAATCGGTGGCCACAGTATCCGCTGTCTTATCCACTGCGAGGCCGTCTTGTCCCAGAGCCCCCAACGCGGCGACGGGCAAATCAGCTTCCAACGCTTCACCGCCGACAGGCGAGACTGCGTCTGTTACTGCAACATTCTGTGGTGCAGAGTCTGCAATTGAATCCGGAGACGCGGTCGCCTCCGGATCGATAGCTACATTGTTGGAATTGGCGGATTCCGGTGCAGAAATGTCTGCACCGGTCGTCGTCACCGACGATGGTTCATTAGGCGATGGTTCATTAGGCGATGGTTCATTAGGCGATGGTTCACTGACGAAAGCCGGTTCAACTGACGCCAGATCGCTGGCAGCCTGTTTTGATACAGTGTTCAGAGGGCCAGCGAAATCATCCGTCGCACCTGGCTCTGACTGTTCAGCAGTCCCCTCGCCATTCTCCCGTGTCGCCTGTACATCTGCTTCCGGTCCTGCCAGCACCTTCACAAAATGCTGCACGCCTTCAACAATCACCACAGCGCCACCGAAGGGGATCACCAGAAACTTTGTCAGAAACCGGCCGGTGCGAGTTCCAAACGCCATCGAACTGACAACCTGCAGCCAGCGCAGATAAAATTCACCGCGACGGTAAACACCATCAAGACTCACATCCAGTCGATCATCAGATCGCAAAAGGTGGTCACCGCGAATCAGGTCTTGGGGGTCGCTAAGATCGGGCAGCTTCAGGTCGTTTCGGCTGATCGCGTCTCGCAGGTAACCCATGGTCAGGTAACCGCGTTCTGTGATGCAGTCGAGCGATTCTTCGACCAGTTTGTCAAGCGCTACCGATTCCGGAATACTTTTCGGAGCTAGCCCAACCTGCATAATGGTTTCGTGTACCACCGAACGCATGCGTTCACGCATTTGATTTTCAGCAAGGTTCGCCGCCACGTGAATCAGTCGCGAAAGACGTTCCCGTTCGGCCCCGGAAAGCCGCACCGAAACCAGTCGCGAAGCCGAACTTGCCAGGTGCTTGGCCATCATCACTTCGCGGACATTTGTCAACGAGCGGCGAAGAGGTCGCTTGCCACGTGACACAACCCACTTCACCAGGTCAACCTGATAAATGGTGCGTTCGTGGTCCAGACAGACTTTTTGAAGGTCGTATAGCAGCTTCTTATCAGCGTTCCAAAAGCCGTGAGGCGAGTTCTGTAACAGCTCCCACAACGACTTCTGCCAATCATCAAGATTGGCGGCCGTAAAGTTCAGAGCAGCTCGCAATCGCTGCGACAGCGATTCCATGTCGACATGAGCCGCAGCCAACGCGGCTGTGCGCTCATCGTCTGTGGTCGCCGATTCAATGGCCCGCATTGCAGAAACACCTGCAGCAACCGTGTTGCCGCGCTCGTTCCAGCGATCACGTTTTTTTAGCAGCCCGACGTAACGCCTCGCGGAAGGTCTAAACGAAACGCCTTCGCTCCAGCCACGACGTTCGCTGGAAACCTTATCTTCGTCTTTGACCGTGCCAGACGTAAGATCGGGACTTGTCGCACCATACAGCCGAGTCGCTTTGAACAGTGATTCTGCATCGAAGTGTCTGGCTACAATCGACACAATGTGATTTGCATCGGTCAATGACGGAAACCATACAGGCAACAGGTCCGGCTGAAAGCGGTGCATCTGCAGATAGATCGCGACGAATTCACAGTACGCTTCGATGTGAAATTCAGGATGAAACAGCCGCAGTTCTGATTTCAGAACCGAATGTGCTTCGTCAAATTCCACCTGCCCAATATTGTCAATCGCCTCCTGCACTTTAGCGCGATTGATGCGGCCGTCATTGACAGCAACACTAAACTGCAGATCGACCATTCCGTGAAACAGTCGGCTCCACGTCAGCTGCATTAGATCCTGCAAAGGCTGCTGATCCAGTTCGTGTTCTTCCGGCTGAGCCACAAGAATCGAAAGAGGCGCCAGCTGACTGAAGTCCTGCAGGCCCAGTTCATCCGGATGAGCGAGCGACCGAATATCAAACGCCTTCGCGACCAGCACGTCCGTATGAGGAATGCGAGTCGACAGTCTGGCGAACCCGTGTAGTTCGCGAATGATTCGGCGGACAACTCGGGGCTCAACTAAATAGGCGCAATCCGCCGTCTGACGCACAGCGCGGCGAAGTTCGGGAATCTTAGATGAAGAAGTAACTGTAGACACAAATTCAGAACAATGCCGAAACGATCACGATTAAAAAACAATCTCACTAACCCCAACGGGTTCAAAACGCAATCGCCGCGCACCCATCCAGCAGCAATCGACCATGGTTCCACACCGATCGTAGAACATTTAGCCGATTTTAGCGGCTGGCAGCCGATCGCCACGAACAAAGCAGCACTCGGAGATATTTCCAGAGCCCGTACGTTACGCCATCACTGAACGCAGGGTCGCAAGTCTACATGACGGCGACTCAAACACGAAACGTTGGACGCGTCATCCGTCCCAGAGGGTGCGTTCAGGGAATACGTTATTTTATGTGAGTGTTAATTTCCAGTGTTGATTCCACGGTTTGCTGTACATGTTGGCGCAGAGTCCGGCCATTCGGTTGACACGTCGGACTCGCCATCGTGCTCCTGTTTGTTTGAGCCGTCGCCCGATCATATTCTTGCAGGCTCCTTCGACCTGGCCGCTGCCGATAGAACGGCCCGTCGCAAGGCGATCGGCGTAATTCAGGTG
>JBDNFN010000203.1:0-57177 GCA_041689795.1 Fuerstiella sp. | reverse complement strand
TGTAGGGCGGGGTTTGCGGCAACCGGCCAAACGGGAATTATGATTTCCGGCGCTGGAGTTCCCATCGATAGCGTCGTCGCCGACTTTGTAAATGGCGCCGCCGAACGACTCGTGCAGCGTATGCAGAATTTCGACTATCTGTTAATCGAAGGGCAGGGCAGCATTGTTCACCCGCGTTACTCCGGTGTATCGCTCGGATTGCTCCACGGCTGCGCACCTGACGGCTTGATCCTGTGCTACGAAGTCGGACGCGAATTCATCAAAGGCCTCGATCATATCCCGATTACGCCGTTTAAAAAACTGATCGGCCTTCATGAAGAAATCGCCAGCTGTCGCCATCCGTGCAAAGTCATCGGCATATCGATGAACAGCCGGCTGCTTGACGATGCTGCGGCCGATCTGGAACGTGAACGCGTCCGCAAAGAACTCGGGCTTCCAATCTGCGACGTCTATCGACACGGCCCCGGAGAACTTGTTGACGCCGCAATTAAGTTGAAAGGCGAACTCAATTCATGAAGCTCAGACAGCAGCCTGCCGAATTGCGGCGCCAGCACGAATTCCGCGTTTGACAGACCGCGGTTACTTCGCAACAGGCGCTGGATCCCCCCCCGCGCATACAGCCACATTGCCAAAATACGGCCGTGATGCAGGATTACGCCCCTTGGAGGCGACCGTTGCAACGGCGATGCATTACTTTTATTGGGAGAACACACCACGTCGGATTGATTTTGACGGAATTCAGCGATACAAAGCGACTCAGCCGAGAGTGGTGGAATTGGCAGACACGCTAGATTTAGGATCTTGTGCCGGTAACGGCGTGGGGGTTCAAGTCCCCCCTCTCGGACATCATTAAAAACAAGGGTTTGCGGCCATTTTGTCGCAAACCCTTGTTTCGTTAAGTGCCCGTGCTGGGGCAATTTGGGGGCAGCCGGGCGATCGAAAGCAACATCCGACGGGTGATCAATCTGCGAATGAAAGGCAACGGCATCTTCTGGAAACAACCGGCCGCAGAATCGATGCTGCAGTTGCCAGCATTAGTGATCAGCAACCGTTGGGATGATCGACTCACGCAAATGCGATCCTACAAACGCACCACTCATCGCACCGACTGGAGCTGGACGCCCCAATCCATGACGCGAAAATCTGAAGACGCCAACTCATCTCAACAAACACAAGCATTTCATCCAAATGAAACCAATTCGCAAAACGGGAATGCACCCGTGGCGAAGGACTGCTCGCCTGGTTGCATCCGCAGTTCTCCGGTCTGCGTTGTAAAAAGCGGAGGGCGATGAATTCCCTGCTGGGCTATTTTCGCAGTCGCGTGGGGATCACGGACTACGCCATTTATCGAGAGCACGAATGGCAGATTGGCCCAGGAATGATTGAATCGACGGCCAAACAGCTTGTCGGTATTCGGCTCAAAGGCCCCGGCATGCACTGGTCACCGGCCGGCGCGTCGGCCGTCACAGCACTGCGAGCTCACAACATCAACAACAACTGGCATGCACTCTGGAAAAGCCTCGTGCTTTAGGTTCACGTCCCAACCAGCGGATGCACCCCAGTCGTTGCAGGGTTTGGCACACTTGCACTAATCCCCGTCAGAGACGATACTTATGAATTAGAACACACTGGATTTAGGATCCTGTGCCGGCAACGGTGTGCGGGGTTCAAGTCGCCCCGCTCGGACTCTGTAGATGCCCAGTGTCCTGATTAAGGACACCGGGCATTCTTTGTTTCTGTTCGAATCGGGAATTAGTCCAGCAATGCTTCGAGGCCTCAAGAACAACATCGCGTTTTTTCGGCAGTTTCGACAACGCTTCGAGACAACCGGATCGATCGCTCCCAGCAGTCGGTTTCTCGCAAACTCGATGACTCGTTTTCTGTCAGGTCGCGGCGATGAGTCCGTACGAGTTCTGGAAATCGGGCCAGGAACAGGGCCTGTCACAGAAAAAATTGTCCAGCTGGTTCGCAGTGGCGACAGGTTTGATCTGGTGGAACTAAACGATGTATTTGCCGGCATCCTGAATGATCGCTTTGCCAAAGATCCCGGGTGGAAAGCCGCCTCGCCATTTTCCGAAATTCATCAGCTGCCCATTCAGGAATTCCAACCGGAACAGAAGTACGATTTTGTGATCTCGGGATTGCCGCTGAACAATTTCCCGGCCGAATTAGTTGAAGAAATCGCCAACAAGTATTTCCAACTGCTGAAGCCGGGCGGAGTACTTAGCTATTTCGAATACATGTATGTCAGACCCATTCGTAAGGTCGTGACTCGCGGCGTGGAAAAAAATCGCATCACGCGGATCGATGACATCATGCAGGCTTACTGCGACAAATATCGCGTAAAACGCGACAACGTATGGATTAACATCCCACCCGCCTGGGTGCAGCACCTTCGCCTGTCGGACAACGAACCGGCAACGGCTAGGTAGTAGCTCAAATTTCCTAATATTTACCGCGACGTAAACAGCAGGACCGCTCCCGCGAATTTCTCAATACAAGCACGCGGTTAAGCTTGAAGTAGTTCAAGCCGATCAGTAGCACGGGTGCTGGCGGCAACAACGAATTCGTCAGACCGCAATCCTGCGAATGAAGTCGCAGGGCTACGATTGTGCTCTGTCGACTCGACAAAACACCCACGCGACTTAGCTTGCTGGACTATCCACTAGTGGGCTGCTGAAGTGGCTTCGAACGGAGCGAAATCCAGTGTTGCAAAATAATCGTCGTAAGTTTCGGCTCGACGAATCAGTTGCACATCACCGTTTTCTTTTAGCAACAGCTCAGCACTTCGAAGCTTGCCATTGTACTGAAACCCCATCGCGTGCCCATGAGCTCCTGCGTCATGAATCACCAGCAAATCGCCCCGACCAATTTCCGGAAGTGACCTGTGTATGGCAAACTTGTCGTTGTTTTCACACAGCGAACCGACAACATCGACGACTCGATCATGCGGAGCATTTTCTTTTCCCAACACGGTGATGTGGTGATAGGCACCGTACATTCCAGGCCGCATCAGATTGGCCATAGATGCATCCACGCCGACATAGTCTCGATAGATGTGCTTGTGATGAATGCACGTGGTAACCAGATAGCCATGAGGCCCCGTGATCATTCGTCCGTTTTCGAGAACAACCTTCAGCGGATGTAATCCGGCTGGCACAATCGTTTCGTTATACAAAGCGTGAATCTGATCGCCGACCTTCTGCAGATCGACAGGCTTGTCTTCGGGTCGGTAAGGGATGCCGACGCCGCCACCAAGATTTACGAACTCAATGCGTACACCCAATTCTTTGTGAATTCGCATCGCCAGATCGAACAGCATTCGAGCAGTTTCAACAAAGAAGCGGCCGTCAAGTTCATTGGACGCCACCATCGTGTGCAGACCAAATCGACTGACACCTTTTTCCTTTAGCATGCGGTAGCCATCGAACAACTGCTGTTCTGTGAAGCCATACTTGGCTTCTTCGGGCTTGCCGATAATCACGTTGCCCGTTCTGGCAGTGCCCGGATTGAACCGAAAGGAAACCAGTTCAGGCAATCCGATTTGTTCTGCAACAAAGTCAATGTGCGAAATATCATCCAGATTAAGAACCGCACCCATATCCTTTGCGGCCTGATATTCATGGACGGGGGTATTGTTCGAAGTGAACATGATCTCTTCGCCGGTCAGTCCCACCGTTTCACAAAGCATCAGTTCAGCAATGCTGGAACAGTCGCCGCCCAGTCCCTCTGACTTCACAATCTTGAGGATATGGGGATTCGGCAGAGCCTTAACGGCATAATAGTTTTTAAAGCCTTCGCTCCACGAAAACGCGGCGTTGAGCTGTCGGCAGGTTTCGCGAATTCCCTTTTCATCGTACAGATAGAACGGGGTCTGGTACTTTTCTGCGATCTTCCGTACCGTAGCTTCATCAAACGGAAGTGACTTTGTATTGCTCATCGGTTTCAGGTTCCAGAAACGTTCATTCAACGGAATTACGTCGTCATCCTTGCTACAGCATCCGCAGTTTGGGGTGAGCGTTCACACAATTCAACGTCAGCGAGCGTCCGTTTCCGGAGATCGTTGTAACCAGATAAAACTCCCCAGATCGCTGCCATCAGTTTGATTTCCAGCAGCTCTGCAAACTATGTTTTCCAAAACAATAGTCGCACCATCAGCAGGTCGTTCGCTGTATCCTTTCCCGGCAGATGCCAGTCACCGGTCAACTTAAGTTTTAGACAGGATCACAGTACTTCTGCCCGAATGGTCGACGCGACTTCGATACGTGAAAAAACCACGCTTTGAGTGCCCAGCCGCCATTTTCCGGATAATCGTTATCGTCAACAGCAAGACAGTGGCACAACTGGACACACTCGCACGTTCCTTCGTTGTGAATCCGTCGCCGATCAAGCGGTTTGGGTTTTCAGGTCGATGATTGTGAAAGCCGGAAAAGAGTCACGTTTACCACGTTGGCCTTTGCCGAACGTAACAATCACTTTTCAAAGATCTGAACAGTTCCTGCAGGGACGCCATTCGCCCAACGCCAAATCTACCGATTTTCCCGGCGAATTCTGGACATCAGGGCCATGTGGCTTCAATATAGAACAGTTCCTGCAATAGCAATTTTTTCACTTCTGCCACCAGATTGCGGCACATGCATATCGCCACTTACAGCAACCCCAATTTTTCCCGGACGTCACCTGCGTTTGGGATAAATGTCGCGTTGCTTCTACTCGTGTTCGCAACGACTTCGTTCGCTCAGTCAACGGATGTGAATTCGGAAAGCGACGACCTGTTTCTGTTTAAACCAAACACGCCGTCACGACAGGTGCGTGGAGCCATATTGGCCGAAAGACTGGACCGCCCAGCGCTTGCTCAGGGATACCTCAAAGACCTGTTGAAAGCTCAACCTTCAACTGAAACACTGCTAGAGCTACGACGTGAATTTGGCATCGGAACCTTTCTGAAATTAAGTGGTACCCGCGAACTGCAACCGACATCTCGCGACCTGCTAAAATTGATCAATGAAGCGTCGACTCAGATTGCCCCTTCGGCAAGCACCGTGGACTTGCTTATCGCTCAACTTGGACAATCCAACAAACAAACAAAAGAAGCCGCACGGCGGATTCTTTCGGCGGAAAACGAGGCGGTGGCACCGTTGCTGCGGGCAGACAGAAGCACTCCTCAGGGAAAACTTGCCGATGAATTACTGACCAGATATGCCCGCAGGTTTCGAGACGGACTGTTGGTCGCACTGGCTGATGCTGACGAACCCGGCAAATGCAGAATTCTGGATTTGCTGGCTGTCACCGCCGATCCGCAGCTGATTTCCGATGTATTGATGTACCGGTTTGATCAGTCGAGTGTTGTTGCCGCATCCGCTGATGCCGCGATTGACCGATTGTCCCAGGGCAAACAAACCGCGAAATCCTCAGAAGATGCGGCCAGCTTATTGATGGCTGAGGCATTGAACCTGATCAAAACAGCTGGCGCTGCCTTTCCAACGATCGATGATCGATTGAATGATCGAAACATCCAGAAACGATATTTAGCCAAAGGTGAAGAGCACCTTTATGGTGCCGCTTCACTGGCCAAAGCCGCAAAGTTGATGCAGGGCGCCGCTTCAATCAATCCTGACAATGTCTACATTTCAGCAGGGCAGTTTGTAGCCGAAGTAACGCAGCAAAGCTGGATGGCAAGATGGCACGATCTGATTGAATTGCCTGTTGCCACAACCGAAACGCAGGCACCGGACGAAAAATACGTACTGGCAATGCAGGTGGCGATCGAAACCGGCAATCCGTCCAGCACATTTGCACTGCTGACAAATACCGCCACAGCGTCTGCCGTATTTCGCAACCATCCAAAGATACAACGAAGCTATTTACTTTCGAGTGATCCCAGAACTCGCCTGCTGGCTTCCGCAATTGCTGCTACTTTCTCACACGCGGGCAATCTGGCTACAGATACGTTGTCAGCGGCAATGTCTGGCAGCAACGGACCGGAAGCGGTTGTCATTGATTCGCGGCCGAGCGAAAAATCCAGCAGCACGGCGGTATTGCAAGGCCTGAAGTACTTAACGGCAGCGGGCGGTTCCGGACAGCAGGGATTTGAACTGGCAACCCGACAGATGCATTGCGAACTGATTGTGATTCACAGCAACTGCCTGAAGTGGTCGCTGTCCGACACCGTTGCAAATCTGCGAACGGACTATCGCACACGAAACACGCCAATTGTAATTTTCGGGCCCAAACGAGATGAAGCCGCAACATCAATGATTACGACGCGGAACAGGGGAATCTGGTTTATTCCTCAACCACTGTCAGAAATCACCTTCACTGATCATCTAAGAATCGCTGAAATCCCAGCACCTGTTCTTAGTAACGAAGAACGCAATCGCATGATTCGGTTCGCTCAAAGTGTTCGGTAGCTCTGTAGTGTGTGAAAGTCTGCACAAACATCGCCTGGCGGGGGGTTCTATTAACGGCGGCCCGACAGCAATACGAAGCCAATTGCAATCACGAATACGGCACCGACGCAGTATCCCTGCGGTTCAAGGTCAAAAAGCTGATTGCGCACGTAGTCGTTGACCTGATAAGTCAACACTCGAAAAGACAGTTTCAGCTGGTAGAACATGACATTGATCACCAAGAAATCTAACTTAAAACCACTCTGGTGAAAAATATGTCAGCTTTAGCCACACTGCGGGATTTTTAGGGGGCGAGCCGTTCAGATAGTATGGATCACTATGGATTCTGAGCCCTGTGACGATTGCGCGGATTCATTAAACGAACAGCATTTCAGGGTCTGTCCGCAGGGGCATTAATCGGTAATCACCAGATTGTCGCGATGAATGACTTCGCCATACGGAACGTGACCCAGTACTTCTCGAATTCGTTCGGACTTCAGGCCGAGGATCCGGCGAATATCCTCGGATGAGTAATTCACAAGGCCCCGTCCGATAACTTCCGCCGCACTGCTGACAATCTGTACAGACGCTCCCTGATCAAATTCACCATCCACTTCGCGAATTCCAACAGCCAGTAAGGATCTGCCGTTTTGGACGACCGCCTGCGACGCACCCTCATCAAGAATCAACTTGCCTTCCGGACGAACTGTATAACCGATCCACTTCTTCCATGCCGGAACCGTTGCACGGCTGGCAACAAACAAGGTACCCACGTCTTCGCCTCGCGAGACCTTTTCCAGAACACCATCTGCTCGACCATTGGCAAGAACGACGCATTCCCCCGTACTTGTCGCGTTCAGAATGGCTCGTAGCTTGGCGGCCATGCCACCGCGCCCGCGAGAACTCTGTTCTTTTGAAACGTGCTTCAGCAAAGCTTCATCCGGCTTCTCAACAATCGAAATCAACTTGCTGCGCGGATCGCCGGGAGGGCCGTCATAAAGGCCATCGATCCCGGAAAGAATGATCAGTAATGGCCGCGGCACCAACGCTGCGATCATAGAAGCCAATTGGTCGTTGTCTCCCAGAGCAATTTCTTCAATACTGACGCTGTCATTTTCATTGATGACAGGAACTACACCAAAGCCCACGAGTGTACGAATCGTGTTACGAACATTAAGGTAGCGTTGACGACTTCGAAAATCATTCATCGTCAGAAGTATCTGAGCAACCTGATGGCCCGACTTACGCAAGGCGCCGCCCCATGCGCTCATCAGATGGGGCTGACCGGCCGCAGCGGACGCCTGCAGTTCTGGCAGCGACTGAGGTTTTGCAGTCAAACCCAGAATACCAATGCCCGCCGCTACAGCACCGCTGGACACAACCACAACATTGCGACCGGTACGAATTAACCCATCAATCTGTTTCGACAGATTCTGAATGATCTCAATATCAAGCTGATCATCATCGCGCGTCAGGACATTGGAACCAATTTTAATGATCAATGTCTGTGAGGATTCAAAGACTTCCTGTCTGGTACGGTTGGACATATCTAACGTTGGGCCAGGCTGTTTGAGTCGTCGTTCATCACTTGGCATTTCGCTCAGCCGTTTGACGAATTTTCTGTATTTCCTCAGTACGTTCCGCTCGTTTTTGATCGCTGAAGAAGGCGCTTACTGTATCAGAAAGTCCGGTGCATAACTTTGTAATTCGCATTGGATTTTGACGACGATCTCTTGCCTGTTTCTCGGCCAGATTTTTCACATTGCTGATCTTTTCCAGGAAAAACGTTTTCGCAGGAACCTCTTCGTAACGCGTCATCAATGCTTTGACTTCATCGCGATCACCTGCTTCCGCCGCATTTCTCGCGCGAGCAACCAAAACACCGCGGAGTGTAATCGAATCGATAAGCTGGTCAGAAAGCAGTTGAATCTCGCCTTCCACGCCAAGGCGAATCGAATCATCGGGCAGTTCGATAGTGTCAAATGGTATCAGTCCCGGAGCGTAAGGGACTCGAGCCAGAAGTGATGCGCCACTATAGACTCGAATCCAGAACGTCGGATGATCTTCCTTGATCCGGATTATAACCTCACCGTTCCGATCGCTTACCAACTGAGTCTGTGGACCTTCTTCCTCATCTTTGTATCCAAGCTGATATGCGAGAGCCAATCGATGTGAAATCAATGGTTTGTCAGGCCGACTTTGCAGTACAAGTTTCACCCGACTTTCGCTGGCAGTGGGTCTTTGCCGCAGAGCAAAATGTTCCATGCGGCGACCTTTGCCACCAAAAGGTGAAACCGACAAATGAGTCAGGTAGACGCCCGTAACAATACTGCGTCCCAATTCACTTTCCTCAGGGCTACTGTGTTCACTGACGCTGCCATCATCATTCAAAACGGTGAACTCTGGAAAGTCATCCTGACTGGCATTTGTTGGTTCTGCAGGAACCTCGGTTGGCCCCATTCTCAGGACCTTCACATACGACAGAGTCATTGCTCGCAGCTGACTTAGCTTTTTAGGGTTACGTCGATCCATCTGCCGAATAAAGGGCCGAAGCACGTCCCCTTCAACAACCTGAACGGCAGAGGGGTCAGGAGGCAATATCTCGCCTGCCTGAACATGCAATTCCATGCGATTCTGTCTGTCTTCCGTTTCAAAATTTCGGACGAACAGCACACACGGGCGAAATGCGTCGCGTAACAGTTCTGCAGATACCTCACCGATTGATCGTACGTCCAGCGTTGCAACGGAAAACACAGGAGTCAGTTCCTGCACGCGCGAATCATATTCCCGGCAGCAGACTTCGTATCCAGCTCCCTGCGATTCAACAGTTAGCAGGAAAGCTTTTTGAAACTCCTGTTCGGGATAGCGTTCAAGCAGGTCCTGAACCTTAATCCTTTCCAGCCGACCATGGTCACCGGAAACAAACCAATCGCTTTGCACGACCTCAGGCTGCCACATCCGACCGAACATTCGTTCGGTCGCGTTGGCAATATCACTAACAATCAAAGCCCGTTGCGACGAATCGGAAATGCACCCGATTTCAAAGGAAACCTCGATTGAAACCAGATACGGCTGCACGGAAAAAGGCAACTCAACTTCCGGCTCGGCCGGAGCCACCGCGATCTCTGAAACAGCCGGACCTTCAGTATTTCCGACAGCGGGCACTTCTGCCTTTTCAGCTGCAGCTTGAGTGGCCCCCGCAGCAGAGGTTACACCTTCAACACTCGGTGCTGCTTCTGCCGCTGATTCCTGTGCTGCAGCAGTGTTCGCAACAAGGCATGCAATCGTCAGACAACATAGTTGCACGCCAAGGCACAGCACCTTTGACACGCTGAATTCCGAAATACGTTTCATGGCTTCACCAGCCAGCGTTCTACGCCGTGATAGGTACTAACAGGACGGGTTTCGAATCCCGCAAGGTTTCGCTGGAAGGCGATGAATTCATCAATTTCCCAGAGAGGAATTAGAAATCCCTGAGCGGTCATATGACGATGAATCAGGAACAGTCGTTCCTGAGCATCAAGAAAGCTTGTGGCATAATCAAGGTTAATCAATTCCTGCCGCATCCAGTCCGGATAGGACGAAAGGCGATCAACATCGAAAGAAGCATCCGTCAGCAGAAGTTCCCAGAGATCAAACAAAGGCTCCTGCATGTGAGACCTTCGGTACATCAAATCCCAGTCTTCATCGCCGAATTTCGCTCCGCCGGTATCACCGGGAATGAGTTCAATATCAAATCCCAACAACTTCCAGCGAGTCACCATTTTCTCCGCCGCCAACATGGCGACCTCATCGGGATCGCAAACCATACGCAGCTTCGGCAGCTTGATATGAGCGCCGGCTGCCTTAATTTCAGCAACGTGATCAAGCCGATAGGTTTCCTCGTTCCATTCCTGTTTGGCTTCCAGCACACGAGCTTTGGCTGCTGCGACAAATTTCTGTTTGTCTGGAATCCTGAGTTGCTCCAGAGCAGCAAGTCTAAGCAGAAACGATAAGTAATGATCGTAAACGGGTGCATCGACCAAAGGGCTGTTGGCGTAGCTGGATGAATTCCATGGAGCAGCTGCGACTCGCCCGTATTTCATTTCCGGGTCTCGCAAGATCACTTTTTTTAGCAGGTTTTCGCGATCGACACCAAAGGAAAGACCTCGACGCAACTGAGCACTCGAGACCGCTGCAGACGTAGGATTAAAAACGATAACGTGCGACGTTGGAATCGCATATTGCTGAATGAATGCTCGATCAGCGGCTTTAAAAATATCGATTTCCCAGGGCAGCAGATTCGGCAGTATGTCTATTTCACGGCGTTGGAAAGCACGAATTTCGGAGTGGCGATCCTTGAACCGAATCTCGTCAATTTCTGCAACATGGTACTGCGATGGAATCAGTCCATCCGGCTCCGGAATCGTACGTCGATAGACGCGGAGGTCCGGCTGATCTTCAACAAGCTGAAATCGTTGAGACAGGACCTGTACTTTGGAATCCGTCCCTGTTGTCGCCTCAGCCATAATTGGAAAACGGAACAACGCTTCCAGATTAAGTGGCACGCGATTAAAACTGATCTGAAGTTCAGTCGGAGATCGAACAGAAAATTCACGGACAAAAGATGCCAAACGCGGATTGAACGAATCGCGCTGAGGATCCAGTAACCTGGCTAATGAATCGGCCAACTGATTGGCGGTCAAAACTGGCTGAGTTTGCCAATACGGTCGACTCTGCCTTAGAGAAAAAACTACTTCTCGCCCCAGATCGCGAGGGTCCCACTGCTCAAAAAAGCTTGACTGATAATAGGTCAGATCATCCACCGTTGTCGGCTCGAACAGCTGAACCGATGTTAATTCACGATGGCGATCGGCCGCCTGAAGCTCGACAGGAGAAACAATTTCTTCACCGGAAAAACGGCGAATCGGCACACGTAAAGTTTGATAACGTGAAATATATCGCGAATACTCGGCCCGCTGATTTCCCGCTATTCGCCAAATTAAATCAGCTTCCTGAGCGGCAATGGACGCCTCATAATGCTGTTTTTCCTGTGATAAGTGCCGGGCCTCCGCTAATTTTTCATTCATCAGTCCCTGCAGCCGATTCACCCATCCGGTGCCAACTTCATGCTGAGGGTAATACTTCAATAACCGATCAATCAGATAGCGAGCCTTGGGATAATCTTCGTTCTGGACGGCTCCCTTAATCAACGTATCCAAAGTGCTGCCCAGCAACCCGGGCAATTCAGTATTGGCAATGTTTCTTTCGGCCAATTCATCCATCAACGCCAAAGCGGCGTAGGGTTCGTTGGCATCCAGCTTCAGCCCAGCTTCACGAAGAAGTAAACCGTCGAATCGTGGCACGGTTTCAGACCAGCCTGGAACTCGTCGATCGACTTCAATTAGAAGCTCGTACGATTTGCGAATTTCGCCCGCGCTCAGAAGTTGGTCCACTCGGCGAAGCATCATCTCTTCAAACGAGATGATTTTTTCAACCTGGCTAAGTGGCAACAGATAGTCCTCTGCCTGATTTTCCGGAAGGATAATTTCGATTTTCCTTAATTGCTCCAATCGAAGCCGGATGGCGTCGCGTTCCTGTTTGTCCGCCCCCTTCTGAGCTTCCAGGCGGGCTTTTTCTTCCGCCATTTTCCTGAGCGTATCAGGGCGAGGAGACAGGGGTTCTGTTACCAGCACGCCGCCCAACTTCAGCACGACCCAGTCGTATGGATCGATCGTGATCAGCTCGTCAGCTTCTGGAAGTTTTTCCCACATCTGATCCAGAGTCGGAAGTTCGTCCTGGCCAAAACAGACTGAGTCACCCAGCGCGCAAATCACTATTAACACCGCGCAAAAACGAACGGCCGTTAGCAGTCGATAAGCAGGGATCAGTCTTGTGAAGTCACACGTCATTCGAAATTTCTCATTTTTTCGGCTCAGCTTATTGAGCTTCGTTCAACAACTCGCACGAAACGTAATCGACGCCGGATCAATATCGAAAAATGTGATACGACCCCGACACTGGTGACCGACACTGGTGACCGACCCGTACCGACCTGCAGCAACATGGTTTTCCTGCAGACTCAAAATTTCACTTGTCCAGTATATCTTCGACGCTGTACAAACTTCCGTCGACACCAATCACAACCAGACTACTGCCGATAACGAACGGGCCTTTCTGAGCCGCCTGACCAAGTAGAATCTGCTTTCCGCTGTCGTTTCCGTCCTTGTCCAGCAGAATGACCTGGCCGTCTGAAAAGCAGGCGACAAATCCACCACCGTTAACAGCTATTGGAGCGCCGACCAAAAACCTGCCATCCAGCTTAACTGCTCCCGTCTGCTGCAACGTTGGCGAACTATCAAACACCTTCATTTCCTTACGTGCAACCTGCACAAATATTCTGTTACCCGACGTCTGTGGAGCATCATTCGCGACACCACCAAGAGCCACCTGTCCCAGTTGTTCAAGCGTTGTAGTTGCCAGTGCCAGAAGATTGCCTTCTGCTGTTGCAACAAATAACAGGTCGCCGGTCACGGACGGAGTCACTTCAACGGCCTGTTGCAGGGGCGTCTTGCTGACTTCGAACAGGTGCGGGTTCGGGCTTTCGCGATACTCAATTCGAATCGCCTCGTTCTGTGAATTAATTGCCAAAACCTGAGTATCGCTCAGAGCAACCAGACTTTTCCACGAGGCCTGCTGGCCGACTCCCTGAGCCGCACGATAATCTTCAACTCTGCCGCGGCGATTGGCCGTCATGTGAAGTCGTCCAGACACAGCAACAACTACGCCATCCGCCAGTGCCACAGGCTGCAGTTCCGGAGCCGTGGGCAATAGAGGCCATTTCTGTTCCAACTGCCCGGATGCCGTGAACGTCCAAAAAGATGGCTCGTCACCCCCGCAGAATGCGGCGACTCGACCATCTTTTAATACCATGCCACCAACACGTTCCTGCAGCTTATCAGGAATGTCATAGCGACTTATCCGATCCATAACGAATTCGCCAGCCTTGATTGTCGGCAGAGGAACACGAAAGATCTCACCAAAGTCACTGACCAGAATCATCGATTCATTATTGTCCGATGCTGCTGCCGCGACGACGTTGGTACCGATAACCGTTCGCCAAAGCCCCTGCATACTTTGCGGGTCAACCTTAGTGAAAAATACGGAGGCAGAATAAGCTTCGTTGGTGGTCACGAATACGTTTTGATCCATCAGCTGGATCGGCCTCAAATGTAGCCCCTCGGCCGCAGACTCAGCGGAAAGTTCAAGGGCGTTTGTTCGTAGCCGAAACTTCCTTAAAGCCTGACTGGCCATCCATAGCTGGCCGCCCGGACCTGCCAGCAGGTGCATTGGAGACACAGAAGCGTTTTCAAGCTGGTTCGCACCAATCCGAGAGATCGGCGGATTCGCATCCGGTTCATCATTAACGCTGAATGCTGTGATTCGCTGCGGGGTTGACGGAACAAACAGTTCCGCTCCGCGGATTCGACATTGATCGCGCACATGACCATCGACGTAGTCGGTGTAACGCACTGTTATTTTTCCTGTGTCAGAATTCACATCCAGCACTCTAAGTCGAGCTTTGTCTGCAGTATCGTTGTCGCACAACAGCATGATTCGACCTGTCGTCAGAATTGGAGCTTCGACACTACCCAGACGATGTTCTACATAGGACACAGCCGCACATTGCAGCGGGTTGACGGACAACGTGTAGACGACAGACTGATCGCCCGTCACAACCATAAACTTCTCGTCCCTTGAAATTGCTGGAGGACCAATAACCGGCTGATTGAAAACAACACGAGAAATGGCCTTCCCGGTATCGACGGAAATTTTCCAAAGCTCGCCCGCCGCAGTCGTAAGATAGATCTGCTGCTGAAACACAATCGGTTCGCCTGTCGGTCGCGACGGAATACTCTGTCGCCACATCAGGCTGCCATCGGCCTGATCAAGCAGAACCAATTCGCTTGTCATGCTTTGATACACTAACAATGCTGGCTTAGACGCACTGACAACCAACGGCATAAACGGAGGATTCACACCGACGTTTCGCTTCCACAGCGGTTCGCCTGTCTCCGAATCAAGTCCGTAACAGCTATCGACACCGACAGCAAAGACACGGCGGCCCTGAGAAACCTGGTCAACCGTTGCCTGCGTTCTAAGACTCAACGATGCGGCCTTTCGACTTGTGACCTGATTCTCCGCCGTGGAGGCTTCGGTTCCAACGTCTTCAACCTTTGTCAGTTCCTGCTCGCGCTTTAGAATATCGTCAAGCATCTTGCCGACATCCTTGTCGCTTGTCAGCACGGGATAACGGTCGATCAGTGCCTGTCGAGATTCCAGAGCGGCAAACGTATCGCCAGCGTCAAGGTGCGTCTTAATTGCAGCCAGAGCGTCCGTGAGAATTGTCTGCTTCAGAATTGCCGCTTCGGCCTCCTGCTGCAGTCGACGAATATCGTCCGCCGTCGAAATAGGAACACCGTCCTGCCCGGCAAACTGTTCCATCAACCGTGCAGCCGCCACGCTGTTATCGAGCGCTTCCTGACGACGTTGATCCTTGGCTACAATGGCACCAACTCGGGCAATTCGTTGAGCAAACCGGCGAACATCATCTCGCTCATCCGCAAAGCCATCAAAGTCACGGCACACACGAATGAATTCATCGATTTCGTGCAGGCCTTCACCGACGGCGGCTACTGAATAGGATTCTGCTGCCGTGTATTTCTGAATGCGAGATTTATGCAGGCCAATGCGAGCCTGCTCAACATATTCTCCGTTGGGGTATGCCTGCAGAAATGTTTCGAATCGTTTTTCCGCCTCGGGATAGGATTTTTCTTTCAACTTGGCCATCGCGGCATCAAAGCTGCGCTGTTCGCTGGCTGAAAGAATCATGACACCGAAAACAATCGCTACTAACAGAAGGGCTAGAATTGCCCCGCCCATGACCATAACAAACGGCGATCGTTTCACTTCCTGCTGTCCAGGGCGCGCCGCTCCACCTGTCAGTTTATCGCTAAATTCGGACAACTTTCCGCGGCGCAACTGACGCCGTCCCTTGTCCATTGATGCCTCATCAAGGGCCTCAACTTCTTCGATTTCGTCAACGTCCTCGATCTCTTCAACGTCGTTATCGAGTTCGTCGACTTCCTCGATCTCATCGTCGTAGTCTTCCGTCGGCACGTGTGCACCCAGCTTCTAATTGAAATCTGATCGTCGAAACCAATGATTCAATTTGCAGTGAACATACTGCAGACGGAACCAAGACAAATAGCTCAGTTCACTTCGGTAATTAATGAATTAACCTTGGTGAACCCGGCCTGAGCTGCGGCGTCTGCCACAAGAATCCTTTTTTCGTGAGTCGACTCGGGGTCGATCTTTAACTTCAACTCCACACTGTCGGATGACGACTTCGCCGCCTTCAACAGTTGCAGAATCTCGTCAAAGCTCTCACCCTGCGTGTCATCCACAAAAATATTATTTTGAGCGTCTATTTCCGCCTCGACAGTCGCACTGTCTTCAGGATCCTGATTAACAGTGGTTGAACTTTCATCTGTCTTTGCAGGCGGCACATCAATCTTTTTCTGCAGGTTAAACGCCGCTGTAATCATGAAGAAGATCAGCAGCAGAAACGTAACGTCAACCATCGGTGTGAGGTCCATTTCCTCAAAATCCGGTGCGTCACGTCCCATCTGAGGTTCTTTATCGTCGTCCGCAAGCCAGGATGGCAGCGTTACAGTTACGATCGAATTACCACTTCTAGCCTTGGCCGACCTGGCCGCTGACGCTTTTTTTTGCTTCCTTAGCGTCGTTGACTGAGATCCAAAAGCATCGGCCGCAGAAACAGCGTCGGCTGAACTCGTCGCGGCAGTGAAATCGTCCTCATCCAGCAGAAAGGAATCATCCTCATCCAGCAGTGATCTACCAAGCCCCGGCGTCAACAAGCTGTTTTTCGGCGAATTCGCCTGGCAAGCCTGGCTGGCGGCTTCTTCAAGCTTCTCAAGAATCGGTAGTTTAACGAGTGCAATATCCCGGCCCTGTTTGTACGCCGAAACCAGAATCTTTAAATCCGAATAAACGTCAGCGGCCGACTGATATCTCAGGCCACGCCGTTTGGCCATCATGCGATGCACCATGCGACAGATAACATCCGGCAGCTTCGGATTCTGTTCTTTCAATGGAGGCGGAGCAGTATTGAGATGCTGCACCGCAATTCCCATTGCGCTGTTGCCCTTGAATGGCGTTCGGCCGCACAGAATCTGATAGCACGTAACTCCGAATGAATACACGTCGGAACGCGGATCCAGTTCTTTGCCGCTGACCTGTTCAGGACTCATGTAAAGAGGAGTCCCGAGTGTCATGCCTTCGCGAGTGATGCTACCTGAATTCGGGTTGTCGTGTAATTGGGCCAGGCCAAAGTCGGCAACTTTCACTTCGCCCTTTTTGTTGACCAGGATATTTTCAGGCTTGATGTCTCGATGCACGATTCCAGCCTGACCGGAAGCCTTGAGCGCCGATGCCACCTGCCGAATCACATGCAGGCACGAGCCGATATCCGGCACACCCTTCGTTTTCAGAACACTTGCCAGGTCTTTACCCTGCACAAATTCCTGTGCAATAAAATGGTAGCCATTGTCTTCGCCAATCGTGTAGACCTGCACAATGTTCGGGTGGTTCAGACCGGCCGCCATCATCGCTTCCTGCTTGAAGCGTGCCAGCATTGTTTCGCCGGAAGCAGCCATCAGCGCCGCCTTCAATACCTTGACGGCAACCATTCTATGCAGAGTGGTCTGCTCAGCAAGGTAAACGTCGGCCATGCCGCCGCTGCCGAGAGGTCTCAGCAGGCGAAATTCGCCAAGCGTTTTATCTACCAGATCAGACATAACAACTTTCTGCTGTCTTTCAGCGTTTGTCTCGTACGGCAAAGTTCATCAGAATCTCCTTTTCCGTCTCGCTCGCGACTTCACCGATGATTTGTTCAACCTCACCAACCGTACCCGACCTGACGTCGCGTTCAGCGTAAATCATCACTTTGACCTCACCCAGCGACGTTCGCTGAATAAGTTCAGCCTTCACCTGATCAAGAGTAACCGGAACGTCGTCCAGAACAATACGCCCTGTGGACGTCGATGATTCCGGAGCGAAAATCGTGATGTTTACAAAGCCAGCCGCGTTTGCATTCGTCCCCGAATAAGCTGGAGGAATATCTTTATCAGGCGTCCCCTGCATGGTGGACGTCACCATAAAAAAGATCAACAAAAGAAATACGACGTCGATCATGGGCGTGATGTCCAGATCGGCTTCTTCCTTCTTTTTTTTGCCGCCAATGCCGCCGTCTTCGAACACTCGAAAATCTCCTCGATAAGAAACACTTCAGCCCAGACAACTTGCATTAGCCTTCGCTGCGCACCTGAGCTGCTTCCAAATCGTCGAAAAAACTCCCCATGTTCTCCTGAACCGAATCCTGTAACCGTGAAATCCTGGTCTGAGTCATCGCACCCAGAACCACCAGCGGAATCGCAATCCCCAGACCAGCAGCCGTGGTGAACAGTGCGAAACTGATGTCACCCGCCAGTTCAGATGGCTTCACGCCGGATTCGCCAGTACCGGCGATCTTTCCGAAGGCCGCGATCATACCCGTTACCGTTCCCAGCAGCCCAAGCATCGGCGCTGATTTGACGATGGTATTCACCCAGGAAGTACGAGCATCAAAGTCGGAAAGAATCTCACGCGAGAAAAACTCTCCGACGATGATTTTGATCTTTTTAATCGGCTTGCTGCGATTTTCGACAGCCACCTGCACCAACTGAGGTACGGCTCGCGACCACAATTCAGGCGTGTCGCAGGCTTCCGTCACGCCTTCAAAGTTATTCTTTTCCAAAAGCTCGCCGACGTCATCCAGAAATGCGTCAGCTGCTTCGCGTCCCGGAAAACTTTTCTCTTTAACACGTCGCATCAGCATAACAATGCAATACAAGCCGTAGACGGCCGCAACTGCCATCGCTAGATAAATGCCATCTCCAAACCACATCAGAATTGGTGTGATATCAACTTCTGCAACCGTCGTCACAGCAGACGAATATTCTAACAAACTCAAGTGTTGCATAAGAACTTCCTGGACCTGAAGTCGATCCCATGTACAGCGAACGTTAGTGTGAATGTTTATGAATCGGCTTTAAGCTACCGCAGCTTTTGACTTGTCACGGTAAATTCAAAACCGCTTCCGGCCTTCTTCACCTGAAAATAAGTTCTGCGGATCTGATCCGCCGTTTTGCTACCATAATCCAATTCCAAACGTGCCAGCATTTGCTCCGTTTCCGGATCATAAAAATGCAAAGGAACGCCTTCTGCAGCGTCCTTAACGCCGGCATTCGTAAGCAATTCAATGTCGGCCTTAACGCGGTCTCCGCCCTGCCAACTCATGAACAATCGCTTATCGTTCTCGCTCATGCGTGCCTCACGAACGGTGGGGCTGGTTGACATATTTCTCAGATAGAAAATGCGGCCATCTTTAAAGGCACAACCGAGCTCGATCTTAAAAAAGTCCAGCTGCTTCGCATACACCTTAAGATTGCCCTGTTCAGCAAACTGAATCAGCCAGCGTTGTTCTCGTTTTGTTCCGCCGCTTCCGCCGCCGCCTGTGCCCAAAGGCCGGCCACCGGTACCACTGGCACTTCCAGGGTTACCGCCGCCCGACGGGTCCGAAAACTCATTCGGAGCCGTCAGCTGAGCCGCGCTATCCGACAGCGAAACAATCTGTTCTGTAATCTGTTGCAGCTGACTCACATCCTGATCGTTGGACAGCGATGGATCATCCGAAGGATCTTCCGGTGATTCCACATTCAGTGTTTCATCGGGCGATCCGTCTTCCCAGCCACCATCGCCGGATTCCATAATCATCGGCAAGGCCTGAAAATCAGGCAGCAGGTTGCTGAGCCAGATCGCAATCAGTAGTGCAACAAAAGCAGCGAGCCCGAGAAACAGTGCAATCTGCGCCGAAGTCGCGATGTCGTATTTCGTTTCCGACATAACAGGAATGCGTCCCGTGACATGCCGGGATTTTCGATCCGGAACGCTGGATGGCATAGCTAACCCTGAAACATGTAAAAAACGGGGAAGTACTCCAGATTGACAATTTGGAGTGGGCTCAAGACCGAGCTGGATTTGTATTGATACGAAATAAACGCAAAACTCGATGGAAAGAGAAGACGATGCTAGCCGTTTTCATGAAGAATTGTCAACAAACCAGCATGCCTATGGGCAGATTGTCCTGATCATTTGATGGCAAGCCGGTCTATGCGATCAACATTTCCAGGAACAATGTGACGACACGCTGATCATTCGAAACATTCGCGGACGATTTCTGAACCAACAAAAGCTATCCTCGACACCCACGATCGTTTTGTTCGAAAACTTAGACATACACCAAAGCAGGAAGACCGCGCATGAACATCGAACTCAAGATATGTCTGCTTCTTTTCCTTTCCGTGATACCACCTAAGGCCCGGGGACAGGACGAATCGTTTCAGCACGTAATTTCTTCGGCCTCTCAGTCACGAAACGACGTAGAGTGGCGAGCTTCCGCCTCAAAAATCACTCCCGAATGCCAACACAACTGGTGGGTCCAGAAATCGACTTTGCACGGCGGTCGTCAGGAAGGCGTCGAACTGATTGTTGTGAACAACGGAACCATGGAACTTGCGATCTGCCCGACTCGCGGCATGGGCATCATGTATGTTCGCATGGGAAATGTGAACTTAAAGTGGGATAGCCCCGTCAAAGAAATCGTCCATCCTCAGTATGTGAATCTCAGCAGTCGAGGCGGACTTGGCTGGCTGGAAGGCTTCAACGAATTCATGTGCCGCTGCGGACTTGAAAATAACGGCCATCCCGGCACTGACAAGTTTGTCAACAACGTCGGTGAAGAAGCCGAAATGGAACTCACGTTGCACGGCAAGATTTCCAACATCCCCGCCAGTCACGTCGAAGTTGTCGTGGACAGGGTGGCTCCATTTGCCATCCACATCAAAGGGCAGGTCAACGAACGATTTTTGTTTGGCCCAAAACTGGAACTGCATACTGAACTTGTGATTATCCCCGGACAAAACACGTTCCAACTGATCGATGAAATCAAAAACACGGGTGCCCAGGAACAGGAATTCCAAATCATTTACCACACCAACTTCGGTAGTCCCATGCTGGAAGAAGGTGCAAAAGTGATTGCTCCGGCGTCTGCGATAAACCCATTCAACGATCGGGCAGCAGAAGGAATTGATCACTGGCACATCTACGACGCCCCAAAACTCGGCTTTGTTGAACAGGTTTATCTGCTGACTCCAAAGGGCGACCAGAACAACCACTCGACGGCGCTGATACACAGCAAGTCGATGGATAAAGCTGCCAGCATAAGCTGGTCCCTGGATGAACTGCCTTATCTAACAATCTGGAAAAATACGGGAGCAACCGAAGACGGCTACGTGACCGGTATTGAACCAGGCACTAACTACCCGAACAATCGCAGTGTTGAACGGGCAGCAGGGCGTGTCCCCAAACTAGTTGCAGGTCAAAGCCGACGCTTCACTTTAACCTTTGCCCTGTATGACGGACTTACTGATGTCAAAAATGCCATCAGAACCGTGAATGCGCTGACGCTTTCAGGAGAACCCATCGATTCACCTGC
The DNA here is from genome assembly GCA_041689795.1 of Fuerstiella sp. Lineage (GTDB taxonomy): Bacteria > Planctomycetota > Planctomycetia > Planctomycetales > Planctomycetaceae > Fuerstiella. The sequence continues at coordinate 36,132 of JBDNFN010000203.1, read as the reverse complement.
TATTGAATCGCAATAGATTAACCCGATAAAGCCTTAACGCAACTTGCAGAAACAGTTTGCTGGTTTTGTCTCGTGATAAACAGTAGCCATCCCATCAAATGCGCCGTTTCGTGGCTACGAAACAACGTAAACGATTGTGGCTGTCCAATCAGTATTACTCGCTTCCAAAGGCAATATCTGTGCTGGCAAATGTGGTCCCAAAGTTCTCGGCCAGATTCACGACCTGATCCAGCCCGTCAGTAAATTGTGCATCCGTTAGCTGACTCAGTGGATGAATAAACGCAGACCACAGGTAATCGCCGTTGATGGCATAACGAGCATCTAAAGCGCGATCAAAGTTCGCACTCAACGCCATCAGCCATACGGACTCATTCACTTCGGTAACTTCCACAACCGGAGTGATTATTCTCATGCGGTTGTGAAGTTCATCCGTCATCACAATCACAGCGTGATCACGATATTCAAACCGCCAATATCCAGGCCGACAATCCTGAAGCTCACCACATTCACGAATCAGTGAATCGAGGCGAGCATTGTTCATTGCGGAAGAAATCATGCAACCGGCTCCGACGAAGCCCCTGAAACCGCTCCCCCCGTGCTTCGTTGATGAAGCCAATTTTCGTAAAGAAGCACGTCCATTCGCAGGTCAAACCTGTTCTGAAACGGCATATCGACTTCGGACACAACCAGCCCGTCGTACTGATACTCAGCCAGAATATCGAAGACTCCCAGACAGAATTCTCGCGACGTGTACATAGGGCGATGCTCACCTTGTTCCGGAAGATAGCCGGGCATGTGCACATGCTTTACGCAGTTAGCGTGGTGCTGAAAGATAGAACGTACAAGGTGAAAGAATTCGTCAATCGGAGAACCAGGCAGGGTGAACATCCAGATATGTTCCATGTCCAAAGTAACGGCTCCGTGCTGTGCCACCCACGTTAGAAATTCGTCCTTCGGCACTCGCATGGTTTCGATCGCCAGCACCAGGTCGGGACGGATTTTTTTCAGCCGTTCTCCATACTGCCGCAACATCGGAGGATGAATCACGATTGCCGAAGCCTGCAGCTCATCAAACAAAGTGGCACACGCTCGCAGTTGTAAATCTTCGAGTCCGGGCCTGTTGGGAAAGTGCAGTGCGTATCGCATGTCATACTTCCGAGCCATCGCGATAACTTCGTCTGCTCGATCAAGCACATCCGCATTCAGAAACAATTCTGCGTGCCTGAATCCAGCATCATAAGCCCGTTCAAACGCAGCTGGCTCGGGCAGAAATTTGGTTGCGAGTCTTAACATCAGCCTGTCCCTTTTTGAAACGAACAATCTTCAATTACGGAGTCGGCAAATTTCGGAATTCGCATGAAGATTCTTCGCCCGGCCGTAAAGTTCTCACAGACTTCACGGCACCTCAGTAAGCATCTGTTGCAGTCGAATAAGTTCCGAGCTGGAATCCGACACGGCAACAGGACATTGAACAGCTGCAAGCATGAATAATTCGTGAGGAGAAACGATTCTGGCCTGCCCCAAAAACACTGGCAGCTGATCGGGAGACAGGTCCAGTCCCGATACAGACAAAGACGACACGCCTTGCTGAAAAGTAACCGCGACCAGACTCAACCAGCCATTTGTTCCTGTAGCTATTACATCAAGTTTTGATTTCCCCCCAGCCAGCCCGCGAAGCATTGCGATCGCCTGGCGAATGTCCCAAACGCGAGCCGTATCAACTGTTGTCCCGATCAGCTGAAACCGTCGACGAATTTGAATCTGTTTCTTCTCATCACCGACCCACGCATTGGGACCAACACCACGCGGACAGAAAACAACAACCTGGAAGCCACCATCCAGTTTCGAGTTAATCAATTTGCAAAAGTCATTTGCTGAAGTCTCGGCGGCCCCATCACCTGTCGCAATAAACCCCGTTAAGTACTGCTGCCATTGCCGTTTGTCAGCGACAACAAGGCAGATCGACCGGCCATTGGATACGGATTTTGGAAACGTCGATTCTTCGCTGTTTTCCAGGGGTGTCAGCAAATCCAACGTGAGTGACACATGATCTTCACTTTTAAACTTTGCACGATGTCCCAAAAGCCTGACTGACTGCACGTCCTGACGAATTGCGAGCTGCTCCGAACTCAGTACTTGGGGCCAATCGGCGGCCGTTGGCCAGGCGACAAAAACGTCGGCAAGCAATTTGGACTTTGTTACTTTGGCCCAGTCGAAACGATCCTTCAGCATTGCAAAACTCTCCTGCTCTGATGGAGCAGCGGCCGTTATCACAAAGTCTTTGTCAATGGAAGTATTGCGTTCGTCTTCAGGCAACTCGGTGAAGACCTGCAACTGCGGGGGCTCAAAAAACTTCGTCGCCGTTTTGTCGACCAAAGCGTCATCATTCTTCAACCAACGATTCATCCAGCGAAATGCGTGAACGCGAAGTTCCTGAGTATCCTTGTGTGGCCCCTCGGTGATCTGCAGGCCAAGCTGATCAGACTTACCGTAAAGCTCATAAATGTGTCGCGTTTGTCGGTGAATCTCAACGACTCCTTCCAACGGGAAGATGGTATCTTTGTCACTGTTACTGATCAGTAATGGCCGGGGAGCGACCAGTGCAGCAACGGACGCATAGTCCCAGCGAAACAGATTCGCCATAAACATACAGTCGCAATGCCCTTCGACGCAGCCATCCACGACATGATTTCTGAGCGTCGTAATTCCGGCCACAGGTACCGCGCATTTGATTCGATCGTCCAAAGCGGCGATCCACCAACTGTAAGCCCCACCTCCCGAACGACCGGTAACACCAACGCGATTCTGATCCACCTCGGATCGCGTTTCCAGATAGTCCAGTGCGCGAATGCAGTTCCAGGCCTCAACGCCAGCCGGCGTGTAGCCACTTGAGTTCCACCACCAGCGATTGTACTTATACGTCCCGTGGTGAATGCCTTCGATTTCGCCCAGTTGCAATGTGTCAATCGTTAGGCAAGCATAGCCATTGCGAGCATACCAGGCTCCGTGATGCTGATAGCCCACCTTGTTGCCAAAGCTTGTACTTCCTTCTTTCACGGATGCATGCCCGCAGACATAAAGCACCGCCGGAAGCGGTCCTTCGATAACTTTGGGAAGATACAGGTTGGCCGTCACATACAGTCCCGGTGACGACTGGAAGTGCAGTTTTTCGACTCGAAAATCGGCTTCCTCAACAACGCCAACAACCTGAGGCTGCAGCGCTGTTCGCTCGGGTAGTGGCTGCAGTCCCAGCATCGAAAACAGCCGCTGCCTCAATTGCGGGCGAGCCGCTTCCCACCCGCCCAGCGTTGTGTAATTGAATAGCGTATTCTGCGATTCGATCTTTGAAACTTCAGCTTCGAAGTACGCAGCCAGTTCCGGGTTTTCAACCAAAGACTGATCGGCGGCCGGCACTGCATTCAGAAGTAGCAACAAACAGCTCCCAAAACAAAAACATCCGCGCATGGTACTCTCCGTGTGAAAAATCGAGATTCGCCCAAGCAGTGTGACATCAACGGGCTCCAGTGTCATCCAGCATCAGAACAGAGTTGCAGAAGAACGTGAAGCACCAAAACAATCGCCAAGCCGGGCCACACTCCAAGGACTGCCAAAGCCCTTTAACGACAGGCGATTGCAAAACGGTTCCGCATCCGCCATCATCTGCGATTGAACAAAGATCGCCGAGATTTGTTGCAATATTTTCAACCAGGGAATTAGTTCATGCACCCCGTTTTGAATAGCAATCTTTACCTGGTCAAAGAAAAAGTTGGCATATTTAAAGCCGCCAACAACTATGACATATTCGATCCGGAAACGGGCGAAGAAGTCATTCATTGCCGTGAAGAGCGTCTTGGCTTCTTCACAAAAATGCTACGATTCACCGATTACAAAACGATGACGCCGTTTCACGTTGACCTGCGAACTCCTTCGGGTGAGCCGATTCTAAGCGTTCAACGGGGCATTTCTCTGTTTCTGTCAACCGTCAATGTGCTGGATGAAAACGACGACCGCATCGGAGGATTCAAGCAAAAATTCTTATCCGTCGGCGGTGCGTTCCGCGTATTGGGTGAAGACGATCAGGAACTCTGCCAATTAAAAGGTAAGTGGACGGGCTGGGACTTTCGGTTCATGTCCGGTAACACAGAACTTGCTCAGGTTTCAAAGAAGTGGGCAGGACTTGGCAGAGAAATGTTTACATCTGCGGACAACTACATCCTTAAAATTTCGGACAACGTCCCCAAAGACAACCCTGTCCGACAACTTATCATGGGAGCCGTCATGTGCATCGACATGGTTCTTAAAGAACGATAGCACAGGGCGATTGAGTCTTACCCAGCGACGGCGTTCGCCTCCAAACGGCATACCACGACACGTAACCACAAGCCTTCCATTGCAGCGATCATTCAACACTTTTCCCGCCTGCATGATCGGATGGTTAGCGCTGTCGCTTTTACCAGCGCCGGCTGCTGCCGATGAATTGGAACACGTTTTCCAGACGCACCAGTCCATAGAACTGAATGTGGCCATGATCGGGATGCAGTGCCTGATCGCCGCGTGGATCTTTGTACTGGGAGCGTGCTTTGGCAGTTTTCTGAACGTAGTAATTTATCGGCTGCCAGCTGGAATGTCGCTCGGCAAACCCAAGTCACGCTGCCCTCGCTGCGAAACTCCGTTGGCAGCTCGAGACAACATTCCCGTGTTTGGCTGGATGCTGTTAAAAGGTAAGTGCCGCTATTGCCAACTACCCATCGCCGCTCGCTATCCGATTATCGAATCTGTCTGTGGCGGAATTTTTCTGGCACTGCTGTTCGGCGAACTTCTGTCAGGTGCTGCCAATCTTCCGCTCAGACATCCGGATCATTTTCACGTGCATCCCGGATTCTGGCTTGTGTGGTTTGCAAAATGGGATCTTGCTGGACTGTATCTCTATCACTGCTGCCTGCTGATTCTGGTACTCGCGGTATCGATGATCGGATACGACGGTCACCAGCCGCAAAAACGGCTCACCGTGTTTGCGCTGGCCGTCGGTCTGGTGTTTGGAACCATGTGGCCCGAACTGCGACCGGTTCCTGGTTGGCTGCCGTATCCCGAATACTTCCAGACACTTAGCTACGGCTTCAGTTGGACCGATACAAAGCTGAATCCAGGTGCCCTGTACTGGACTGGCGTCACAGTGACCGGATTTCTAGACGGACTTCTGGGGGTGCTTGCCGGAACCCTATTCGGTCGCTGTTCCGTGGCGCCGCTAAACAATTCGGAACATAACGCTACACCAACGTATGTTGCTGCCATCAAGTCTGCGTTCGTCATTACCGGAGCATTTCTGGGGTGGCAGGCCTGTGGCATGCTGGCCGTCATAACGCTGCCGCTTCTGACGTCAGCATGGATCGCGATCGCCAGATCTGCGCAAACCAACAAAGCACGCAGGGTGGCACCCCTGTTCTTTGTTCTGCTATGTGCGTTCGTCCTACTGTGGCAGCGGCTCGACGCTGCACCATGGATGATCGGTTACGACGGCTGGAAATTCAGTCCGTTAACATGGCAAGTGGACTGGCTTGCAACAACGATCGGACTTGCGATCGCTTCTGTGGGACTCAGAACATTAATTCGCCGCGGTCCACAGGCACTACCAAAACAGGCCGCTGAAGACGCGGAATAACAACGCCTGATTTCCCGTGGCTTAGATCGCCAGCACCAGCCCGAACACCAGCGAATCCTGAACAACACTACTGTCGCTGACAGTGGTGATATTCATTAGCGGTGCGAAGCCCATGCTCCGAACGTACTCCATCGACAACATCACGTTCGGCAAAACGTCGCAGCGAAGCCCAAAGACAAATTGCTGATTGAATTTATATTCTGTCGAATCCGGTCCCTGAATTCCTTCGCTCCAGCTTCCGGACATCCGCATATTCTTACCGAGCCATAGAATGTCGACTGCCGTTTCCAGGCGATATGCCGTCACTTTATACGCTGTCGTCGGCCATTCTTTATTTGTCTGAACAACCTCGCCTTCAAACTGCCAGCTGCCCCAATAAAATGAAGCGTTAACATCCCACAGACCATTCAACGACCCAGTGATTCCAGGGTCGAGATGCTCAGCAGTTGGTCCGTCATAAATGCTGCCGTGAAGATAGCCCGCTCCGATGGCAAACCCGGATTCATCACCAAACGGAACGTCGTATCGAGTGTTCACCGCGAAGTTATTGATGTGACCTTTTTCGTTGCTGTCGGCGACTCTAATCCCTCGACTGCCATTTAATGCTGTGGCCGAAATATTAAATCCACCGTCTGCATAGCCGCCTCCTATTCCTTCTGCAAGAGGAGCAAAATAGTGCCAGATCATAGACTGACTAAACGGGCTGAGCGTTCCCATGTCGCCGAACGAAACGGTCTTTTTACCCATAAACGCATACCACGGTGATTGAGTCAGATCGCCGAACACCACATAGGCCTGACGCATCTGTAGGCTGCCCTGCTTGTGATCAGGAAACGTGAACACGTCCGAAAACAGCGTTTCCATATAGCCGTGAGCCCATGGAGAAAAACGTCCCACAACAACCTGATTGGCCTGCAGCAATCTCGCATCCGTCACGCTATCCCCGGAAAAATCTGTCGGGAAGCGTCCGAGGTATGAAAATTTATTTGTCGTATTGGTGCGGCCAACCATCGCTGATCCTCTAAACTGAGCACCAATCGTCAGCCCCGTCGTTTCCTGTCCGCCGCTGAATGCCGGATCGATCAGCAACAGTTCTTTGTCAGACTGTCGATTCTGAAAATCCATAAGTGGCTGTGTCAGCGTCGAGTTCAGTCGGATTGCGGGCGTGAATCCCGATGGCGGGATATACAACTGATTAAAATACTCGGGTGGCAAACCATCTCGAATCGGCGCTTCGGCACCAATTTCATAGCTGCTGTAACCCGGCTGGCCAGACGAATATTGAATCTCGTCATTCTGCGCGCTGGCATGCGGAGCAAACAGCGCCCCAACAGCAAACAGAAGGCCGAGTTTTAGACTACGAATCATAAACATCACCGACACGCATCAAGAAAAACTGAAATCGCTGTGGTACAACCTACAAGAGTCGCAATCACTGCACGAGGGCGAAATCGTGTACATCGGCGATAAATTGGCGCAGCGAAAATTGCTCCCTGCGCCAAGTTGCCAACGAGATCGACAATCAACAGACGTCGGCAGTTTCAGCCAGTATTTGTTTAGAAAATCGCTGCCTCGACACAAAGAAAACCATCAAATCCGTCATGCAAACATGGCCGCAGATGCCCGCGGTTTACGCGCAATGCTAGGATGCACGTCCATCGGGCATGAGTTTACCGAAGGCAATCAATTCACAAGTCAAAACCGGCGGTAAGTCACAAACGTCCGCTGATTAAGCTGACCAAAGGAAATCAAATGAAGCGTTTAGAAAATCAAGTTGCCATCATCACCGGTGCGGGAACCGGCATTGGACGAGAAGCCGCCAGAATGCTTGCTGCGGAAGGTGCGAGCATCGTGCTGGTCGGACGCCGGCCGGAACCGTTGAATTCTGTCGTCGCTGAGATCAAGTCGGCCGGCGGCGAGGCCACTGCTTATCCATGCGACCTGATGGATAGCTCGGCTGTCGCCGGGGTCGCGGAATTTGCAATAAAGACGTACGGACGAATTGACATTCTCGTCAATAATGCCGGCTTCTCGTCGAAAGTGCGATCAATCAAATACATACAACCCGACGAATGGAACGCGGTGTTCAAAGTGAACATTGAAGCCGTCTACAGGCTCACCCAGGCCTGCCTTCCGGACATGCTGCAACGTGGCTCCGGAACCATCATCACAACCTCGTCAATGTCGGCGCTAAAGCCCGGCATTCTTGGTGGATCACCGTACTGCGCCGCCAAGGCCGCATCGCAAAACTTTTCGCACGGACTGAATAGTGAGTTGCGATGCGAAGGCATTCGAGCGACCGTGATTATCCCTGCTGAAGTCAACACATCAATTCTCGACGGACGACCAGCTCCGCCAAACGCCGAAGCACGACAGTTAATGATGCAGCCGGAAGATGTCGCTCGATGCATTCACCTGGCGGCTACGCTGCCACAACGAACGGTCATCGAAGAACTGGTGATTGCTCCAACATTTCAGCGAGACATGTCGGCAGAAATCGAAGTCGCAAAGAAAGCCGGTGCTCCTGTTTAGTTCTTGACGGAAAACCGGCTGAGTCCGGCGCCGCATTAAGTTACCAGTTTGACGTGCGGTTCCCCAGGCTTCGCCTGAAACAACATCAGGTAGCAACTTTCACTGGCCAATGATTGATGAGACAGGAGTGAACGCTCCGGCTGATCCAATCGGAGCGTTGATTTGTAATTCTCAACGCCGCAATAACACGCGGCAGCGATCAAACGAACGGTACGTAGAACACGTTGACGTTCAAGTCATGGGCTGTCGTGTTTCGTTCGATTACGTCTGCAAGAGTAGTCGATTCAATCTGCTGCAACTGTTCACCTGCAAAGATATTCTGATACCAAAACCGGTCTCCATCGCGCAGACGCATGAATTGATCCGAGATGATTGTCTGAAAGGTCTCACCCATGTTCGATCCATCAACATGATCTTCGGCAAGTCCACCAATCCAAAGGTCAATGTTGTCAACGGTACCGTAGACATCCTTAAGTCGCTGCTGCAATGAAACGTCAGATGTAATTTCACTAAAATCAGACACCGCTCCCAGACCAATTTCGGTTCGCACCTGGTTGTAGTCTGCCAGTCCGTGATCGCGTCCACGCTGTATATTCAAGGCCGCAAGGTCGAAGCCGCCATTGCCCGGCAGGCCAAACAGGAAATTACGCACCCCATCGACAACCATGGTGTCAACGGCATTTGCCGCCTGATTAGCAGCGCCGATCAGCAGGGGATCAATTCCGTTGTCCAGAATTTCCTGTGGAGCAAAAAACGCATCGATCAAAGTCAGATTTCCGTCTGCAATGACGTTACCTTCGCTATCCAGCCGCAACAGTTACGCTGGCAACATACTGTGCCCGAAACGATAGGCGGCTGTTGAAAATTCAATTGCGATCGATGGATCAACGCTGGAATCATAGCCAGCGTAATCCGGAATCGCATCAGCACCAAGCAGTGCTGGAAGGAACTGGCCATAAGTGATTGACTGAATTTCAGCGATCACTAACTCGCGAGCCTGCTGATAGATTTGCTCGTCTGACAACGACGAATCGCAGTCCGCGATCTCCGTCGCGATACGATTGTGCTCGCGAACCCACAGCGTATGCATAGACGTCAAAGCCGCGTTTTCATTGGCACGCACATCACCAGCCAGAAACAACAATTCGTTAGGACCGGCATTCGCATTGGGAAGGCCAGCTTCGTTGAAGATCAGCAGATCGGCATCGCTGACTCGCAGCCAACCACCATCAAACGATCTTAGTTCCGTCGCTCGAACATCGTCAGAACCATAAACCATACTGCCATCGATGTAGGTCGTGATCTGATTAATCTGCTGCCGAGGATTAGCGGTGCTGTCCCCCGTGGACAGGTCGTAAACAGATCTGTTGAAGTCAATTTCCGCATCGCCGGTATAGCCTGGATCAAACAGGTGATCACCAGCTGGCACGTCGATATCGAATTTTTCCTGAGGTGAAGCTACATCTGTAATCGAAATATCATGATCAACAAACTGGCCCCACAACCACACCATGTCAGTGAGCCCGCTCGAGTTCACTTCGGACGTACTTTGTGAAGATAGTTCATTGCTGACCTTTCGAGCGCTCGGCAAATCGCTTCCGGCCGGAGCGGATATACCATCGCCGTACTCAGCCAAAGTCAGTCTCAGCAGTTGTTCATCGGTGCTTCCGAGTTCATAGTTCAACAGATTATTGCCAGTACCATCGATAGAACGGAACGTCGAAGCTGGCACTGAAATCAAATCTTCAACCGCGTAGGAACCATCATCAAACTGAATGTATTCGATGTTCAGCAGTTGATCACTTCGTGAACCATTGCTGACAACGATCACTCCATTTGCAGCGGCTTTTATCACAAAATCATCATGGTTGGCAAAGTAGACGGCTGTATCCGACCCCGTGCCACCATCAAGAATGTTGCATCCACGAATCGACGTCAGAACATCGTCACCGTCACCACCATTCAGGTTCGCGCCACCGACCAGTGCAATCAGTTCATCATCGCCACCGAGACCATCAATGAAGGAACCTTCATGTAGGTCAATCAGGACGTCGCTTGAATCTGTGGCAGATGCCGACAGCAGGACCATTGGCTCAATAGACTCAATCACAGCACGTTTACAGAATCGTGTATTGTCTGTCACGACAGCACTCCGGAAGGAATTTTGAGGCACGAGGACTTGCACACCGCAGAAACTAAGCGGGTACGTTTCCCAATGCAGATCGTGAACCCTTAGGCACCTTGAATCGATAGTGCCCGCCCGAAATAGAGCAAGTTGAGTTTTGAACGTCGATGATCTGAAGGCTTGTTTCGTAACTGCAGGCATGTTGCATTCCAGCAACATTGTCCATCAGATAGCGCCTGAACAACTGTCATTGATTCGTTTAGAACGATGCGACACACCTCAGAACACGATGGGCAAATGTTGGATTTTCAGGATAGATGAGGCCATGAACGCAAAAACGCCGGCGTTTGTTTCACGTGATCGTAAGGTTGAATTAGACTGCCCGATCAACCATTCATCGTCCGCGACATATTATCTGGCAAAACTCGCATCACTCATATTCCCATTTGATAATCCACGGATCCTGAAGGTCTTTCTGCATCGCTTTCAGCTTTTCCTGATATTCCACAAGAGTGTCGTTGTATTCTCGCCTCAAGGCCAGATTGGTCGTTTCGTGGGGATCGTTTTCAATGTCAAACAGTTCAAATCTCGCTCGATTGATGTATTCACCAACAGTGTGCTGACCGTACGGTGCATCCATGCTGGATTGATATTGCGCCTGCCAACTGGACGCAGACCATAGGTCGGATGCAAAAGGGTAGGGCAGCTGGTGAGCAATATTCCAGATCAGTTTGTACTTACTGTCGCGGACAACTCGCATCGGGTAGTACATCTGAATTTCGTGAAACGTATGTGACGCAAAAATCGTCTCCCAATGTGTCGCGGCCGGATCACCGAGAATTGGAATCCACGACTTCCCCTGATAACTGCGAAACGAACCGTTTCCGCGATTGTCCATTGGCGACTGCCCACGTTGTTTCCAATACTCATCCGGATTCACCCAGTTTTCCGGCCCGTTGGTTTTGGTATTCAGGCCACCGGCAAAGTCGAGCAATGATGGCGTAATATCAATGTGACTTATCAACGCGTCAGTAACGATTCCTCGATTTTTTTCGTAGGGGTTACGAACAACAAACGGCACATTCAAGCCAGCTTCGTAGACAGTTGTTTTCCCTCCGGAAAAGGCCATCCCGTGGTCCGACGTGAAGACAATCAGCGTCTTATCGTAGAGACCGGCTTCCTTCAGAATCTCTACCAGGCGACCAACGCCTTGGTCAATTCGGGCACACGATTGATAGTACTGAGCAAGCTCTTCTCGCGTTTCAGGAGTGTCCGGAAGAAAATAAGGCACATTGACATCTTCAGGCTTAAAAAATGCTTCTTTCACGCCGGGAAATGCGCCATCGTTCGACTTATTACCGAACAAATCCGGTTTAAGTTCACGATCTGAAGACTTGTCCTTTCCGCCACCGCGATGTGGATCAGATGTCGCAAAGTACAGGAAAAACGGCTTGTCAGCTGACGTGTCCATAATGAAGTTCCGACAGCTGTTTGCCATTTCCACCGCGTTGCGACCGTTCCCTTTGATATAAGATTCAAAGTGATAGACCTCTTCGGGAGCAACATGATACTTACCGCATTGAGCCGTCCGATAGCCGGCATTCGCCATGACTCTCGGTAGTGCCAGACTGACAACATTTTGCCACGACGCGAACTTATGGTACGCGTGCTGATGACCGTATTGGCCATTGCGATGATTGTGTAAACCGGACATCACCACAGATCGACTGGCGCTGCAACTGGCGGTCGTTGCAAAGGCTTTACGAAACAAAGTCCCATCCGCAGCCACAGCGTCAATATTAGGAGTTACTGCAACGCCGTCGCCATAGCAGCCCAGAGTCGGGCTTTCGTCATCTGTAATGAAGAAAATTACGTTACGTTCAGCAGCGCATGACCACGAAGTCAACAACGGACTCAAAACAAGAAGCAGCAGAAACCGAATCATTAGGAATGCCCCAACTGGAACAGGAAATATCAATCGACAATTTGAAGCGTTCGTAACGTTGGCCGATTCTAAATAGCCGAGTTTGATTCCCGACAAATAACAACACGGTGTTTGCTGTGAAGCTCCGAACATCAAACGTCAACTGTTTTGAGCGGCGTTTCACCACTTGGAATGAAACACTTCCATAGCAAAACGAAATCGTTGCACCGTTTGACTGACACGCCTCAAAGCGAAATAACTCCGCTCAATCATAGTCGTTTCCCACGTCAAAACCGTGTCCGCGAATCCCGCTCGGTTATTCTAGCCTCCAACAAAAGCAAACGCCTTCTTCATTGCCGCAGCAGTGGCAGCACAGGCCTCTTCATTTTCCATAGCGTTCAGCCGAGCGTTAAATGGCTCGCTACGAACCGGCCCGTCATAGCCAATCTCTACAAGTGCTCCCAAAAATGCTTTGAGATCAATCACGCCCGTCACCGTTGGCAACTCGCGCTGATTATCGATCTGGCTGTCGATGTTCAGTCCCAATGGAGCATCGTTCAAATCGCACGCAATAATGTCGCTGTTCTTCAGCGTTCGAAGGTCTTCAACCGTCTCATGAGCCGTGTACCAATGCCAGCTGTCCAGAACGAACCCCATGTTCGGCTGACCGGATTCTACAATCAGTTCTTTCGTTTCTGCCATCGAATGCACGAAGCTGTATCGCTTCGACGCCCACAGAGTTTTGGGACCAACGTATTCCAGTCCGAATCGCTGACCGTGATCATTAAGAATCTTTGCAATCTGCCCCAGTCGGACAGCATGCTGACGGAAGTTTGCAACATACGTCAGTTCTTCATGAAACGGCTTCAACCATGTGCCAACTCGATCGACTCCGCAAAGCTGCATGCCCTTCGCAAGGTCCGGCAACCGCTTCAGTCCGTCCTGAAACGTCTGTTCGTCATTTCGAAAATCGACAGGTAAGCCAGCCGCTCCCCAGACAACATTTTTCTGTTTCAAAAGTGTGACCAGCATCTCTCGGCCGGATTCATCAAGCGATGACAGATATCCCGCGTCCGGTGCAACGGATTCAAAACCATGACTGGCGGCCAATTCAATGGCTTCTAACTGGTTCGCCTTCACGCCAATCGCACCGCCCGTCAGATCCATGGTGAACCTGCGGTTGATCTTCTGCGAAGCACCGGCCAGTAAAGCCGTCATGCCTCCAGAAATACTTAAAGCACTTACTCCAACGAATTGAGACAACAGACGACGCCGATTCAACATGTTCGTGAGACTCCGGAAAGACTTTACAAAATCACTCTAAAATTGTTTCAGCTGAAGACTCCGCGCGACTTAAATCCGGGCCTGCTGCGTTTGCGTACTTTCAAAACGATGAATCATTAATCCAGCAGCACTGCTGTCTGCAACATCTGATCGGGCACCACCACCGCTTTGCCGAGAGTGCCACCCACACGTGTATTGCACAGCATGTTCCCCTGAGTACTGCCCAGCCAAACGACACCGGATTCCATCTGCCGGACGTCTCGCTGATCCATAATCGTACAGCTTGACACCATTGAATCGGTGCATTCATCCAACAGAATTCCGATCGGAGTTCCATCAAGAATCTGGCAACCGGTAATATTGATTCGTTTGCAACGAACAATTTCAACCAGAGCATCACGTTGCAGCGGAATCGTATCTGCAACAGTGTGTTTGCCCTCGGGAGCATCCTGAATCAGCAGTCCACTCAGATTGCAGCCGTTGGAATCTTCGATCCGAATCCCAGTCGCGAGTGCTTTATCCTGATAATCAGCATTGTGCCCAAACGAGTTTGGACCAATCACAATATTGCGGCATCGTTCAATCAACAGATTTCGATGATGCCCGCTGTAGATGTAATTCCCGGTGATGTTAACACCGTAAACATCTGACAGATGAATGTTGTTCTTTTGACTGCCAATTAGATTTCCCGTGATTGTCCACATACCAGCTCGTTCACGCCCATTTGCCCCGGCCCCGATGAACCGTATGTTCGAACCATTGGACGTATAAGTCGCCTGAATTGTATTGCTGGCAATTGTCCCTTCGCGAACACTTCCGTTCATGACATCAACATAAATTTCAGCAGTCGTGTCAGCCTCGCCATCAGGAAACGCCATTGCATGAGCACGGTTGTTGTTATATTCGATATCGTTGCCCGTGATCTGCAGATTCCGAATTTCACTATCTTCAATACGAATGCCACCGCGACGACAATAGCTAATATGTGAATCCGCAATGATACATTGATGCAGGTTCACCCCGTCCAGATGCACGCCGATGCCTGTGTTCTCGTAAATCTGGCATGAATCGATCAGAACATTCCGAGCTCGACTGGTCAAATGTACGGCCGTGCGAACTTTGCGAATCAGCACGCGGCTTAGCGTCGGCTGCATCACACCTTCAATGCGAATTCCGTCTGCTTCCGGATGACGTCCTTCAATTTCCAGGCCATCAACCGTCGGCATACGTTCGTTCAGCCATTCTTCAGGGCGAAAGCCGTGAGGATCAGCCGAACTTGCGTGACTCGCTTTCAGAAACAGCGCGGGACCGGGGCCAGCCATTACTATTTTCCCGATCGCCCCCATCCCACTGATTGCGGTGCGACCTCGGTTTGCGAGATCCACGATAAGTGTTCTCGAAATAAGATACTCGCCGCGAGGGAATTCGATCAGTCCCTCGCCATCATCCAAGGCATGCTGGATGGCCTCGGAGTCATCTGTGACGCCATCGCCAACAGCACCAAAATCTCGTACGCTGCTCATTGCCAGACTTTCCTTCAGCTGAATTCAGGCACAATCGGGTTTGATCGGGTTTGATCGGGTTTGATCGAATTTTACAGGATCCGCCGTTCCGCCAATCTGGGGCGGCGGTGACTGTTCTTCAATTATCGAGCAACGCTTCGGAGCACCAATGGCACGTTTCCGAACGGCAGCTTGATCCGGTATCGAGACTTATTGCTGATTATGGAAGTTCCTTGATCATCACGTTTCTCCAGCTGATTGTCTTGCCCAGCTTGCTGCCATCCTTACCAATGCCGTGTACCTGAAACGCAATAAAACCCTTCGCTGTCAGGTCATCTTTTAGATCTGCCGCTGGAACATCGTTTAGCCAGGTCTTGATTGAATCGCCATTGCACACAACTCTGATTCTATTCCACTCGTTCTGTTTGAAGGCTTTCTGGGCCGCCTCGTTTTTCTCAAGTGTATTTAGCCAACCGCGACGTGCTTCGTCATAAACCCCACCGGTCCATGCTCGCGGTGAGGGATCAATTTCCACCTGATAACCATGAACTCGACCGGATGGCACCTTCTTCGTTTTCTCTTCACCATTTGATGCCACGACTGTTACTTCAGTGTCTTGGTCATAGCAAAGCGAACGAATCTGCACACCGGAATTCAGCGGCGGTTCTACCTTGAATTCGTAGACCAGTTCGAAATTGGCGTAGTCCCTGTCGCTGCACATGAAACTGTTAGGAGTGTCTGCCACTGACGCACCAATCAGTACGCCATTGTCAATCCGGTACTCAGCCTTGCCGCCCTTTTGAGTAAAGCCGGCCAGGTCTTTACCATTAAACAATGGCACCATGCCTTGATCAGCCGCGAACGCAGGCACTGAGAAGCCAACAACCAACAGAAAAACTAAGCGTGACATAACAGTCCATCAATGAAAGTTGTGAATCGAAAATGTACTCGACGAACAATAGAGACTATCGTCAATCGCTGCCAGGAACAAGCAGGCGGCAGCCACCCATTGTGCTTCCATTTTCAATACGTCGATCGATGTTAGCTTGCGTCGTAAAGGAGCTCAATTTCACACGAAACCGTTATCAAACGCAGCATTCAAAACTTTGTTTTCAGCGTTGCTTTTTAAATACGCCGTTATCCACGAGCTGCTGAAAAAACTCAACCAGCGAGACATCCATCGGGCGATACTTCATGCCGAGTTCGTTGACACTTTTTGAATTATCAGCGACGAACGGGAGCCCTACGTTGTCTCTGATCATGCGGCGCGTCAAAGACCTATCCAAAAGTGGCCCGACCAGCCAGACAATAGGCTTTGGAGATGTCATTCGGGGAAACGGGTATGCTCGGCCAAATTTTGCAATCAACGGCCGGGCCATTGACGGAAAGTCTGTGTTATGGCCTGAAATGATGTGTCGACCCTTTGCCGTTGCGGTAAACGCGGCTTTCATATGAGCATCCGCAACGTCGCGCACATCCACAATGCCAATGCCAAATTCGGGCACACCAAATCGCATCGTACCATCGCCAAAGTTTTTGATTAGCTTGAATGATTCGGATGTAGCGTTGGGATTAATGCCCGGCCCAACCACCAGCGACGGATTAACAACAACAAGGTCCCAGCAGTTTTGATTTTCAGCGATCCGCCATGCCTCGCGTTCCGCACGCACCTTGGAGTACGAATAAGGCCCGTGAGTAAGCGATGAAGTTGTGTTCCAGTCATCTTCCGTGAAGCGACCGGATAATGTTTTCTTTACATCAACGTTGTCGCCGTAAATGGCTGCGATACTACTGGTCAGCACAACCCGCTTTACAGATTCGAACCTGTTTGCCTGCTGAAGCACATTTCCTGTGCCAAGTTCGGCGGGTTCAACAAGCTCCGATTGAGGGTTCTTTACGCTGACTGTAAACGGTGATGCGGTATGGAACACCAATTCACAATCCCGCATTGCGTCTGCATAGGAACCTTCTTCAAGCAACTCAGATTTGAAGTATCGAATCTGCCCGGGAAGCTGATCGGCCAACCTGTCAAGATGCTGAAGCTTGTCTCGGTTTTCGGGATCCCGCACGGCTGCATGTACCGTGAGTCCATCTTCGAGCAATCGCTTTACAATCCAACCTGCAACATATCCTGTGGCCCCGGTAATCATTACCGGCTTCGACCTGTCAATCTGAGTCATATTTCGTCAATGCGTTTAACTAATTTGGAACAAACAAAACGGCATCAAGCTGTCCGCTGCCAGAGTGGTCGAATCGCGGTCACAACACCGCTTCAGGCGCCACAAGAAAACTGCGTCGGCAGACTGCGACCATCACGTACGAACGCCAACCATTCGCACATTCACATCCCTGAAGGTCGAATCGATGGCGGCAATTTCGGAATAGTGAATTTTCGCCTGGTCAAAGTGCTGGCGAGATTCATGCAACCGCCCCAACCAATAATGAGCAAGCTTGAACGCGTTCGGTTTCTTTTCGGGCACAATTGTTTTTAGTGCGGCGAGCAATTGTTCTTTCCCCGGTTCGGTCTGACCGGTTCTTACCCAACATTCGCCCAACCCAATCAAAGCTTCGCCACGTAACGGATCATTGCCAATCACTTTTTGAAACAGTGGAATTGCTGCGATAAAATCTGCAGCGCGACGGTGAAAGTCAGCAAGCTGAAAAATGTTCAACAAATCACCTGGACTATTCTGGACGCGAAGTGAAAAAACTTCCCGCTCTCTGCTGGCAAGTTTGGCACACGATTCGTTCATCAGAACACGGCTGTGACTGCACGCAGGATTTCCAACAAGCTTGATCTGTGCATCGACCGCCTCTTTACGCAACAACGTTAGCTCAACATCTTCCATTCGTTTTCTGATCGACAGATTCTTCGGTGCTAACCGGATCACTTGCCCGTAAGTCTGCAGCGCCGAACAAAGATGTCCCTCACGAATTTGCTGCTCACCCGTATCGATTAACGAAACAAGTTGCTGGTTGAGCTGCCGTCTCGCTTTCTCCTGAGCAGCAACGGAATCGGCCAACTGTCGGGCCTCTTCCAGAAACTCTCCCTTGCGGTCAACGCCCCGTTCAACATCGCGAGTACTCATGGCACCCGCATAGCCTCCGACATCAATCATCGCGGCAACGTCAAGGGAACAAATGAGTTCTTTGGCTATCCGCCCGGTAGGATCAATGCTTTGAATGCGTTGAAAGCACCCCTTTGCCAGCTCATACTCGCCATTTGCCTGTAGCAGACTCCCAAACGCTCGGTAGTAGTTGGCATTTTTCTTGTCGATTTTGATTGCCGTCGACCAGCCATAACGAGCAATGTCAGTCCGCCCCGCATCTGTTGCTGACTTTGCAAGTACTGCAAACATTTGCGCATCCCATGGATTTAATGAGATGCCATCTTCTGCAAGTTGGTCCAGAGTGAGCCAGTCTTTTCTGGAATTCGCCGTCATGATCCGGCTACGCAGGGCGGCAAGTTTAACCGTGGCGACTTTCGACAAGGGCCCCGGCTTACCAAATTTGCGACGACTGCAACGATGTTTTTGCTTTCGATATTCAAGTTCATCAGGTTGCCGGCGTATGGCTTGACCAAGGCACTCCATTCCGTATTCCCAGTTTCTGCGATTCATCGCATCCACGCCGTTTTGGAACCACTGTTCGGCGCCGTTCGAAAGCTTCCTGCCCGTGGTCGAATTCATGCTTTGGCCTTTTTTGCTTTTCAAATTGATCGTTAATTGCAAAACGATGGTTGTGCAAACCCGCAATGCCAACCAGCGGACTTTTGATGTCTGCGTCCGACCGCCCTGAAGTTTACCACAGTCAGTTTCAATTCCGACGGAGGATTTCCGGAAACGGACTGTGCCACCAGCAAAAGACGAAGAATGTGGATTCAATTACTTGACACAGAGTCAGCTTCGTTCAGCTGCGGCGTGCCGTTTTTATGGAGCCGGGTACCGTGGGTGCGGACGAACGCGACGTCGAAATTTCAACCGTATGCCTCGCCCGGTTTCCAAGCAGCAATGCGATTTACTTGGGCGGCAATCCGATCTGAACGTCTGGCAGCGAGCTCACAACAGCGTGGTTTGCCACAACAGATTCACTTTCCATAGCGTTACAAGCCACTTCATGAAGAAAACAAACGATCGGCACACCCTTTGCAAATCTCGGTTGCAGAGACCGTTTCCGCGAACGCGTCCGAGAGTTCTGCAGTTCAAGCCTGGAGTCTGCTGTGCTGGTGTTATTTCCAAACGTTCGGCGAAAAATCACTGACCTGCTGTGTGTGTGCGTGTGCGTCCTGTCCGTTGCCGGCTGTGGCGGCAAAGACGATGTCACAAACTTAACTAAACAACCACCAGCCGCTTTCGAAAAAGCTTCTGCGGCTGCGATTGCATCAGCAGCAAATGGAATTGTTGAAGTTACACAGCAGACTGCAAATCTTCCCCCACTACAACTGGAGAAAGATCAGCTGAAATTCGGTTTCATCAAACTGACCGATTGTGCTCCGATCGTCATCGCGAAAGAAAAGGGATTCTTTGAAGACGAAGGACTTCAGGTCGAAGTGATCGCTCAGCCAAACTGGAAGCAACTACTTGATAACGTGATCACAGGACAACTGGACGGAGCTCACATGTTGTCCGGACAGCCAATCGCCGCCACGATTGGCTTTGGTACAAAGGCACACATCATCACAGCTTATACGCTGAACCTGAATGGCAACGGTATCACCGTTTCAAATGCTGTCTGGGAACAGATGGTCTCTAACGATTCTTCACTGGATTCTCCGACTCCCAAACACCCAATTACAGCCACGTCGCTTAAACCATTTGTTGAAGAAAAACTGGCCGCCGGAGAAAAACTTCAAATGGGGATGGTGTTCCCTGTCTCGACTCATAACTACGAAATTCGCTATTGGTTGGCCGCAGCCGGGATTCATCCAGGCATGTATACATCAGAAGACATCAAAGGATTTACCGATGCTCAGGTAGAACTTTCAGTCACACCACCACCGCAGATGCCGTCGGCACTGGAATCTGGAAACATTTCCGGTTATTGCGTTGGTGAACCATGGAACCAGCAGGCGGTCTCCAAAGGAATCGGCGTGCCCGTAACGACCAACTACGATATCTGGAAGAACAATCCTGAAAAAGTTTTCGGCGTCACAAAGGCATGGGCTGACGAAAACCCAAACACTCACATCGCCGTTGTGAAGGCACTTATTCGCGCCGGCAAGTGGCTGGATGCTCCAGACAAAGACGGAAATCTTGTCAATCGCGAAGAAGCCTGTCGGTTGCTGTCGCAGCCAAATTACGTGGGAGCCGACTTCGACGTAATTAAAAATTCCATGACCGGTTACTTCTTCTTCCAGAAGTCCGACAAGCGTGAAATGCCCGACTTCAACGTGTTCTTCAAGTATCACTGTTCATATCCGTGGTACAGCGATGGCATCTGGTTTCTGACGCAGATGCGACGTTGGGGACAGATTACAGAAGCGGAACCTGCTGACTGGTATCACGCCACGTCAAAAGAAGTTTACAAGCCCGCCATTTATCTGGACGCGGCCAAGCGGCTGCTTGCGGAAGGCTATATCGAAGAAGCCGATGTGCCCTGGGATTCGGACGGCTACAAACCAGCGACATCAGACTTTATCGACGGCATTGAGTACGACGCCAGAAACCCCATCAAATATCTGAACAGTCATTCCATCGGAACGAAAGACCCCGAGGACATTTAGTAGTCATCGAGTGAAACGGCGAACCACAGAACTCAATCTCGTCGGCTTATCGTGTGCATCTTCTTAGTCGTTTGGAAACGTTCAACAGATTTTCCGACAAACCGTTCAACCCCCGTACACACCTTCGACTGAGAAACATGTCTGCATCTAAAACTGACAGGTTCAAGTATGGTCTGCTAAAGGCCATTGACATAAGCGGATTTAAAGTTCTTGATCCGGTTGTGCGACTGATGTTTCGTGAAGAACCCAAAACACAGGCCTTCGACATTCTGAAATACATGGTTGCTCCGGTGATATTTTTCCTGGCGTGCCTTGCTCTATGGACAGTCATTGCACCACGTCACAAAACAAAATCCGGCGAAGTGCCAACGCCGTCAGAAGTCTGGGCGGCAATGATCGTCAACAACACGTTGAACGACCGCGAAAATGAAAAGGAATATGACTTCCAGCTGACTCGCGACCAACGCACGGATTTGATTTCCAAAATCGAAGAGAAAATGGACCGCAAGCGGGCGGAATCAAATTCGCTGAAGGAACAGTTGCTAATTGTCGAGCAACAGGTGAAGGCTGAACTGAATGCAGCAATTGCACCGCTTCAGGACAAATATCAGATTCGGAAAACAGAAAACGAGACCACCCGATCAGCACGCAAAGCAACAATACAACACATGTCTGAAGCAGTGGTGGCGAACAAAGCAACGACGGAAGAATTGTTGCAGGCAATTCGCGACGACAACACGAAAACGGATTCCGAAAAAGAAACGGAATCAGCAGCAAAAGATGCGATTAATAACGTTCGCTCCAGACCGCCCAAAGCCCTCAAGGAAGCTCAACTTGCATCAAACGCGGTTGCAAATGAAGTTCAGCACCTTAGCAAGCGACTGGATTACCTTGAAAGCGGAAACCGTTCGCTAAAGGTTGCCGAAGCTAAAGAAAAGACGACCGGTTCTCGGCAAAACCTGCAGGCTGCGCAGACTCCGACTGCTGTACTCGCTGCAGCAAAGTCTGTTGTTCGAGGCGAAGCAGCAGCCGAGAGAATTTCCAAACAGCAATACCCCAGAAGGGCAACCATCTGGTTTCAGATCTGGCGTAGTCTGTTTACAGTTTTCATTGGATTCATCATGGCGGCGGCTGTTGCTATTCCGGTCGGAATTATGTGTGGCCTTAACAAAGTGGTTATGGCCTGTTTGGCACCGATTATTTCCATTTTTAAACCCGTGTCACCCGTGGTTTGGCTGCTTATTTTCCAGATCGTGGTGGGAGCATTCTTTCCCGATCCGGACAACCATCCGCTGTTTAAGTTCTTTTCCAGCTTGCCGATCATCGGCGGCCTCGGCGTCAACCCAGCATTGGTGTTTTCTGCGTGTACGGTCGCCATTTGCGCCGTCTGGCCAGCGCTTGTGAATACTGCTCTGGGTGTTTCATCGATCGACAAAGATCACATGAATGTCGCCAAAGTCCTGCGTCTTGGACTGTGGTCTCGGCTAACAAAAATTGTCATCCCGTCATCCCTGCCGCTCGTTTTTGCGGGACTTCGAATTTCATTGGGAGTCGGCTGGATGGTACTGATTGCTGCAGAAGCACTTTCATCATCTGATGGCCTGGGCAAGTTCGTCTGGGATGAATATCAAAATGGGTCTTCTCATTCATTTGCTAACATCATCTTCGCATGTTTTGTTGTTGGAATCATCGGATTCTTTCTGGATCGCATCATGATCCTGCTGCAACGCAGCGTTTCCTTTGATGATGGCGCCGCCGTGGTGTAACCAATGAAACTTAACAGCCCAATGAGCCCCAAATCGGATATGTCTTTATGACAAATGCAGCCTTGGAAATTGACGGCGTAAACGTTGGCTTCGGCCCGGTAAGCTTACGGACTGAAGTATTGCGCAACATCAACCTGACTGTGCAGGAGAATGAATTCGTCGCCATCATTGGTTTTTCCGGTAGTGGAAAATCGACTCTCATGAACCTGCTTGCCGGAATTCAGCAACCTGACTGCGGTGAAGTCCGGATGAACGACAAGGTCGTGACTGAACCAGGCCCCGAACGTGGAATTCTGTTTCAAAATTACTCTCTGCTGCCGTGGCTGAGCGTTTTTGGCAATATCGAACTAGCTGTCAGGCAGGTCTTTCCGAAGATGACGAAGCCAGAACGCAAAGACTACATCCAACACTACATCGATATGGTTTCGTTGTCCGGGGCTGAATGGAAGAAGCCCAGCGAGCTTTCGGGTGGTATGCGTCAACGATTGTCGCTGGCTCGAACACTCTCAATGCGCCCGCAGTGTCTGCTGCTGGACGAACCGTTGAGCGCCCTGGATGCTTTGACTCGGGCAAATCTTCAGGACGAAATCATTCGTATCTGGGAAGAAGAACGTCGCACGGTTGTCATGATCACAAACGATGTCGACGAGGCCGTTTTGATGGCTGACAGAATTGTCGCCTTGACACCCGGGCCAGAGGCGACATTGGGGGAATCGTTTCCCGTAACACTGAATCGCCCCCGAGATCGCACGACACTGAACTTCAACCCGGACTTCAAAAAACTTCGAAATGCAGTCACGCGTTACATGACCGAGATTAATCAGGACGCCGGGCACCTTCGCAGAGTCCCTAATATCGAATTACCAAATCTCTCGCCCTATGACTTTACGGCCGTGTAAACCCAGATCAACTGGATCTCTGTTGACGACTTCAGAAACAACAAGCTGACGTTACCTCTTCAGAGAATCAAACCCATGAATAACAACGAAAAACGATACATTGAAATCGTCAACCTGACCAAGGCCTACCCGAACCCGTTCGGTCAGGATATCGCGGTTGTGAAAGACTTCAATCTGATTCTGAATAAGGGCGAGGTCGTGTCCGTAATTGGACATTCCGGTTGTGGAAAATCGACCGTTCTGACAATGCTCGCTGGCCTCAACTCCATAACTTCCGGTGCAGTAATTGTAGATGGTCGAGAAACACATGGCCCTGGGCCAGACCGGGCGGTCGTGTTTCAATCGCCGTGCCTGCTGCCGTGGCTGACTGCTTTCGAAAATGTAATGCTGGGAGTAAAGCGGGTCTATCCCCACGGAACAAATGATGAACGTAAACGGATCTGTGAGTATTACCTCAGTATTGTCGGACTGGCCGATGCCCTGAACAAATACCCGCGTGAAATGTCAGGCGGAATGCAGCAGCGAGTCGGCATTGCCCGAGCCATCGCCTTGAAGCCGCGAATGCTTCTGCTTGATGAACCATTCGGACGACTTGATTCATTAACACGCATGGACCTGCAGGATGTGATACTTGAGATCCTTCACCGCGAACGAATTACAACTGTTGTGATCACTCACGATGTGGATGAAGCTATTTTCATGTCGGACCGAATCTGCATGATGACCAATGGCCCGGAAGCAACGGTGGGCCAGGTGCTGGAAATTCCCTTCCAACGTCCGCGTGAGCGTTCCGAGGTACTGGATCACAGTCACTACTACGACTTCAGAGCGTGCCTGCTGTCATTCCTGGAGAAGCAGGAAAACAGAAAACTTGCTCATATCGCTGCATTCGATGCCAGGAAAACCTCAGAACGTATCGCAGGCAACTCACGCCGTCCCGCGAGGGAGACAGTCGGGGTTTAAGACCTTCCTGTTAGCAAACGATTCATTGCCTGAGAAATTATCGAACGCCGTCCGACAAACGCATCCCACCGCAAAGCGTCAACAAGACGCCGGTGCAGAAACCACCAGAGAATCAAAGCGATTATGCATTCCGCCGAAACAATCGACACATCGTTTCAAGCTGGCATTGAAACAATGATTCAGTACGTAGAAGTCTGGACACCCAACAAAGACGCTTCTCGGCTACAGCTGACCTCCAAACAGGTTGTCGGAAGTTCTGCCGAACGCGGACACCTGACTGATGTCCCAGAAGTGCAGTCCGGTGAAGGACTGCCCGGACGTGCATGGCACCTGAAATCAGCCACGATTCTGCAGGAAGAACCAAACGAACTTCTCAAGAAGATTAGCGCCGCGGTCGGCACAGAACTGTCCGCCCTGTTAGCAATCCCCGTATTCCGCCAACAGGAAATTCGTGGCGTCGTTGTCTTGGGTCTCGGACAGGGTTTCGGTGGAGCTGAAGTCTGGAATCGCGACGAACGTGATGAACTGGCGGTGCAGGTTTCGCATTATTGCGGACTACCTTCGTTCGAATTCATATCGAAATACACTCGCTTCCCGAAAGGCGCCGGCGTTCCGGGCAGAGTCTGGATTACGGGTGAAGCGCAGATGCAAAAAAAACTGGGCCAGAGCGATTCATTTATCCGCTCGTTCGGGAATGACCCTGCAATTGTCTCGACAGTAGTCGGCGTTCCAATCGGACAGTCTCGAGGCTTTCCTGATTCTGTATTGCTGTTGCTGTCGTCGGCTCAAAACCCTCTCGCAGGCGATATTGAACTCTGGAACTGCCGAACGATTACAGCAACCGACGAAACAGCTCTGCCAGTCGTGAGTTTGGTTCGAGCGGAAAGCGTCGGCGGATCATTGGAAGAATCAGACGATATGACGACTAAGTTTTTTCCCACCTGGCGGGGGAACCTTCTGGAACAACTGGAAATGAACGGTGTTCCGATTCTGTCGACTTCCGACGAGCTGGACCTTCCATGGGGCACCACCTTCAACCTGGCGTTGCCCGTATTCTCAAAGAGTGAATTAACTGGAGTACTGAATCTCATGTTCTAAAAACTGGCAACTTTGATCGGGATCTCAGGCGAGAATCACAGACACATTAAATCAGCGAGCGGCGTTTCCATCTGTAGAAACGCAGCCAATCCAGAATGGTTACGAAGTCATGTTGAAGTCAGGCCCAACGGTTTTTAAATCGAACGAGTCGCGTTCTGCGACCGTAGCTCTTCGAACGATTTCCCCAGGCACCCCGCCCAAAATGGATGTCAGCTATGAGCACGGATCAACATCATCCGTCACGATTCACGCAGTCGCTCTTCCGCCGCAAACTACAATTCCTGTGCTTGATGCCGCCGAAGTTGCGGGCTATGGTTTTAGACAGTATCCAACGGTCGAAAGCCTTCTGGACGGCACGGCTCCATCTTCCACTGGTTGCGTATTAATTTCCGCAACTAATGATTCCGCAAAGAATGCTGCAATTGTAGGGCGGATCCAGCTGCACTTTCATTCCATCCCGTTGATCGTGCTGCAGACTTCTGACTCGAGTGACAACGCGGTTGAGTTCATGCAACAAGGCGTTTACTCGGTTCTGACTCAACCGTTTGAACATAAGAAACTGCTCAGCACAATCATTGGCGCGGTCGAGCACAGCGTTAGCCAGCAATCAACTGTGGACACTTGCCGTGAGTCGCTGTTGCGAATGAGCGAAGCAACAGAGAAAGAACTCGAAGTGCTGCGACTGATCATGCAGGGCAAAAAGAACAAGGAGATTTCGGCAGCACTGGGAATCACCGTGCGCGCTGTTGAAGACCGCAGATTTCGGTTGATGAAAAAAGTTGGAGTTGATTCTGTCGCAGAATTGGTTGCACTCGCGGTCACGGCAGAATACTACCAAAAGGGCTTCAATTCGCCGGGGCACGTTCGAAACACACATATTGCCGATACACGGCAGTGCATCAAAGGTATCGAAATCTGGGTCCCGAATGCAGATGATTCGTTTCTTAAGCTCGAACAGAGCTGTTATAGAGACGCTGCCGCATTTCACGAAGCAAGTCATGCCGTAACGTTCTATCGTGGTGAGGGCCTGCCAGGAAAAATCTGGGAACTCAGAGCACCCGCGTTTCTAAATGAACTGATTACTACAGATTTTGTACGCCGCCGAGAAGCCGGAGTTGCGGGCATGACCACCGCCGTTGGATTTCCAATCTTCTGCGAGGGTCGCGTCCAGTCTGTTGTGCTAATCCTTCTTGATGGCCGAAATCAGACGAAAGCCGCCTTTGAATCGTGGAGGCTCGACCCAAAGTCATCGACTTTGCGTCTTGCCGGCGGAACGTACATCAACTGTGAAAAACTGCGACGGCTAAGCGAATTTGTACATCTGCCCGTTGGTGACGGTCTGGCGGGCGTTGCAGCAGAACAGGGTCGCCCATACGTCGGCGCTCGATTTTCCGAAGACCAAAATGCAGTGCGAGGATTGGCAATTGCTGCAGAACAACTCTTGTCTGGCGTAGCCCTGCCTCTGACTGATTCCGGCGCCGTAATCAGCGATGTATTCCTGCTGTTCAATTCAGAAAACACGGCCATGTTTTCACTGCTGCAGGTATGGAAGCCGACACCAGATGGATCCAGTATTGCTCTGGCTTCTGAATATGCTGATGGTGTGCCTTCGTTGACATCACAAATGTCTTCAATGAAACAATCCGCTGAAGGCTGTATTGCGAACCGATGCTGGGCAGAAAAAACGCCAGTCGTAGCCGATAACAGCTCGGCGGGTGAAAGCATCGTTCGCAGTGTCAATTCCATGAACCCTTCCTTTGGCATAGCAATTCCAACAATTGTCAACGGACGAGTCGTCGCGATCACAGTGCTGGCAAACTGACACATTCAGCACACTCGACTGGAATTATAAAATCGCGCATCGAACATGGATCCGATGCGAGTTCGCGGAACGTGTACGGGCGAAACCGACTTCAGCCGCGACTCTCCCACGGGCCCAATCACACAGTCACACAGTCACAATCGATGTGCATCAAACAGAAGCGGGCGGCACTAAACCCCGCACGAGGCACTCTGCTTAAATGCCAACAGTGCGACCTTTGAATCCGGCCCACTGCAGCATCGCATTTTCCTTCTGCGGTATCGGCACGCTTCGAGGTACATCCAAATCTCGACATCTGCCGAAGTGCAGTTTTGAGTTCGAAGATTCCCACATTCCGGTCAGCCAAGAGCGGTCGAGTGGACCGGTGGTTAGGTTTGAAGAAAAATGGCCTGAAATTCCTATCGCAACCGTTTCAGTTTTATTCGACCTGTTGACGAACTCCGTAGCAGCCAGCAATAACTGCGTTAGAGCATTTCACGAAATGACAGAGCGAAACTCACTTAGAGTTTCGGCGGGTGAAGCCATAGACAAGGTCGAACACCTTGACGACTTTCGCGACGAGCGACCGCACCTTTTCGTAACTTGCTCGAAAAACATGCGGATGTGAGGACGGATTGCCTTTACGCGGGTGTTACGTCGACTCTATGAGTTTCAGGCGAACAGCCGCAAACGCAGCCGAACACCGGAATGTTTTGTAAGAACATAGAACACTGATATCAGAACACTTCAGGAAGATTGCCGCAGGAATACTGTTCACAGCGGTCGTTTTTAGATTTGGCTGAGGTCGCCTGGCCGATGTGCCCAATAGCAGGCCTGAAATCCCCAAGCCGATTCTCGAAGTTCAAACATGTACAAAGCTGAATTCTCCAACAACTTCGCCTTTCGGGTATCAACGGGAAACGCTGTAGTGGGCTGCTTACCAATCGGTAGGCAGCCCACTGTTCGTTTGAGAATCGTTATTGCAAACTTATGAATCCTGCTTCCAACTGCAACCGCTGCAATTTCTAAACAGAATTCGACACCCATCAGAATGGCGCGGCCTTGTGCAATTTGTGATGAGCTTCGCAAGACTATTCGAAGCCGCCTTGACTTCGGAAAACCACGTTCGTGCTAACGATCATGGCAGGGATGTCTGAAAATCGATCACTCCGCGGTTGTCTTGGTTGCAAAAGACAGACTGCAACGTGGTGTTAGCCACGTGCCTTGCCACTAAACAGACTTCGGCAGCATTTAACAGGACACGATATGCTGACAATTTCGCGAGGGATTATGATTGGTATAAGCTTTGCGTAAAGGAATTTCGGCCAATTCCTTTTGAGCGACAGGTACGCGAACAATGACTGGATCAACTGACCAACAAACGATCGTTGTCATCGGTAATGGAATGGTCGGACTTCGCTTCTGCGAAAACCTGATCGCCTTCGACGAATCTCGAAAGTTTCGCATCGTCACTTTCTGCGAAGAACCTCGAGCGGCATATGACCGAGTCGGACTAACCAGTTTCTTTGCTCATCGCGATGCGGAAAAACTGATGCTGGCTCGGCTCGATTGGTACGAACAGGTCGGTATTGAATTGCACATCGGCGATCGCGCTTGCGAAATCGACCGCGAAAATAAGATCGTTCGATCGAGCAAAGGCGTTGAAGTTGAATACCACAAGGTAATCATTGCAACGGGTTCATTTCCATTTGTGCCACCAATTCCCGGCATCAAAAAGCAGGGGGTCTTTGTCTATCGGACAATTGAAGACCTGCAGCACATCATCGATTACGCGAAACATTCAAAACGCTGTGCCGTCATAGGTGGCGGGCTACTGGGACTTGAAGCAGCGAAAGCAGCTTACGACCTTGGACTTGAAACGCACGTCATCGAATTCGCTCCAAGATTGATGCCACGGCAAATTGACGCGGCAGGTTCCCGAACTCTGGTTAGAAAAATCCAAAACCTTGGTGTGCAAGTACATTTGAACAAGGCGACTCAGGAAGTCCATGGTGAATCCAAAGTCCACCAGATGGAATTCACCGACGGTGAAACTCTGGATTGCGAGATGATTATTGTGTCAGCCGGTATTCGCCCACGTGACGATCTTGCCAAAGAATCCGGATTGCAGGTCGGTGATCGAGGCGGCATTCTTGTCAATGATCGTCTGCAAACCAGCGACCCTGACATTTTTGCCATCGGTGAATGTGCCTTGCACGGCGGCATGATTTACGGACTGATCGCTCCTGGTTGGGAAATGGCCGAGATTGTTGCCGCAAACTTCTGCGGTGATGATCGTACGTTTGAAGGAACAGATCTTTCCACAAAACTGAAGCTCATGGGAGTCGATGTTGCAAGTTTCGGCGACTACGAATCAGGAGACGACGTATCGATCAGCCTGACTTTCGAAGACCCATTCTCGGGCGTCTACAAGCGACTGCTGTTTAGTCTTGATGGCAAAAAACTGCTCGGTGGAATCATGGTCGGCGATGCGTCGGACTATGGCACGCTTAGCATCATGGCAAAATCAGGCGACGACCTTCCGTGCCAGCCACACGAATTAATTCCGGGAAGTGCCGGAGGGGCTGCAGCAGCACTGGGTGGCGTCGATCGAATGCCGGATTCGGCTCAGATCTGTTCCTGTAACAACGTGACGAAAGGACAAATCTACGAAGCCATCACTACCCAGAACCTGGAGTCTGCCGCCGCAGTCAAACAATGCACAAAAGCTGGCAGTGGCTGCGGTGGGTGCATGCCTCTCGTCACCGACCTGTTCGCTGCGCAGATGAAAGCTCTGGGAAAAGAGGTCAACAACAATCTGTGCGAGCACTTTGCCTATAGCCGCACAGAACTGTTCGCCATTGTGAAAGCTAAGAAACTGCAGTCGTTTTCTGAGGTCCTAAGTGCATGTGGTTCCGGCAACGGCTGTGAAGTCTGCAAGCCAGTAGTTACCTCGATCCTTGCTGGACTCTGGAATGACTACATCCTGAATGCCAAACACCAGACTTTGCAGGACAGCAATGATCGCTTTCTCGCAAACACGCAGCGGAATGGAACGTATTCCGTGGTACCGCGAGTTCCCGGCGGAGAAATCACTCCGGATCAGCTGATCGCGTTGGGGGTCGTCGCAAAGAAGTACGACCTGTATTCAAAGATCACCGGCGGGCAACGCGTTGACTTGTTTGGTGCTCAAATTCAGGACCTTCCGGGGATCTGGGAGGAATTGATCGCGGCCGATTTCGAAAGTGGCCACGCCTATGGCAAAGCACTCAGAACCGTAAAAAGCTGCGTCGGGACCACATGGTGTCGTTATGGAGTTCAGGATGCTGTGGGCTTCGCGATCCGTCTGGAACACCGGTACAAGGGCGTTCGAACTCCGCATAAAGTGAAGATGGCGGTCTCTGGCTGTACTCGAGAATGCGCTGAGGCACAAAGCAAAGACGTCGGTCTGATTGCCACAGAAAACGGCTACAACATTTACGTCTGTGGCAACGGTGGAACCACTCCTCGTCATGGCGAATTACTGGTCGGTGATGTCGATGAAAACATGGCCATCACTTACATTGATCGCTTCTTTACTTACTACATAATGTCAGCCGACAAGCTGACGCGCACATCCGTTTGGTGCGAAAAACTTGAAGGCGGAATCGATCATATTCGCGACGTTGTGCTACACGACAAGCTGGGCATAGCTGCAGAGTTGGATGCCATGATGCAGCACCTTGTCGACACCTTTCAATGTGAATGGACAACAACCGTTAACGACCCTGAAAAACGCAAGTGGTTCCGGCAATTTGTTAACACGGACGAAACTGAACCAACCATTGAAATTGTTTCGGAACGAGGCCAGCATCGCCCTGGTGACTGGCCCGGTGAATTTGTTTCTCTCGGTCAGTATCACGCGTTGGAAGAACGTCGCGAAGAAATTGAAAAGACTCACGCGGAAGATCTGGCCGCAACTCGCTGGACGCAGGTTGGAAACTCTGACGACTTTCCGATTGATGGCGGAGCGACAATTAAATACGGCAAAGTCCAGATCGCAGTTTTCAACTTCACCAGTCGCGGCGAATGGTACGCCAGCC
Source organism: Fuerstiella sp. (assembly GCA_041689795.1). Taxonomy (GTDB): domain Bacteria; phylum Planctomycetota; class Planctomycetia; order Planctomycetales; family Planctomycetaceae; genus Fuerstiella. Next base: position 4,775 of record JBDNFN010000203.1, on the reverse strand, counting down.
AGAACATGTGTCCTCATCGTAAGGCCTTCGTACTCTCTCGAGGAATGATCGGCGACGCTCAGGGCACTCCGAAGGTCGCCTGCCCATTGCACAAGAAAACATTCAGTCTAAAAACAGGGAAATCACTTCAGAACGAAGATTACAACATTCGTACGTTCCCTGTAAAAATCGAAGACGGACTTGTGTTCCTTCAGCTACCTCCGACAGAAGTGCTGGACAGACTTTTGGCGACTGAGATCGGTTGCAAACTAGCCACAAGCTGCCAAACAAAACTAAACGCTGTCCCGGAAGTCGTGCAAGCCTGAATTAACTGACTTTGACCTTCCACCAGATAGCTTTCACCGTTCGCAGGCGCGGTGCCGTGGATAAAGCCATCAGTGAAACACAAACGATATTCTTCGCATGATTCCAATGACTGCTCGACGTTCACATCGCCTAACGGAACAACGCAGCATCTCGCGGCTTGACATTTTTTGTGCTGGACTTAACGTCTGCCTTGAACGAATGTCGTGACAAATCTTCTGCAACAACTTCTCGAAGAACAACAGGACCTGACGGCGGTCGAACGGTTTGCGCAAATGCACGCGGACGGGCAACTTCCCGCTCAGCAGCAGTACTATTCAAAGCTGCTGCCCGCGTCGCCACCTGCTCAGGGACAACAATTTGCGTTCAACGTTGACCTCGACAAATGCTCGGGCTGCAAAGCCTGCGTCACGGCCTGCCACAGCCTGAATGGACTGGACGACAGCGAAACCTGGCGAGACGTGGGGCTGCTGATCGGCGGAACTGCCGAACTGCCTATCATGCAGCACGTAACGACCGCATGCCACCACTGTATCGACCCAGCCTGTGCCACAGCATGCCCTGTTAATGCTTACGAAAAGAATCCGGTGACCGGCATCGTAAAACATCTGGATGACCAGTGCATTGGTTGTCAATACTGCATTCTGGCGTGTCCGTATGAGGTCCCGAAGTACAATGCAGCGAAGGGTATTGTTCGCAAATGTGACATGTGCAGCGATCGCCTCGCCGTTGGAGAAGCGCCAGCCTGTGTTCAGGCTTGTCCACACGAAGCCATTTCAATTGGTGTCGTGAATGTTGATGAAGTGTTGGAATCAGCGGGCCGCGGCAGATTAGTTGCTACGGCTCCTGATTCAAATTTCACGAAGCCGACAACGACCTACTTCAGCCGGAAAACTGTTTCGAGCAAATTGCTCGCGGCCGACAGCCAGATCCTGATACTGCAGCATGCTCACTGGCCCCTCATAATTATGCTGGTGCTGACGCAACTTTCGATCGGTATGTTCGCAACAGGCTTGCTGACGAATCTGGCCGGCAGTCAACCGCTTGCCGCCGCGATTCATGCAACCGTTGCACTGCTGCTCGGACTGCTAGCGCTTGGGGCGAGCACCTGTCATCTGGGGAGGCCGCTGTATGCATTCCGAGCAGTAATTGGTCTTAGACATTCCTGGCTGAGTCGCGAAATTGTCGTCTTCGGCGGATTTGCCGGCGCCGCAGTCACATATGTCTGCCTTAGCTGGTTAAAGCTTGCGCCAGACTTTCTGCCCGGCGTACCCGCAGCGATGACTAGCGCAACTGGATGGTCAGCCGTTGCGATCGGGCTGCTCGGCGTATTCTGCTCCGTAATGATTTACGTATTTACACAGCGACAATTCTGGAAGTTCGGCCAAACAGCAACGAAGTTTCTTCTAACATGTCCGATCCTTGGAATTGCAACCACTTGGATCACGCTGGCCGTGATTGCCGTTGCTACAGGCGATGAGCGTACTCACAGTTTCGTCGTTCACGTCAAACCATGGTTCGTCGCAGCACTGTTTCTGGCATCGCTGTCAAAGCTAACTGTCGAAGCATCGCTGTTTGCCCATTTGAAACACTCAGGGATAAGCCAGCTTAAACGCACAGCAAAACTGATGACTTCGCAACTTCGAAACATTACGCTGGCTCGGTTTGTGGCCGGCACACTTGGCGGCGTCCTGTTGCCCGTGGCGACCTTGCTTCCGTTATCAGACAACACAAGCCTGGCTGTTGTCGCAACCGCCTTTGCCGGATGCGTAAGCGGTGAATTGCTGGAAAGATATCTTTATTTCACGGCCGTTTCACCGGACAAAATGCCGGGTGCGTTTTGATCACAGTGAGTTATTCCCCTGAGCCCCAAAGCTCGTACCCGCGTCGATAAATTTGTCTTTCGCCCCAGTCATTCAACTGCTGTGATTCTTACTTAATGCACCCACTCATTCACCAAAAAGACGGTCATCTGACTGGCGATTTGCTGCTGCAACCAGGCGGCTTTGGCCTAGGAAACGTTCCTGCAAAATCGAAACCGGATTCGACCACATCAATGGTCTGCGGATATTGTTCAACCGGCTGTTCATTGAATGTGCATTTGAAAGACGGTGAGGCCGTAAGTCTCACTCCAAAGACAGAAAACCCTGTCAACCTTGGAATGGCGTGCCCCAAAGGCTGGGAGGCACTGGCCGTCCTGAATTCGGATGATCGAGCAACATCGCCGCTGCTGCGAAATAAGCACGGCAGGCTGGAAACGGTTGATTGGGACGTAGCCCTGGACACGTTCACTCAGCGTTTTAAAGACATTCAGCAGCAATACGGCGCAGACTCGATTGCGTTCATCGGAACCGGTCAATTGCCGACGGAGGAACTCGCTTTTCTGGGAGCACTCTGCAAGTTTGGCATGGGAATGGTGCATGGCGATGGAAATACGCGGCAATGCATGGCCACTGCAGTGACGGCCTATAAGCAGTCGTTCGGATTTGATGCTCCGCCATACACGTATAAGGACTTCGAAGAATCCGATGTGATCGTATTGATCGGCAGTAACATCTGCATTGCTCATCCGATTATGTGGCAACGCGTCATGCGAAATCCGCATTCGCCCGAGATCATCGTGATTGATCCGCGAACAACAGAAACCGCCATGCAGGCAACTCAGCACTTGGCGATCGCCCCAAAGTCGGATCAGGCGCTGCTGTACGGGATCGCCAGAATACTGATCGAAAACGAATGGGTTGATCCGGACTATATCGCCAGGCACACCAGTGACTTCGAACACTTTGCTGAATACGTGAAAGACTTCACGCCTGAACGTATCGCAGCTGAATCCGGAATGACGATTGAACAACTTCACAAGTTCGCCCGGACAATTCACGAAGGGAAACGAGTTTCATTCTGGTGGACGATGGGTGTCAACCAAAGCTATCAGGGAACTCGCACGGCTCAGGCGATTATCAATCTGGCTCTAATGACAGGGAATATCGGTCGACCAGGCACCGGAGCGAACTCAATCACCGGACAGTGCAATGCGATGGGGTCGCGGTTGTTCAGTAACACAACCAATCTGCTTGGTGGCCACGACTTCACCAACCCGGAACATAGAAGTAAGATCGCTGCCCTGCTGAACATTGATGCGGACTGCGTTCCCGACCAAAACAGCTGGGCATACAATGAGATTATTGACGGAATTGCTGCGGGAAAGATCAAGGGACTGTGGGTTGTCTGCACGAATCCTGCTCATTCCTGGATCAACCAAAATCAGTGTGCCGAAATTCTGGACAAGCTGGAATTTCTAGTGGTGCAGGACATGTATCACTCCACCGAAACCGCTCAGATTGCAGATCTAGTTCTGCCCGCTGCCGGATGGGGAGAAAAAGAAGGTACATTGATCAACTCCGAGCGACGGTTTGGAGTCATCAAAAAAGTGACACGAGCTCCTGGCCTGGCAATCACCGACTTCAACATATTCAAGCTGGTTGCGGATCGTTGGGGGTGCGGTGAAATGTTCAAAGAATGGACTTCCCCCGAAGCTGTTTTCCAAATCCTGAAGCGGTGTTCGGCTGGTCAACCATGCGACATCACAGGCATCGAAGACTATCGCATGTTGGACGACGCCGGCGGAATTCAGTGGCCGTTTTCAGACAAAACAAGAACCGAACTGAATCCACAACCTACGGCCAAACTATCTCACGGCGACCAAACTGTTTCATCAAGCCAATTAGTAAGCGGACTACCCGATCCTGAACGTCGACTGTTCGAAGACGGCCACTATCATCACGCAGACGGCCGAGCACGATTCATTTTCGAAGAACCAAGGCCACTAAGCGAACCGGTCTGCGCAGATTACCCGTTCATTCTAATGACAGGCCGCGGTTCGGCGGCACAATGGCACACGCAAACACGAACCTCAAAATCCGCGGTGCTGCGAAAACTGTATCCTGAAACGATCTTTGCTGAAATCAATCCGAAAGATGCCGAGCTATATGGAATCAGTAACAACGATTCCATGCAGATCAAATCACGGCGGGGAACCATTATCGTGCAGGCGGTGTTGACTAACTCTGTCCGGAGCGGGCAACTTTTTATCGCGATGCACTACGTGGAAGCCAATCAGCTGACGGATGCGGTCTTCGACCCGTACTCAAGACAGCCATCATATAAGGCGTGTGCTGTTCAGTGTTCGAAATTGAACTAACGCAACACGATGGTTTGTTAAACACGAATGCTTTAGGAATGCATGGCATCCTGAAGCAGGCACAGTAGTAGTAAAAAACACCTTCCAATCCGCCGCAACAGTGTGCTGGGTTACGTGAATCGCAAAACGAGCTAGTGCATTGTCAGGGATGAAAACTAGGGTTGCGTCGAATTGAAAAATCGGCGCTCATCCACAGAACCAAATTAAATCCACGGAGGGTTTTGTGATGAGTGAGAAGAAGTATATCGTTCGTTTGACGGATTCGGAACGG
>JBDNFN010000202.1:0-3399 GCA_041689795.1 Fuerstiella sp. | reverse complement strand
TTCGATCCAACGCCTGCGTCTGCGAATCCGCAAACGAAACGGAAGCTCCTTCTGTTACCGTAGATATGGCCAGAATGCCCGCCGATTCCGCTTTCTGCTTAGCAACCACCTGCTTCAGGCGGCTACTAACTTCACCGGCCGATTGCTCGCGTTTTGCTTTTTCTGCTTCCGCCAATGAATTTTGCTGACGCCATTCATCCATCAGCTTCGCCACGTCAGGCTTTGGCATTAACGCCACAAGGTCACGTGGCTGGCCCTGTGGTTCACACCCGGGGAAAGCAAATTTAGTACTGTTGAATATCCCATATAGCGCGTAATAATCTTCTGCTGTGACAGGGTCGTACTTGTGGTCGTGGCATCTTGCACAGCCAATGGTCAGCCCCAGAAAGTTTTTGCCAAGATTGTCAATAACGTCTTCGTGCATCAGGTGGATGTCTTTGTCGATGTCATGCCCAAAACGCCGAGCGATCGCCAGATAACCCGTTGCCACGATGCCTTCTCTGAATTTTTGAGAATCACTGTCCGCACATAAAATGTCACCTGCCAGCTGCATGCGAATAAACTCATCGTAGGACATGTCACCATTGATGGCATCAAATACCCAGTTACGGTACCGCCATGCATGAGGCAACGGTCGATCTGTGTTCTCTCCCGCTGTGTCTGCATATCGAACAACGTCTAACCAATGCCTGCCCCAGCGAATTCCATACTGCGGCGAATTTAGTAAACGGTTGACGATATTCGAAAACGCGTCCGGAGATTCGTCCGCGACGAACTGCTGCACTTCGTCGGGTGTTGGAGGAAGGCCGGTCAGGTCATAGGTGGCTCGACGAATTAAAGTGCGGCGGTCTGCTGGTGCATTCGCTGTCAACGATGTTGCCGTTCGTTTCGCATTCAAAAATGCGTCGATTTGCTGAGTCGTCGCCATCCTGCCACTTGCGGCATCATCACCCGTTGCCTTAGTGTTAGCGCTTACTTCTGGCAGAGGTTGAAAGGCCCACCATGTCTTGGCTTCGTCCAGTGACATTCCGCCCAGTCGCACACTGCTTTCCCGAGGATCGTGTGCTCCCGACTGTACCCACTGTTCCAGAACGGCAACCTCTGAGTCCGTCAATCGCCCACCAGCGTCTGCAGGAGGCATTTTCGGGCCTTCGTATTTGATGGCTGATATCAACAGGCTTTCGTCGGGCTTACCCGGCACAATCGCTGTCCCTGATTCCCCGCCCGTTTGCCAGCCTGATCTGCTGTCCAACGCCAGACCACCGCTGGTTTTCGTCCCGCTGTGACATTTGTAGCAGCGTTCAACCAATAGTGGCCGAACGTGCGTTTCGAAGTAAGCATCGTCCGCCGCACCTGTCACCCGGCAACAGGCCATCATCACAATGCAACAAATCAGAAAACCACTGTAAACCGACGAGTTTGACCTGCCAATCGATGCCGCAACGGTGTTGCAGCAACTTCGTAAGCAGCGTGGCCGAAACGCTCCAGCAAAAGTTTGGAAGACGAAGTTCATAAACGACCTGACTTAGGTGGGATGAATCAACACGAACGGGCCTTTAGTCTATCCAGTCCACACCACTCAAAACAAGCTACGTCTGAGCCGAGACGCCTCGCCTCGGCGGTCGATCGCGTGATGCGACGGGATATGTTGAACATGTTTGAATCGCTGAGTACGTCGGTTCGAATTCGTCACTACGGAGTGCTGGCCAATCGTGGCAAAACGGACCGACTGAACCTGTGTCGCAGCCTGATGGGATATCAACCACGTGACGTAAAGCCTGAACAGCAAACCGCACTGCAGTGACTGGAATTAGTCTGCGGACTCAATGAGTCTATCTGTCCGTGCTGTCAGTTACTGCTGCAGATCATCATAATCCCGAAGCGGCCGGCATCCGCATCCCGCCAGCTTTCTGCGAGTTCCGCAAAGTTCTACAACACATCCTGAACGCCGTTTTCCTGATGCTGAATCTACTAAATCAACGGCAACGTTTTTTCGGATCAGCTCAGATCAGGAATCTCCTGATGCTGCGCTCATGCAGAAAATCAGCTCTCAATTCCAACGAAGTAGCAACATTCATCGCGGCTATCCTGCCCTTTCGGGGCGGGATGACGTCACCTCAGCGTCGATAAATTGTCGCCCTGTTGAAGTCTGAAACCCGTCCGCCATACATTGCCCAGTAAGTACCCTGCCAGTCAAATTAGCTCCGCGGTTCAGATCAATCAGTTTTATCTGAAACTATTCTCTGGGGAGACTCATGTATCGACTCCTTGTTCTGGTGTTTCTACTGGCTGTCTTCGGTGGTGCAGATAAATCCATGTCACTGCCGGCGGATCGAGAAACAGCGGGTAAAAGCACTGCAACAGCGGACATGCGAGTAGACGTGTCGGTTCCACAGAACGACGCTCCTGTAGAGTATCCAGAAAAGGCCGAGGTAGTGCGATTGCTCGTGCGTGCATCGGAGCTGGAATCGAATGACAAATTCCAAGACGCGTTTGCGGTCACGATTCAAGTGGTGGTGGTTGATCCTGCCAGCCCGAAGGCCAACGAGATGAAAGCGAGACTTAAGGAACTGCTTCGTCGCATTCAGGTCTCACCACAGCTCGACGAGCGAACAGGGAATTCCGAGGTTGCTCAGAGAACCATGCCGTTAATCGGAGCGGCCGAAAACGCATTTTTTGAAATCATGGTCAATCGCACCGCCCGGTTACGAGAGGATGTCCGCAGCGTAGTTGAAAAGAGTGACGGTTTCTCCAGCAGAAGATCCGCTTCAGCGGAGAATCAAATTCAGTTTCCTCAAAGGAGAAACCGTCATCCAAGCATGAGTATTTGAAGTCCGTCAGCAGGTTGAGCGGCGGCGTTCGGGAAATTGGCAGGAATGAGCAAGCTGAGTCTCCGGTTACTGAGTCGCCAAAGATGCCCGCGTCAAAGAGTCGTCGTTCCCAAACCGCTCCACGAACAGCCCGAGCCTCTTCGACCACCACGCGGCCGATCGCACCGAAACCATCGGAACCCTTGTTTTCGATCTCCGATTTTACCGTGCGAGCTCCAAAGCAGCTTCGCACGCTGATGCACGAATCGCTTCAGGGTTTGCTGTTAAGCGTGGCGTCCAGATGGCTGCAAGTCTGCTCGAGGATGCGGATGATTCAACAGTGCGAATCGAAGAGCGAACGTGTCCTGAATCGTGCAGCATCAAGGCATGGAAGTCAGGAACGATTTGTCATTCTCGGCGGTCAGAAGCAGTGCCATTCGTGTCTGACACGAATGGCACTGCCGCGAAATTTGTTTGGAATCTGCGCAGCGTGATGACTCGCGTTGACCGCGGCAAGAATTTTTTCGTTATCGCACCACGTTGAAGGAAATCGGAATGTTGGCTGAACGTCCTAATCGCTAAACTTCTC
>JBDNFN010000201.1:0-10317 GCA_041689795.1 Fuerstiella sp. | reverse complement strand
TTGGCCTCAAATTCGGCGGGGAACCGAATTTCGCGGCTCAATCCACGACGAGCCACCCGAACCGCCATCATCTGCCATGTTTTTTAATTACTCAACTCGGCACTCGCTCAAAACAACCCGGTTCACGGACACGCTGCTAGGTAGCTTCGGTTGCCAAAGACCTGGAAATATAATTCATTAGTTGACTTCGAATTCGAGCAAGCGACTTATGTAAAACGTTGGCAGACTGCCCGCTTTCGTGCGCCAGTTGTCTAATCGAAAACGTGTTGGTCGCGCATCGTTGGTTAATCAGGCGTCGCTCTGCTTCCGGCAGTTTGCTGAGGCATTGTTTCAGAGCAACCTGTCGACGATGGCTTTCGTCCTGACGCGCCTGATTTTCAACAAGCAATGATTCCACCAACGCTTCGGTTAAGAAGGAATAATTTCGTCCGCAACGATGGTGCATGAGTACTTCGTTGCGAGCAAACTGTTTGGCCCAGGGTAGAAAGGGGCGAGTCGTGTTGTACTCAGCAAACTTTTTCCACATCGCGGTTGCCGTTTCCTGAAGAACGTCCTGCGCGTCATCGAAGCATCCAACCAGTGGCAGGATATGGCGCAGCAAAGCGTCCTGATGTCGAAACAACAGGTTCACAAACTGAGATGGATCAGAATTAGCCAACGCGCATCTTTGCTTGCGACGCTTCAAAAACGCCTGTCATTCGTGGTTTCGGTAATCCTCTGCAGTTCGAACGCGTTTTTGCCACTAAATCTGGAATGTTTTGACGGGGCAGCTTTAAGCGGCAAATCCGCCATCTCGACTTAGCTTTCACGGGGACGCAGCTGTTCGGTCTGCACAGTCTACAAGCCCGCATCGCGAGCAAGTGAGCTCTGCAGTTTATGGAAAGTCAATTGCTGGCACTGCGGGCTCGTAGTACTTTGCCTTGATTCATGTTCAAAAACTGAGCGTCGGTGTCAAATCCGGCGACGAGTGAAGGAAATTCCAGTCATCCTGCTCGCGGCGCTGCCGCTTTGAGTTAGAATTCCTCGCGAAACGAATCCGTTTTTGAACACGAGTGTCCGCTTTAAGCCGCTCACTGTTTCGGCGAATTCGGTTTTTGATTTATTTGCTTCCTTTGATCGCCAGGGCCAGTCAGCACATGAGAAAAAGTAAGACGCTTGCTCGTATCCGCAATAACGAAACAGTGCGGATGTGTTGTCTTGGGCACTTTGTTCCGGCCTTCGTGAAGTTTGCAGCTCATTTTGGTTTTGACTGCATCTGGCTGGATATGGAACACCGAAACCTGACAGATCGTGACGTGCAGACGTTGCTTGTGCATTCGCACCTGCACGACATCGACATTATGGTGCGTCCGCCAACGTTGGAGAAGACGCGGCTGTATCGTTATCTGGAAGACGGCGCCGCCGGCTTGATGATTCCCCACGTGAACACCGCGGAAAAAACGGCGACTCTTGTTGAAGCAGTGAAGTACCCGCCACTTGGTGATCGTGGGCTGGATGCCGCAGGGTTGGACGCCGACTACTTTGTCAATGGCATGCAGGGCGTTGAGGAATTCGTAACGCATGCCAACGAAGAAACCTTTTTGGTTGTGCAGGTTGAAACTCCAACGGCCATCGACAATATCGAACAGATTGCCGCGACGCCAGGTCTGGACGGAATTTTTGTTGGCCCCGGAGATCTTGGTTTGCGTCTAAAGCGACTGGATACAGATCTGACACTGGATGCCGCATTTGAACGAGTTGCTGCTGCCTGTAAAAAAAATAAAGTCGCATGGGGATGCCCGGTTGGGACGCTGGAAGATCTGGCCAAACGGCAGGCCCAGGGCGGCCAACTTCTGGCTCACGGTGGAGACTTCGGCGGAATGATGAACATTCTGCAGGCGTCGGCTGCCAATTTTGAAAAGGCACCACGGCAAGCCTGAAACGTATCTCATTCAACACGTAGTTCTGTCCGCCCCGAAAAAAACGAATCCTTCTCTCATGCCACACATCATCACAGGTGCCGATGTTTTTGACATTCGCTTTCCAACGTCGCAGCAGCTTGATGGATCTGATGCGATGAACCCGGATCCGGACTATTCTGCTGCTTACGTTGTGTTGAAAACGAAGTCGACAGAATTGTCTGGTCACGGGATGACGTTCACGATCGGTCGGGGTAACGAATTATGTGTAGCCGGCATTCGGTCTCTCGCCCGACTGTTGGAAGGCGTCTCAGTTGAGTCTCTGATGGCAGAACCGGTTTTGCTTTATCGCAAGCTGACCGGCGACAGTCAGTTGCGTTGGGTGGGACCAGAGAAAGGTGTCATTCACCTGGCAGCGGCAGCAGTCATCAACGCGGTGTGGGATCTGTGGGCCAGAATTCAGAGCAAACCTGTCTGGCGGCTTGTGAGTGATATGAGTCCCGAACAATTCGCGAGTTGCGTGGACTTTCGCTACATGACTGATGCCATTACTCCGGTGCAGGCGATTGAGTTATTGAGGGCTCAGGCTAACGGCAAGTCACAGCGGCTTGAAATTCTTCTTGATCAGGGGTATCCAAGTTACACTACGTCTGCTGGGTGGCTTGGCTATTCTGATGACGCTTTGCGGCAGAAGTGTGCAGATCTGAAATCGCGTGGATGGTCGCATTTCAAGATCAAGGTTGGTCGCGATCTGGAAGATGACATTCGACGTTGCCGGGTACTGCGAACGGAAATGGGCGACGATGCTTACATGATGATTGACGCAAATCAGGTGTGGGACGTGTCTCAGGCGATTGAATGGATTGGCCAGCTTGCTGAATTTCGTCCATGGTTTGTTGAAGAACCAACAAGCCCGGATGACATTTTGGGTCACGCTGCGATCGCCAGAGCGGTGGCCCCGATTCCCGTCGCTACGGGCGAGATGTGTCACAATCGTGTGATGTTCAAGCAGTTCATGCAGGCCGGCGGTATGCAGGTTTGTCAGTTAGACAGCTGCCGACTGGGCGGAGTAAACGAAGTTTTGGCCGTGCTGCTGTTGGCGGCAAAGTTCAAGATTCCCGTGTGTCCTCACGCTGGTGGAGTTGGCCTTTGTGAATATGTTCAACATCTCAGCATGATTGACTATCTGTGTGTTTCCGGAGACATGGAGGGCCGTGTTACCGAATACTCAGACCACCTTCATGAACATGTCGTGAATCCAGTGACTATGAAACACGGGCGCTACATGCCGCCCGAGGATGTCGGTTACAGTGTTGAATTTACGCAGGCCGCGATAAATAGTTTTATATTTACTTCCTGACGGCGTTGAGTTTTTAGCCGGATCGAATTTCTGTTCGGAAGTCAGGCCCGCGATTCCGCAGGTACTGAAGAGATGTATCGATGAGGCACATTGAAAGAGTCGACGTGCCAACCAATGAAAAATACGAATTGCTAGCTTAGGTGTGTGACCATGAATTCAGAAGAATCAATCGAAGCTGTTTGCGAATCCTGTAACACAAAGATGACGTTTGCAGCTGACCTGAAAGGATCCGTTCAGGTGTGCGATAAGTGCGGAGATTTTGTCGATGTCGGCGAAGTCGAATGGGATGAAGATGATTACGCAGAGGATCCGGAAGACATCGCAGGCGAGCAGAGTTCAGCAGACGAATCTGATTCGGAGCTCAGTTAGATGCCTGCGTATCAGGTACTCTTGCGGACCATTCACGCGTTCTGAGCGATCCTGTTTCGCTGCCGAACATCGATTTGGGTAAGTGGCAAATTTTCTACCGGTTTTTCCTCAATTAGCTTTTGGATATAAGCTCATGAATCGCGAAGATGTAAGGGAATTGGAAGCGGCATGCGAACAGGCCTTGATGCCAGTAATCGACGAATTTTTTGAAGACCTTCCGCCTCGAGTTATCCACTTGATGGCCAAAGCTGCCGTAGCAGTCGTTGAAGCAGCGATGGAGCATTCAGAAGACTGATAGATGCACTACACCTACGTTTTATGGGTGGGTTTGTCTTGTGTTTGTAGCGTGTTCAATATCAGAGTGGCCGGTCGCACGCCGCGTTTGCGCCGAAAATCTCGCACCGGTTGTGATGCCAGCGAAGCTCACAAGTCGTGGCCGATAAATGTACAGTTCTCTTGAATTCGATCAGGTTTTGTGCGGACGTAATTGGCGGTCCGCTGCGCGACACAACTCAGCCGCGGCGTGCGGGAATGGGACGTAAATACTGTTCTGGATCCCCGATGTTTGCCTCGAGTGCTCGGCATTCTCTGGAATTGCCGCAATGTAAGTTAGATTGTGGCTTGTTTGCGGCGGAGCGGGATTCTCCGTTTCTACTTATTGCCACGGAACGTTAGGATGTGAAGACTAGAAGTTTGTCCCGCCTTGTTTGATCCCGCCAAAAGTCGCTGCCATGATCCGATTTGCTTTCGCAATGATCCTGCTGCTTGCCGCCTGTCCTGTTTCGGGGCAGGGTGTTCCGTCTGTTGAGGAGTCCCTGCATTTGACGTTCGACAATCCCGAGTCATCTCCCGGGAAAATGATCGGTGATGCTACAATTGTCGCGTCTGAGCTGATCTCACCTCGCTATCCCGACTTTGGATTGGATAACAAAGTTTTGCGGCTTGAGTCACCGTCGTGGATTCAGATTCCCGATGACGCTTCGGACAGTCGCTTCGACTTCGATAACGGAGACGCCGTTACGTTTGAGGCATGGGTTCGAATTGATTCCATGGGTGACAACATGTGCCTGGTTAGCAAGGGTCGCACAGGCACATCCGGGCAGAAATCGATCAATCAAAACTGGGCGTTTCGATTATCCAGAAACAACGGGCAGGCTTGCGTTAACTTTCTGTTTCGTAGCCGCAAAACCGAAGTCCATGCTGGAGACTGGCATCGCTGGACTTCAAAGACGGGGGTTTCTTCCGGAAGTCGCTGGCACCATGTGGCTGTTAGCTACAAATTTGGCGAGCCAAAATCGATCCGAGGATTTGTCGACGGAAAGGAAGTGAAGGGCGCGTGGGATATGGGAGGCGAAACGATTCAACCACCGGTCGTTGATAACGATGATGTCTGGATCGGATCCACCATGGGGGGATTGAAGAATAATTCACTGCACGGTGCAATCGATAATCTGACCATTCATCGACGCGAAGTGCCCGATGCGGAACTGGCAACACGGTTCAAGTGGGATCCGCCACCGATCAAGCCGCCAGTAATTCCGCATGGTAAAGTCGTCGTGCAGCTATTTGCTTCTGTTGATTCCATAAGCTCTTTCCCTCGGGAAACTTACGTCGCTGTAAATGAATGGCACCAGGATGAAATGGGTTTTGTGCGGCTTCCCTGGAAATACGATTCATGGGGTGTTCGCGATGATTGGGGCAAGATAGTACTTGTTAGAGCATGGTCCGATATTCATCTCCCCGCTGGCGAATACCGCTTTCTGGCAAGGTCGCGTGGTATGGCGAGATTGCAGATTGATGGTGAGACTCTGTTAACGACATCTGTTCAAAAGAACCGATCTGGCGCTCATCATGTTGTTGATCCGTTGCCGGAAGTTCCGGTGCCGGGAATGCGTCCAGCCGCCATGAATGACAGCGAAGAAATTGTGATCTATGTGAGCGACGGACAGCCGCATCGCCTGCTTTATGAAATCATTGTTGGTGGTCCGCGCTATCGCCTTGAATTCGGTGAAACCTGTTTGGCGATTGCTGAGGCCGATGGCATGTTTTACTTGCTATCAGACATCACAAAGTACCCACTGACGGATGAAGGGTGGATGGCGTTTGTTAATCACCGATCTGAAGAATTAACCGTACTGGACAGGCAGACTCGACACGCCGCAAATAATGGACTCTCGGACTACTGGGGTAGACGTCATACTAATGCCAAAGCCACGTTGATGCAGAATAGTGAACTTCTTCGCATCGACGAGTTGATTGCCAAGCGGATTGCGGAGCTGAATCGGGATGCAGAAGAAAGCCGGCAAGCCAGAGCGAATGAGTCGACATCGCAGCAGGCGATTTTCTTTCAGAAGCACGTCCAGCCCGTGTTCGACGCTCATTGCACGCGTTGTCACGGTCAAAAAGAAAAAGGTGGCTTTCTGGTTGTTAATCGCCAACGATTGCTGGCAGGTGGAGATTCCGGGCAGGCAGCTGTTGTTCCGGGAAAGCCAGAAGAAAGTTACCTGTTCGAATTGGTGAGTGCGCACACAGACGCTTATAGAATGCCCCCGAAGGGCGATGGTCTGACGGAAAAAGAACTAGAAGCTCTGCGTCAGTGGATAGCCGCTGGTGCTATGATGCCGCAGGCGAATCTTACAGCCATCGAACAACCTGCAATTGTTGATGATCTCACGTTTCTTCGCAGGGTATTTATTGACACTGTAGGTGTTCCTCCGACGCTGGCCGAGGTGAACGCGTTTTTGAATGATGCTTCAGCAAGCCGTCGCGAACAACAGGTTGACCGCTTACTTACGGATGAGCGTTGGGCCGAAAATTGGGTTGGGTATTGGCAGGATGTGCTTGCCGAAAATCCGAATTTGCTAAAACCAACGTTAAATAATACGGGACCATTTCGTTACTGGATTCACGAAGCGTTAGTCGACAACAAGCCGATTGATCGCTTTGCAACCGAGTTGATTTTGATGCGTGGCAGCACATGGGGCGGCGGAGCGGCAGGGTTTTCTCAGGCATCTCAAAACGATACTCCAATGGCAGCAAAGGCTCATGTTATTGGTTCTGCGTTTCTGGGCGTGAACATGAAATGTGCTCGCTGCCACGATGCTCCTTACCATGACTGGAAGCAGGGCGATCTGTTTCAACTGGCCGCGATGCTGGAACGAAAAACACTGAAACTTCCCACAACAAGCACGGTTCCTGCAGCCTTCTTCGAGAAGCAGGAACGTAAATCACTGATTGAAGTCAGCCTGAAGCCGGGAGCGGAAATTGCAGCTCACTTTCCATTTACTGAGCTTGCTCCGGCTCTGGATGCGTCACTGCTGACAAAGCCGTCTGACACTCGAGAGCAGCTTGCGGCGCAGGTGACTGGTTCACGGCGATTCGCTGAAGTGGTCGCAAACCGAATATGGAAGAGACTCATGGGAGCCGGATTAGTCGAACCGGTCGATGATTGGGAAGGTAATCCACCGTCCGATCCCGAACTGATGGCAGCCCTGGCGGATATTCTGATTAACTCAGATTATGACGTGAAAGAATTTACTCGGCAGATTCTTAACAGCGAAGTTTATCAGCGAGAAGCAGCCGATGCTCCGAGTCATCGTAAAAGAGACTTTGCCGGTCCATATCGACGGCGCATGTCGGCGGAACAGATTGTCGATTCTGCCTTACATGTGGTCGGGCAGCAAATGCAGACCGAACAGTTAACGATGGACGTCGAAGGTACGCTGCCATCTGAGACCTTTTTGAATTTTGGTTATCCGCAACGAGCCTGGGAATTCACAACCCTCGCAAACGAACGCGACCGCCCCAGCCTTGCCCTGCCTCAGGCTCAGGCGATTGTCGAC
Source organism: Fuerstiella sp. (assembly GCA_041689795.1). Lineage (GTDB taxonomy): Bacteria > Planctomycetota > Planctomycetia > Planctomycetales > Planctomycetaceae > Fuerstiella. The sequence goes on along the minus strand of JBDNFN010000201.1, from coordinate 2,848 downwards.
GTCTTGAAAGCCTTTGGCTGGAGAAATTCTCGACCGGAACCCGAAACCGAGCGAGAAGAAACGCCGAACCTGATTCAGCCCGGAGTGTTGGCAAATGGAACGCTTGGTGTCTGGCTCACGCGTTTAAGTGACAATAGCGGTTTGACGAATTTATTTCTGAAGGAACAGCCCCTTGAACAAACGGTTGATCAGCTGTTTATTACGGTGCTGACTCGCCTGCCAACCCAATCGGAACGGAATGATTTTGTTGCATTGCTGCAGCCGGGATTTGAAACACGGCAGGTACCGCAGGGAGAGTTGGGGACGCCCTATGAAAAGCCTCGATTTCCATACGTTTCGTGGTCAAATCATCTGAATTCAGAAGCTAATGTTATCAAAGTACAGTTGCAGGAACTTGTTCGACAGGGGCCACCTCCCACACGGTGTCTGCGGCCGGAATGGAGAGAACGAGCTGAAGATGCGGTCTGGTCTTTGGTAAATAGTCCCGAGATGATTTTGGTGCCATAACGTTGGGCGTCAGTTGGCAGGCAGAAGCAGTTAAGGCTGCTGGGTCAGTGTTGCCTGATAAGTGCAGTTTTTGTCGTCAGCCTGAAAAAACGAGAATGATATGAAGCGACGCAACTTTCTACAGACCTCTGCAGTCGCTGCTGCAATTTCCAGCGGCGTTCTGCCTGCATTGGGTGAGTCCGGGAAATCAGTGTCATTGGGCAAGGCGGAACATTGCATCATGATCTGGCTGGGCGGCGGCATGGCACAGATCGACACATTTGATCCCAAAGCTATGGGGGATGCTCCGGCTAAGAAAGCTGGATCATACTACCCGGCAATTGACACGGCTGTGAACGGTGTTCAGGTGTGTGAACATCTGAAAAAAACGGCACGACTGATGGATCGATTCACCGCATTGCGAACTGTTAATCACAATGTTGTTGATGAGCATGCGGCGGCGACAAATCGGATGCATACAGGTCGCCTTACCAGTGGTACAGTGCAATATCCGTCGCTCGGTTCAATTATCGCTCACGAACGAAAAGCGGTTACGGAGGGCGTACCCGCCTATATGTTGATTGGCTATCCCAACCTGACTCGTGGGCCCGGGTTTTTGGGGCAGGAAGCCGGTTTCGTGTATCTCACTGACCTCGAATCGGGCCCTGCCGGTCTGGCTCGGCCAGTCGATATCGACATTGCTCGCCAGGCACGTCGTGAACATCTGCTTTCCACAGTTCGTGATTCCGGCAGGGAGCGATTCAGAGATGATCAGTTATTCAGTCAGTACAATTCAGCGGTGTCGGAAAGCCTGAAACTTTCAGGGCCGGACTTCATGAAAGTGTTCGACCTGAAGACCGAGTCGGATGCCAGCCGGAACGAATATGGCGATGGTTTCGGACAACGGTTGCTGCTGTCGCGGCGTTTGTGCGAAGCCGGCGTTCGCTTCATTGAGGTTTCGCATAATATGAACTTTCGAAACGGGACCGGCTGGGACACGCATAACGACGGCCAGTTGAACCAACACCTGCTGATTCAGGAACTAGACCTGGCCCTGTCGACACTTGTGCGGGATCTGGAAGCAAGAAAGATGCTGGATAGGACGCTCATTGTGATTAATTCCGAGTTCGGTCGTCCCGCACAATTCGATTCCGGTGGCGGCAGAGGGCATCATTCCAAATGTTTCTCAATGGTCCTTGCGGGCGGAGGTCTGAAGCATTGCGGCGCATACGGAGTTAGTGATGAACACGCAATGGAGATAGTTGAGAATCCGGTCGGTGTGCCCGATGCGTTTGCGACAATTCTTGCGTGCATGCAGATTGATCCGACGAAGAGTCTCTACGATGGCGATCGGCCCGTCCCGATTACGGATCAGGGAAAAGCGATTGAGCAGCTTTTCTCGACCTAAACTATGCGTTAATGCAACAATCCGTTTGGTCGACTTTGATCGGCGCAAGTAACACTTAGCCGGCAAAAGCTGAATAGTCAAAACTACTGTGCCGTTGACGACGCAGCGGTCTGACTTGCGTGGTGTCTGCCTGCCGTTGTTATGAAATGTCTGTTGGAGGTTTGCGAGACTGATTCACAGTAATTCCTCGCACCGACGTAACACGCAACTATTCTTGCGTCCCACTCAGTTTTGTGGCAGGAATGATTGTTCGCGAACGATGTGGTCTTTACTTCCGTATGTTCGCTGAATGCTGAAGACCGTCGCTCTCCCTGTTCAAAACAAAAGCAGCGACATGTAATTCAGTTTAGTTGCCCTGGATCTGGTTTGACCGAGCATCCGGATGAGATCATTTAGAAACTTGAGCTGTGTCTTCCGCAACAGTGTTTCGCATACGCAGTCATACGTATTCCAACTAGAACGAGCGGGCATACTATTGCGCTTTCTTAAACCACCCATCATGCTGTCGTGGTTTTTTGAGCAAGGAGTTTATGATGCGTGTGAATTCTTGGTTTTCGTTGGCGGAACTTAAGCGGTTGGAGCGGCTTGAAAAAAACGTTCTACATGCGAAACGGATGCGGATTGTGATTTCGGCAATCGAAGATTGGACGGCTCCGGCGATTGCCACGGCGGTCGGACTTGCGCGGCGAGTGACTCAGCATTGGGTGGCTCGGTACAACGCTGACGGTCTGGTCGGTTTGAATGACCGCAGAGGTCGGAACTCGACAACCACACTCACCGCTAAGGCAACGGAAGCGTTGCCTGAACGGATCTCTTCAGGACCGACTGAGGACGATTCTGTCTGCATGCTGCGAGGCACAGACATCCAACGCATCCTCGCTGAGGAATTCGGACACCAGCGGTCCTTATCCAGTGTGTACTGGTTGTTGCATCGTTTAGGGTATCGTTGTTTGC
>JBDNFN010000200.1:0-49543 GCA_041689795.1 Fuerstiella sp. | reverse complement strand
GCTAAATCAACTCGGTCTTCGCCGATGCATATGCTGCCGTCTTCGCAGACGATGCTGTGACCCACCAGTCGCTCCGAATCAACCGCAGCCACTGCCGCTTTCCAAATTGCAATGGCATCATCACGCAGGCTCATTTTCCGACTCTCCAGCGAATTTGAACAAACTCAGGGCGGCTAACAGGGCATGGTGTCAGTGCATTCGCGCTGAAGCTCAAAACGTTCCATGGTCACTTCTATAAGCTTACTCAACAGCAACAACAAACACTCGGCCGACGAAAGCCTAATGCATAGCGCATGAAAAAACTCCTGCTTTGCAGCAGGAGTTCCTGTTGGACATGAATCCAGACATCGACGATCTTAAGCACTCGGCCTCAACTGCGAGTACACAGTCAGAACTTCGTAAAGGTCTGCTGAAATTTTCACTCGTTCGTCTGCCAGGTCTGCCAGCCAGGATCGATCCCAGATTATTGCATCAGACAGGATCCTTGTGAGCTCCTGCAACTCCATCGACACTTCCGGAGCGTTCAATTCCGGACCAGTTGGTTCACCGTCGCCGGCAAACACTCGCAAACGTGGGCGCATTAGTTATCCCTTCCCAATGCATCAGAGCTACCGTCCACTCAGCAGAGAACAATGTTCTCACATCCCGTGAACGGTCGTTTAATTTCCTTCGTGGAGAGTAGTATCGGATAGGGCAGGGCAGGCTCTCCATCCTAAATTCCGATTGTAGCGGTTAGGCAATTTGCTCTATTTTTCCGGATAATTCAGCCGACCACGAACAAGGAGTGACGCAAACGGCCGATCTTGAATGATGTGACACAAAAACGAATCTGCTGACTCATTCTACGCTATCCGGGAAACTGTCAAACCCTGAGCGTCAAGTGCCGATTGTTCTAGAAGTAGCGGCGTCAGCGAACAGATTCGCGTTGCGCAGATTCCGCCGAAATTCGAACCATGGAAAGGTTCGACCAGAGATCAGATGAATTTCGGGGTTCAAGCTATGGATCGGCTGCTTTCAATTTCGCTCGCATTTGCAGCACTTGTGCTGACAAACAATGTCGCTGCGCAAGACGCTGCCATGTACACCGTTGCCGGTGACGTTCCTCAGGCTGACATTGTTCCTTTCGAAATTGGCAGTGTGGTGCATGTACTTGACGTTCTTCAGCGTTCAGGACTTGCGGCTCCGGAAGGAAATGCACTGATCCTGCGTGGTAACCCATTAAAGGATGTGTTTAGCGATAATCTGATACCCCAAATGAATGGGCGTGGCTCTCAGCTTGTACCTGGTGACATCGTTATCTTCAGAGAATTGGCGGCAACAAACCTGCCAACAAGAAACGTTGTACTTATCGCAGACGGAAATCCTCATGTAATTCCGCTTAACGCAGACGAAGTGATTCTCCTGCGTGACGTGACATCCAGTTTTCCTGAACACCTTTACGAATTCGCTGTAACGCAGACCGATTTCGGAAGTGCACGCTCTGTTGTCAGAGCACCAAACGCTCCACTCATGCACGGTGACGTGATTCAGGTTCGAAGCAGGAACGCGTTCGGAGGGGGGCGAGTTTCCAGCGTTTCTCATATGTCTGACAACACTGCGTACACTAATCAGCCTGCGGCGTCTCACACAGTGTCAGTCAGCAACGATAGCCTCTTGACAATCCCATCGCTGACAAATGACACATATGCATTTCAGGACGGTCATCTATCAGACAACGAAGATGTACAGATCGCCGGACAGATGGAATTGCTAACCCGCGATTCTTCTTCGAACAAACCACTCTCCGAGGATCCTTTCCGGCAGGCGTCTTTCGAAAAAAACGCCAGCGACGCGTTTACTGTCTTAGAAGAAACCGAGTCGCTCGAATCAACAATCGAGAACAACGAATCGAATGCTGCAATGTGGAATGCGATGTTCCTTCTGGGACTCGTTTTCGCAATGGGTTTGATCGCAATCGGTTGGGTCAAGACACAAAACGAACGCAAAGCGGAATCTACCGCACGAAGACAAAATTCCACGGCGAAAAAACCTGCTAGCTCAAACGGCGATCTGTTGCCCAACCAGACAGCTTCTTCAATACCTTCCCACCAGCAACGGCATTCGAGCATTCCCACCGAAGCTAACACCGTTGAAGACGGTTTGGTTCCAGAAGTCGGCGACAATTGTCCCGTGCTGTCCGCGGGCTGTTACGAAATTGGCTTCTCAGGTCTGGAAATGCCGATTCCCGAACTAAGCGAATCGACAGCATCCAATATCAACACTGGATCTGAAGCTGAGTTTTTAGAAAAAGTGGGCGGAGAAAATACGGAGCAGCGTCAAATGGGCAATTCCTTAGTGAATGAACACGAATGGTTTGGCGCTGATTGGTGGAAACCTGAGATAGCGACATTCCCGGATGCTGCAGAAATGAAATCCGATATGAACGTGGCCTCCACTGAATCGCCTGAATCAGCAACGGCCGAGTTAGCGTTTACTGAAGCCGCTGCAGATTCATCAACGCTCACCCCTGTCGGCGAACCGGAATCCAACAGCAATGAGTGCTGGAGCGATCTAGATGATCTCATCAAGAACCGCTTACCTTTTGAGTTGCAACAGACAGAACTACCTCTGAGAATCACATTGTTTGGAAAGCCATCCGGGCCGCAGCGTTTGAGAATTGATAGTGCCCACACTCAGATCGCGCCGCCACACATGTCGATGGGTGCTCGAGACGCACGCCGTGCACAACCAGCTATGCAGACCACTGGATTACCAGCAGCTCAGCAGGAAAAAACTGCGGCAAGACCCGCTGCAACAGAGGGCCAGCCACAGGATTCGAACCGGTTTGACAGGGCATTGAATTTTCTTGAGGAGCAGGCGGACGCATGATTACTGCCATTGATTTTGGATGCCATGTCATTCGTTCCGCATTCCGCAGTACGATCGACAGGAAACTTGTCAGACTCTACAGCGAACGCGCCGAGTATGCTGTGCTGCCGAAGGAAAACCGATACTGTCAAGCGTTGACTGACAGGAAGATTTCCTACGCGGAATGCGAAGACAGCCTTGTCGTTTTTGGAAACCGGGCCGAACAGGTACGTTGGCTTAGCCGAATGCCATGCGCCCCTTTGTTTATGGACGGGAAGATACCCACAGCCGATGCGCCTGCAAGACAGATTCTGAGCATTCTGACTCAGGCGATTCTGCCAAAAGCAGTCGTCGGTTCAGCATTTTGCTGCTTCTCCGGCCCCGGTGGCCGTTCCATGCCTGCAAACTCCGAATTTCTCACTCGCCTGATTCGCATGCACGGCTATGTTCCCGTGGAATGTTCAGCAGCCAACGCGGTCACGCTGGCAACGGGCAACGAAACTCAGTTCTCCGGCATCACGATTGTGATTGGTGCTGAATCATCACAGGTAAGTATTTCCCGATTCGGACGGGAACTCGCCCACGAAACGATTAACGTTGGAGCGAACTGGATCGACAGTGAACTAGCCGACCAATTCAAGCTGCGAACCTGGGATGCAGCGGGGGAGTGTTATCCAGACCTGGCTGGCGTTCGCGATTGGAAGCACAATCCCAATGTTCACCTTCGCAATGGAACGGGCGAACGCGAAAAGACGCTTTCACGATTATATGGCGTTCTTCTGAACCGCATTGCGAAAACGGCAAGAAGCCTTTTGCAGGCTCAGGCTGTGCGGGCTGCTTCCTCCGAACGACTGTCTGTCATTTGCGCCGGCGGGGCCACGCAGGTGGGCGGTTTTACGGGCGCCATTACCGAACGATTCGTTGACCACGACATCACTGGCAGCATTCTGTCTGTCAGGGTGGCCGACGACCCAGCAACCGCAGTCGTCCGAGGGTTACTGATTCACGGAGAACTGGAGCAGCGTCGATCAGCAGATACTTCGGCTGCAGCATAGGTGTTCGCCCAGGCCGGTCGGATCCCGGCTACATCCGATCCATGAACCGGATGAACTCAACCTCAAGTCGACTGATATCACCAAACGCAGACTGAAAATCCGCCAGACGTTCCTTTGCAGAATACGGCTGCATCGGATCGCGCTGCCCAATCTGTTGCAGATAGGCGACAAAGTCCTGACGTCGCGAAGCATTCTCCATCAGGAAGAATGCAAAAGCCCAGGACTCGCTATAAGAATCAAGCGTGTTCTGATGAAAGTACTCGTCCGAAGCAACCAGCATTGCAAAGTTGCCCGCTCTTCTTGCAGGACGATGCCGTTGCTCAAACCAGACAGCGCGTTCATTGTTAATTCTGTCACTAATTAGCTGCCGGCCTTTTGTCGTTCGCATTCCCGATGGTTCAAGAACTGTCGCAAGGCCTTCTACAATCCATGTTGGCGTCTTACCCAACCTGGAGTGAATGCCAATGTTGTAGCCGACCTGATGAGTTGTCTCGTGGATGATTGTGTTTGCCGTTTCCGCTGCCATGCCATTTGAAGCAAGAACTGCAGCAGGACGCATTCCTATCGCTGTCGCACCCAATTCATGTTGCGACGTAATGACAAGGCTGGGATCATCAAACAAAGCTACGCGATTAGTCTTTAGCGAATAATATCCCATAAGTGTCTGCGACGGAGTAATCCCATCGCGAACGCAGTACTCGGCAAATTCTCGCTGAGATCCAAAGACAACTGCGACAAGAGGAAATTCAGGAGCATTTACCTTAAATCCTCGAACGCGATAGAACTGTTCTACATCACGATAAATCGATTCAAACAGCTTCGCAAATTTAGTAGCACTGCCGTTTGCAGCACACACGAGATATCGCGCCGTCCCAACGACTTCGTACTGGCTCGAAAATTCGTGTCGCAGCTCCTGTCGAAACGCACTTGTCGAAAGCGGTTGATAGTGCGAAGAAACCTTGTCGAGACTTTTTAGTGCATCTACGTCGAGATGTACCAGTTGTCCCTGACGGTCCATCAACGAGCAGTTAGATCTCGACAGAGCTACGACTTTCCCTTCGTAGACTTGCTGTCCGTCGCTTACTCGGATTAGTCCTGCGGAATGCGCAGACTGACCCGTCACCACTAGGGCCGCGCCTGCGATCAGGACGGCGACTGTATGTATTTGACGCAATTTTCTAAGGTAACAACGGTCTGTATTTTGATTTTGCATGGAACTCGGATTGGTCTGGTGCGAAGTCTGAGGCCAGTCCGGGAGCTATTAAGGGGTGTGGAGAGGCTAGGTCGCGGCGACATACCGTGCGCAGCGAAAATCAGAGTTTGCCCGGCGAAAACGTGCGACCTGCGCGATTGGGAAGGCAACGCGGCCACACATTTCATAGCACCAGTAAAATCAGCACAGTCGGTTCACCTGGAACTCGGCAATCATGAACTGGCTGAGCGACGCCGGGGCCGGGGCCGACCATGACAGCGTCTCAGCATCTCAGCGTCTCAAGAAAAACGGACTAACTCCGTTACCACGCCTCAAGAACCATTTGCAAAATTCGACTTCCCCACTTATTCAGGCCAAACGCAACAACGCCAACTAACCCAGCGCACAAAGCAAAGCGCAAGAACGACTGCCCCAAATCCAACAAACGACGACGCTGAACTGAGGATGATGTAGCAGCTTGGCATGCAGATTGACGACTTAGATCTTTCTCTGGCCCTGACGCAGCCCATGCTTCAACGTGCGTCACGACGCTGTAGGTCCTTCTGCGTTGCTTCAGGAAATCTCGATTCATCACATCATGAACGCCATGGGCCTCGTCAAGGTTTTCCAGAAATTGTTCGAACTCTTTTGAGTACGATGTTTCAGGATTGGTGCGTTGTATTGCTGAACTGGCATAAGCTGATACCGATGCCGCTGTCTGTGTTTCGACCGCTTCTATAGAATCTGTCGGCGACTCCCTGGACACTGCACGATCGGCTGGTTGAATTCGCTGAAGTCGCCGCCCCCGTAGCTTGCTGTCCTGGACAATCATTGCGGCTGGCTGATCGAAACATGGATCTCCATCCGTTGACCTGAGCCACGCTTCAATAAGGTCAACAACATCCGCTGCGTGTTGAATTCTTTTTGCTCGCTGTTTAACTAACATCTTCTGCAGCACATCGAAAAGTGGTTGCGGAACATCGCGACGAATTGTCCTGACGTCCTGCGGACTTTTTGTTTGATGCGCCAGAATTCGCTGCGGAAGTGTGCCGTCAATAAATGGCGGCCGACCGGTTAGCAAGTAGTAAAAAGTGCAGCCAAGGGCATAAATATCGGCTCGTGAATCGGCCCGGTGGCTGTCAACCGCCTGTTCCGGAGCTAAATAGTCGGCTGTTCCCAGAACGCGTTCGTTGTAGTCTCGAGTAAGATTTTCCGGTCCTCCGTCTTCAGCCAGTCCGGCTAAACCAAGATCCAGCAACTTTACGGTGCCATCCACTGCTTCAAACAGATTTCCCGGCTTGACATCACGATGAATCAGCCCCTGACCATGAGCATAACCCAAGCCTGTGGCCGCCTGACGTATCACTTCAGCCGCGAGACGAATTGGCAAAGGGCCACCCAACGCCACTTTATTGAACAGATCAGCACCTTCAATAAACTCCATGGACATGAAATGAACAGTCGTCTGTTCATCCTGTGCGCTGAAAATTTCGTGTACGCAAATTACGTTAGGATGATGCAACTGCGACGCGAGCCTGGCTTCGCGAAGAAACCGAGGCAGGTATGATGCGTCACTGGCTTCAGCCTTCGATGGTGGTAGAACCTTTAAAGCATGAATCTCGCCCGTTTCCGTGTGTTCGGCTACGTATAGCGTGCTCATGCCCCCTTCGCCAAATGCCGAAGCAGCTTATATGGCCCAAGGAAGAAGCCACGATTCTTTCCCTGCAAAAGTTTTCCAGCCTGCCATTTGGTGAGCAGACCTTCTTCGACCAGAAACGAGGCAAAAATGGTAGAGGACTCGGCATGCTGCGGAAAGTCATGGAGTAGAGAGCGAATCTTCTGCTCGCTCAACAGTCCGCTGGCGGATAGGAGACTGCAGAATGCTTTGTTGGCCTGCTGAATTTGCATAAAACGAGAAATGCTGGTCCACTCGACGAAGTCCACACAAGCTCAGGCTAAGTCTGTACCAATGACAGACAGAAACAGAAAGTGCTAGGATATACTCAGCCAGTATGTGATTGGCTGGTGTTTTAGTGATTCGTGTCAAGTTTTGGCTGGTTTCATCGCGCTAGCTCCCTCAAATCTTCAGTCAGCCAGAATGCTGCTTTCTGACCGCCAAATGCCGAAAAACGTTTCAGTAAAAAGAGTTAACGCAAACGTCGGCATTCTGTTTCTGGTGCTTGGCGCGGTAATGTCTTGCCTGATTTTCGCAGACCGCTGGACTGCAATTCCCATCGATTTCCCATCGGCATGGTACAGGTCGCGAAACTTTCATCTTCTGATTGCAGTGAGTTTTTATGTCGCTGGCTGGCAGGCATTTCGAAACGCGAAAGCACCGACTAAACATCAAAGTGCAACACAGCCCGTGTTTAAATCGCTCAGATTTTACACTCGGCAATCATGTGAATTATGTGATCGGGCAATGCTTGTATTACAGGAATTCGCAGACGCACTGCCAATGATTGAAGTAGTCGATATCGATCAGTCACCGGAACACCTTGCACAACATTCGCAATTTGTTCCGGTCGTGGAAATTGATGGCCGAGTTCGTTTTCGCGGCATGGTGAACCGTATGCTGCTGAAACGCCTGATTGATGCTCGTCAGCGATCGCTACGCATTCACTCGCACACAGTTTGGGTCCTACAAGAACGCAGCCGTTCGGAAGGGCAGGGCGGATGAAGTTGCTCGGAATGTTCGCTCGCCAACCAGTATCCGGAAAAACCAAGACTCGACTGGCCGCAACGATCGGAAACGATCCTGCTGCTGTACTCTATTCTGCTTTCGTTGAGGATTTGCTTGGCCGCTGCCCACTGCATTCCGACGTATTTGTCGTTGCGGCAACTCCCAATGACAGCGAAACGTCAGACTGGTTTCGGTCTCGCATGAATGCGGAATCAGCGTTGACATTTCAGCCGGATGGGAATCTCGGAGAAAAAATTGAGTGGTTCTTTCAGGACGCAAACAAACGTGGTGCTCAGAAGACAATCCTGATCGGCTCGGATAGTCCTGACCTTCCGTCAGAGATTATCGACCTTGCGTTTGAACGACTGTCCGAAGTCGATATGGTGATCGTCCCGGCGACGGATGGCGGGTTTGTGTTGATCGGCCTGCGAAAGCCGGTAAAAAACCTGTTTTCATCAATTTCGTGGAGCTCAGGAAGAACGTTGATTGACACGCTGCAGCAAGCGTCAGTATGTCAGCTAACCGTTGAGTTATTAAGCCCTTGGTACGACATCGACACGGTTCAAAATCTTGGCACACTTGTCGCGCTTCAGCAGTGTCCCGAAACTGGGGCGGCAGCCTGTTTAAAGACACAGGCTGCTTTGAAACTGCTAGCACCTGAGATCGATGCAGGATTGGACATTTCGTAGTTTTTTAACGTCCTGCGACGCTGCCCATTTCGCAAGCCGGTAAGATGCCCGTTAAATTAGTGAGCCGGCGGTTCTTTCGCTGCAGAGGTTTTGTTCTTATCCAGACTTCTGCAGGGCGAGAGACAACCTATACTTTGTGAAAATCCGGCCGATTGGCTGGCTCAATACATAATGATGTTATTGCAAGGCGCGTCTTAATATGTCTCCTAACGAAATCGACCTGTCCGGTTCCCGCGTCCTGATTGCCGATGACAACGAGCAAAATCGTGAATTGCTTGATGCTTACCTGGCTGACGAAGACTATGAGATCCTGATGGCAAACGATGGCCAGGAAACGATGGATTCGATCGAAGCCAAACAGCCGGACCTGATTCTACTAGACATTATGATGCCACGAATGAGCGGCTATGAAGTCTGCCTGAAAATCAAGAGCGATCCAGAGAAGCAAAACATTCCAGTTTTGATGGTCACGGCATTGAACGAAATGGGAGACATCGAAAAAGCCGTCAAGGCGGGTTGCGATGACTTTCTGACAAAGCCGGTGAACCAACTTGAACTAAAAACTCGCGTTCGATCGCTGCTGCGAGTTCGGCATCTTGCAAACGAACGCGACCGACTTTTGGCCTACCTGGAAGAGATGGAGCAGCAAGTGCTTCACGCAAAGGGCTAAACCCAGATAAGTTTGCAGCGATCTTGAAGGATCGCTTGAGTTTCCACCGAGTTTCATGGCTGCGATAAAGCAGACTTAGTTCAATAATTATGCCAGAAGCACCTGTCGTTGATTCCCCCGCAGATTCGACTCCGATTCGCGTTGTCCTGAAAGAGCGTCGCGCTCAGCCGTTTTTTGGACGCCATCCATGGGTGTTCGAAGGGGCGATTGATGCTGTTGAATCAGACGCCGGCGAAGAACCTGCAGCTGGAGCAATTGTCGAGCTGTGGTCTGCAAAAAACGAATTCGTTGCTCATGGACTCTGGAATCCGCAAAGCAATATTCGAGTACGACTGTACTCATGGGACCAGCATCAACCGCTGAACAACGAGTTGCTGCACCAAAAAGTTAAGACCGCTGTTGAACTACGGCGGAGCATGTTTGATCTAACGTCGGATAAGACGGCGTGTCGCATGATCTTTAGCGAGGCGGACGGCCTGTCAGGATTGGCGGTCGACTTTTACGGTCGCTATCTGCTTGTACAGTTCACAAGTCTTGCCCTATTCAAATATCGAAATGCAATCGTCGACGCACTTCAGCAGGAAGTGCAACCGCTGGGAATCTGGTTGCGAACCGAAAAAGGAATGCGTGAAACAGAAGGCCTCGAAATTGTCGATGGTCTCATTTCCGGCCAGGCACCACCGCGACCAATGTTCATGAACGACCACGGCGTGGAATACGGAGTGGACGTTCAGGAAGGGCAAAAAACGGGGTGCTATCTCGATCAGCGAGACAACCGAATTTTTGCTGCAAAATATGTGAAAGGGTGCCACGTACTGGACGCGTTTTGCTTTTCGGGCGGCTTCGGCATTACTGCAGCAGTGAAGGGCGGGGCAACTCGGGTTCTGGGCGTTGATTCGTCTGAACCGGCCTTGGTACTGGCCGCGGCGAACGCTGAACTGAACGGCGTCGCCGACCGCTGCAGTTTTCGACGCGGCGATGTCCGGGCAGAACTGGAATCAATGGCAGAGCAGGGCACAAAGTTTGATGTCGTAGTGCTCGATCCTCCCAGAATGGCACGAACACGAGGCGGTTTGGGACGAGCCTTAAATGGCTATAGCCGTCTGAATGAACTGGGCGTCGATGTCCTGAAACCCGGCGGCATTCTGGTAACATGCAGCTGTTCCGGACTTGTTTCCCGAGCCGATTTTCTGGAAATGATTGCAGGCGTTGCTCGAGTAACAGGCCGGGATATTCAGATTCTGGAACAGCACGGACAACCAGCAGACCACCCTGTGTCGGCCACCTGCCCTGAGACAGAATATCTGAAGATGTTGATCTGCCGAGTTCTTTGAATCGACGAAGTTGCTTTGTCAAAAAACATTAACCTCTGAATTCACTCGGCACGCTCGTCAGCAAGCGTGGTGATGATGTCGTCGAGTTCCTTCAGGCCTCGCTGACGATCGATTTCGTAGAATCCGGACTGATAGTGTGCGACTTTTCCGGACTTGGAAATGACGATCCACAAAGGCAACGCTCCTCCGTTTTCTCTTGGATCACCTAATGCTCGCAACAGCGAGCCATCGTCGTAACCAATCGGATACGTCAGGTTCATGAACTCAACAAGTTTTCGAGCTGTCCTGCGGCCGGCATTAAGCTGATCTGATTGTTGTAGAGTACTATTTGTAGCAACGCCGACGACTTCGACGCCCATTTGTTTCCGTTTGTTGTAGAGAAACTCCAGGTAGCCCACCTGGCCATAAGGCTCAGATAGCGGCTTCTCAGCGTAATTCCAAAAATGCAGGACTGTGATTTTCCCCTTCAAAGTCTCCGATTCCAGCGTGCCTCCGGCAACAAGGTTCAGAACAAAATGCGGAGCAGGCTTGCTGAGTAATTGCTGTTCACGAACCATTGCCAGGTTAACGCGACGATCCTGCAATTCGACGTCTCGCTGGATCCGAAGAACGGACTCCTGTAATGGCGTCTGCTTTGCCATTACAGTCAGCTCGCTGAGCTTTTCTTTGGCAAGCAAGATTTGTCGTGGCGCCAGTTCTGACAGTTGAATATCCGGTCGACGATTGAGTGCCGACTGAAGTGCTGAAAGTGCTGATTGAACTTCACTTAGTCGCAGTGCAGTGTCGTCATCCAGTTGTTCACTTGACGTCTGGTGAATGGAAAGTTCGAATTTTTCTCCCTGCCCCATGAAGACATCCATTTCAGCCTTCAACAGCATGCCAGTTACTGCCTCAACCAACATTGTTTGATGACGCCCGCGGCGTTCACGAGCATGGAGTTTCCATGCTTTCACGCCAGCGACTGAATCAACGCCCTCTACTTCGTACGACCAGCCACCGTCAGTCCACAACGATTCTGCGCTGATATCTTCCGGCAGACCAACCTGAAGAGGAGGCAAGGACAGGGTGTAAGTGCTTCCGTCATACTCATAAATCAGATGCGGCTTGCGAGCACTCGGACCGCCCAGAAGACCGAAACTTTCTGGCCAAGGGCAGCCGTTTCTCTCGTCGTCAAGAACGCCAAAGAAACTGGTTGCCCCGTGCAGAACAATTGCTTCAAAGTTCCGAAGAATTCTCTCTTCCGCATTCGACGTTGCTCGGGACAAAATCCCGGAAAAACGCACTTCTCGAACGGGACTGGCCGAAACCGTTGATGAAATCAGCAGTGTTACCAATAGAAACGCACAATTCCGAGCAGCCATCGCAACAACTCCTGAGTACGAACCCGAACTACCCCGGCCAATCCATAAAGACCTGATCTGGCGCCGAAACTCGCATTGGAGACTATCTCAGAATGCGTCAATGTCCGCAACGGGGCCGCTTTAATTACAGGCCCTGAAGGCAGCGGGGTGGCAGGAAAAACCGCCCCTCCAGGTACCTGCCCTAACAAGCGAAGCCCACAAACCTCGTAAATTCGCGATTTCCAGACCACTTGTCGTCTAACCCTGTGCGCCCCGGAACAATCGTGAATCGCCCATGTGATTCCTCGGGGAAGTATCATAGATGTCTTTTACTTTAGCCTTCGCATCAGATTCCCGTGTTAGACTATACTGGTTAAATAGAATGTGCGTGCGGCAGGTAAGCTCGGCGTGGCTCTGCAGACGCAGGAAATCTGGCTGAGTTTATTGCTGTCGTCTTCAAACGTGAATGAGCTAAATCGGGAGTTGTACCGTGTCTGAAGGACAAATGAATGTAGGCAACTACGAACTCCGCAACTGCGTTGCTTCTGGAAGCACAACGCAAATCTGGGAGGTCAGTCAGCCAGGTTCGCCGATGCAGTTGGCGATGAAACTGATGCTGGATGATGCTCGCAAAATCCCGGCCGAAAAAAACGTTTTGAAACACGAATTCAAAATTGGCAAGTTGATGGATCACCCATCATTTCTTAGATTCCACGAGTTGGAAATCAACAGGGACCACGCATTCTTTGTGATGGATTTTTTCCGGTCGCCAAGCCTGAAAACTCATATCATTTCCAACCGACCTGCAATTCAATCGACGTTTAAAAAACTTGCAGAATCGCTCGCCCTCGCATTTCAGTTCATGCACGAAACCGGATGGCTGCACCGGGATATCAAGCCAGACAATATTCTTGTCAACAAAGCCGGCGAAGCGCGTGTTATCGACTTTTCGTTATCCAGCAAAGTCCTGGGCGGGCTTGGAAAACTAATCGCTGGCAAACAAAAGGCAATTCAGGGAACGCGAACTTACATCGCACCAGAGACAATCCTGAAGAAGCCCCCGACAGCGCAAACCGACATGTACAGCCTTGGCGTGACGTTTTTCGAACTTCTCACCGGACAGCCTCCATTTGCTGGTGATACGCCAAATGCACTACTAAAAAAGCATCTTGGAGAAGTTCCGGTTGGCCCCTCTTTTCACAACCCGAACGTCACCAAAGAACTCGATCGAATTATCCTTCGAACAATGGAAAAGAATCCAGCTAAACGTTTCGAATCCATGCAGGATCTGGCTGCTGCGCTGCGAAGTACAAAGTGCTTCGAGGTTGATCCGCTGGAGCTGTTTCTGCGACAGGCTGACGAAAAGAAGGCGAAGGATAGTGACTCGATCGATAAGCGATTGGACAGCAGAGCTGACGCTGACCGAACACTACAAGGCATCGCCGCTCCTTTGGCTCCGCGAAAGACCAGACGCGTCAGCGAAAAACTTCTCCGTGAAGAAGAAGAACGTAAAGCAGCAGAAGCCGCCAAGAAAAACAAGATGCCGGGGATGATGCAACCGGGCATGCAAATGCCCGGAATGATGCCGCCAATGCCGGGGATGATGTATCCGGGAATGCAAATGCCTGGCATGATGCCGCCAGGGATGCAAATGCCCGGAATGATGCCGCCAGGTTACGCTCAGCCGCTACAGGGATTTCCACCTCAAGGTCAGCCAGTTCAACAACAACCGCCCGTTCAACAGCAGCCGCCCGTTCAACAGCAACCGCCCGTTCAACAGCAGCCGCCAGTTCAACAGCAACCGCCCGCTCAACAGCAACCGCCCGCTCAACAGCAACCGCCCGCTCAACAACAACCGCCAGTTCAACAACAACCGCCAGTTCAACAACAACCGCCCGCCGCTAAACCCGATCAGGAAGAAGTTAACACTGACGACCTGATGGACCTGATGTCGCAGTTCAAGATTGAGTAATCTGCCACTTCAAGTTGTCCACCGACGGCCAATCAGCCGATCTCAATTGAGCATGCCGATTTGTTCGGCGTGTTGCTCACCTTATTTTGTTTTTGTTGTTACAGACCTGAACCATGGCCCCACAGCATCAATTACCGTTCGAAAAACCAATTTACGAACTTGAATCTCAGCTTTCGAAAATGGAAGCAGAACGAGACCCAACTCCAGCCGTCAAAGACAGCATTCGGCGTATGCGAGTTGAGGTAACACAGATGACACGCGAACGCTATGAGAATTTGAATCCGTGGCAGATCGTGCAGGTCTCGCGACATCCTGAGCGACCTCAGACCGCCGACTATGTTGAATTGGTATTCGATGAGTTTGTTGAATTACACGGCGACAAGTCGTTTGGCGACGACCGCGCCATTATCACTGGATTTGCCAAACTAGATGGACGCAAGGTCATGCTGGTCGGACACCAGAAAGGCCGAACTCTAAAAGAACGGAACGAATGCCTGTATGGTTGTGCTCATCCCGAAGGATATCGCAAGGCAATGTCCAAAATGGAAATGGCTTCGAGATACGGACTGCCGATCATTTGCCTGATCGACACGCCAGGAGCCTACCCTGGAATCGGTGCTGAGGAACGCGGCCAGGCTTATAACATCGCGGTCAACCTTCGCGACATGTCGACGCTGGAAGTTCCGATAGTGTGCGTCGTCATCGGCGAAGGCGGTTCGGGCGGAGCTTTGGGAATCGGCATCGGTGATCACATCGCCGTTCTTCAAAATGCATATTATTCTGTCATCAGCCCCGAGGGCTGTGCAGGGATTCTATGGAAACACTCGAAACACGCTGACAAGGCAGCCCACGCGCTTCGATTCACAAGCAAAGACCTGATCGAGCTCGGCATTGTCGACGAAGTTGTCCCAGAACCCCTGGGCGGCGCCCATCGCAATCATCGGCAGATGGCGATGACACTAAAAGGCACTCTTGTGAACGCGCTGCAATCACTGGAAGGCCTTTCCGGGCAACAACTGGTTGACCGTCGGTACGATCGATTTCGCAAGATCGGCGTCTTCGAAGAAAACGCCACCGCAGCCGATTAGAACGACTCACTGAAACACCTGTTCGTTCGCAGCTCACCGAAAACGACGGTCGTCGAACCACAACCTGTCAGTTGCCGCCGTGAGCCAGCGTAATACGGTGTAGCCGCAACCAGAAAAATCACCGAACCCGTTCACCCGGAAGCCCGGCTTTTCCAAAAGCCGGGCTTCTGTTGTATTGGCTGATAACCGTCGTCAATCCACCACCTGACGTCCGCGATAGCGAGATCCATCGATCGCGACATTCGGGCGGAATAAAGACCAATTCAAATTGGCTTCGAGCCATCGGAAGATCACCCATTCAGGCGACTATCAAACGCTGCCGTTTTGTCGCAGATGTCGGCGGCCCGGAGCGCGAATCCAAACTCGCTGGTGTCCGATCAATCGAACGTTCCGTGGCGGGGGAGTAGATCTCCAGAAACAAGCAGCCATCAAAGTTCACGGCTCAGATGCAGCTCACGCCTGCGAAACAAATGCTGTAGCTGTCCGGGCGGCATCAATGAACGACTGACGCGGGGACAACAAGGACGATTTACAGATCAACCAAAGCCGTATTCCGAATACACCCAACGTCCGATAATGTCCGTTATGTTAGGTTAATGTAAAAAAATGCCGGCTTTTAAAGGGGCAAATTTCACCCTCCTGGAACGGCCGCTAAATACCTGCGATTAACGCCGAGACTGATTGAGCCTTTGCTGCAGATCAAAACTGAGACCGCCAAACCCAACTCCGGCCTTATCAAGCTGTCGGATAATACGATCATCAAGTCGAGTCCGAACGTTGGTCAATGGGTCCGGATCTGTGGTCTGCAAACTCAGGTCTGCAAACCAGTCTTCGATCACTGCCTGCTGAATCTGCGGTGGCACGCCAATTAGGTAATCCTGAGTCTTTTTCACAACGACTTCCCGGTTCTTATAGATGTCACCAATCTCGTTCAAAAGCTGGCTGAAATTGCCTTGCGTGTAAGGCGTTCCAGCTCCACCGGAACTGCCCCCCGACTGACCTCCAACATTGGTCAGAAAGCCACCAATCACCGATGGCACTTCGGCATCAAATGAACGCCCAAGATTATTGACCAGACTCTGCTTCTGTTCCGGAGTGGCCGAATTCCACTGCTGCTGCAACTGCGCCCCAAACTGGTCTTTTGCCAACTGAGGCAGCGTACGCCACATTTCGTCAAACGATGTTCCTGTGTTGACGACTGAGGATTTTGGAGAACCCAAACTTTCCGGATTCAGACCTCGCATGACTCCGTCAACAATATCCGGCAACTGAAAACCAACACCCTGCCCCTGGACACCGCCCGGAGTCGTAGACGAACCGGGCTGACCGGTCCAGAGATCGCTAATGGAAGCTGCGTCTCCAAGATGCTCTTCATGAATTGGCGACAACCCTTTTTCCAGATCGGTCAGTGCGTTCTGTAGGTACGCCGGAAAATAGTCCGGCGTAATTGGTTTGACAGTATCAAGAATCCAGCACGCTCCGCGCCCCGAATACGACACCAGCACGGCAGCCTTTAGCGAATCAAACACCGTCACCGCGAAAAAGGTCACCACCAATCCAATGACAACACCTTTTAAAAATCCCAAAAGCGCACCAAGATGTCGGTCGAAGTCTTTGAACTTTGCCTTTTCCATCCAGCTATTCAGAATGCCGGCCGCCATAAATGAGCCCAGCGAGAACCCCACATACAGCACCAGCATTGCAATCCAATGCCGCAATGGCTGATCGACATTAATCTGAGGCTCGATCATCGGAGCCAGCTTGTCGGCAAACTTAAAGCATAATATCAGAGCCGCAATCCAAGCCAACTGAGTGACCAGTCCGCGTTGCGCTCCCTGCCATGTGGCATACACAAGAATCGCCAGAATGACGATGTCGTACCAAACCATGATGTTCGCTCGAATCTCAAATCCATCTGACCAGTCAAGCCCGCAGCTAACAAAGTATAGGTAGTTTAAGCCCGCAGCGGAAAGGTTGAATTTGATCGCAATTTTCCGCAGGTTTCAGGGCTAATTTCCAACAGCAACAACATCAAAACCCCGGTGGGCGGTTGAGCAACATGATCACCGAACCAGGAACTCCGCCAATTATCGTTCGATAATGGCAGCGTCTGAATACGGTCGCCTTCACAAGTTCAGCAGCTGCTTAAACATCGAATGACCGCCAGACTCCGGTGAAATTCGTCCGCTCACAACAGCGGATCATCAGAACGGCTCAACATATGGTCATGTCTCGCATACGATTGACGCCTTAGACATCGCCATTTTTCGCATGCCACAAACCGACGTCAGTTGATGCTAAAACGTCTTTCGACTATCCAGCAGCAGCGTGACAGGTCCGTCATTGGTCAACTGAACCTTCATCTGCGTCTGGAATCGACCGGTTTCCACAGGAATGCCGAGACCTTTCAACTCGGCAACAAAACTCTGGTACAGGCTGTCTGCTTTCTCAGGTCGAGCCGCTGATACAAAACTTGGACGGCGGCCTTTGCGACAATCACCAAACAGAGTGAACTGACTGACAACCAAAGCCGCCGCGCCGGTCTCTTTCAGGTCGAGGTTCATTTTCCCCTCGGCATCCTCAAACACTCTTAGCCCGGCGACTTTTCCAGCCAACCAGATCACGTCATCCTGGCCATCATCGTCCCCAACTCCGAGCAGCACCAGAAACCCAGCTTTAATTGAGCCGACAGTTTCATTGTCAACCACAACTGATGCTTCAGAAACTCGTTGTACAACCGCGCGCATGATTTGATCGCCTGGTGCATAAAACATTTTCGTTTTCGTGACGCCTGAATTCTGTAAACCGATGGTCCGGAGAACAAGGCAGGGCCCCGTTTTGCGCACGTTGACGAAATGAGCGGGTGTGCTGCCTTGAGTCACTTTGAATTCCTGAACGAGAAACACAACTCACCAGAAATCGCAAATGAAATTTACACGGATCAAAACTGTCTCGCGCAGCGACGTTAGCTCGCGCGACGGCAGGACCTCAAGACATATTGTCCACCAGTCAGTACCGCCTGAATAAACTCTCCGGCAACTTTCAATTACACATCCCCCTGGCCAGCCAAACACAGCCATAATGGATGGCCCTTAGTTAAGCAGAGCCAACACGGACATCGAATGTAGTGCAGGGAAGGGTGCTGGCATTTCGTCCAGAATCAACCGGCAGAAAACCGCACCACACGTTGTGTGGCCCCATTACCTTTAAACAGACTGAGCACTCCGGCATTCACGCACCCAAAACCATTCCGGAATACCCGAACACGTGCCAACCACGATGTCCGCTTTTTGTTCACCAGCGAGCCAATCCGAAAAAGTCGTGCTGGCATTAGATTCCCACAGAAATCCGTTTGTAGCCCGAAGACTTTCATGACCCAACAATATCCGAAGCACGGCAATATCCGAAGCACGGCAATATCCGAAGCACGGCAATATCCGAAGCACGGCAATATCCGAAGCACGGCAATATCTGAAGCACGGCAAACTGAAATCGAATTCCAGTAGGTGTTCCTGAAAGCCACGCCTTGTTTTCATTCATGGTGTTGACCAGAGCATACTCATTACTATTTGATTCAGCATCGTCATCACGTGTATTAGAGCAATCGCGCAGACAGACAGACGATCTGTTCGCCCCCAATACTTTCATAATGATTTCCCTGAATGCACGCCACATCGTGTCGTTCAAGTATCGAAACAACGTGGTCGGTTCAGCATTGATTCATCTCGAAGCCGGTCAGCAACCACCGAACGACCAGTCAGGCAACTATCCACTTCGAACGGTGTTAGAAACCGGATGTATCCCCAATAGCGAATCCCCTGCTCTGCTCGCCACTGCTCTACTCGCCACTGCTCTACTCGCCACTGCTCAAACACGGTTACGTCAAACCCGTCACGTATTCTGGCGGAAGGCAGCTTCAATCCCGATGAAGCGGGCCCAAGAAAACAAGTCGAGACTTCTGCGTTACGTGAGACTTTACATCACCATGATTTTCACGAAGACGAATTGGACGTAGCCAAATTTTAAAGGATTGTCCACGGAATTTCGGCAAGTGACTGGCCGGGAGTTCCATTATGGCAGTTGCAGGATTCGGTCAAACGTAAGTCCGGAAAGTTTGATGTCCGGTTCGCGATCCAGCAACAGGTCTGCCATAACAGTTCCAGTACCCGGCGACATCTGTAATCCTGATCGAAAATGGCCCGCTGCAACAAACAGATTGTCGAAACCCGGCACACGGCCAAGAAATGGCAGTTCGTCGGGCGAACCAGGCCGTAAGCCAGCCCAGCCTCGCATCATTTCAGCGCGACTAAGCTCCGGAACAATTGACTCGGCAAACTTCAATAATCCGGACACACCTTCCGACGTATTACATTTTTCGAAACCAACATGCTCTTCCGTGGAACCAACAAGAATCAGTCCATCCGCTCGTGGGACAAGATAACGACGACCTTGTTCAATCACCCGAGTAAACGGCAACTTCGATGCTTTCAACTGCACCATCTGACCACGCACCGGCTTCACCGGCATGCGGACATCAATTGAATCCAGAATGCCGGCCGTCCACGCGCCGGCAGCAACGCAAATGCGATCGACTTGAAAAGTGCGTGACTGTGTTGAAGCTGTAATGTGTGCAGATTTAGACGCAGAAAGCCGTAATTGTTCTGCATTTTCAATAACTTCAACACCCAGATCCTGGCAGGCGGCCAGCAGTGCTTTCAGATATCGAGGATTTCGTACTTGACCGAAGTCCGGCAGGTAGACGCCGTGTTCAAACTTCTCGTGCAGCCCTGGAACGTCACGTTCCAGGGCATTGCGATCCAACGATTCAACCCTTACGCCTTCAGACTTCCATTCCGAAACCTGATTCTGAAAAGACTCTCGCTCCGCCACTTCGCAGACTTCAATCGAACCACAACGCCGATAGCCCGTGTCAATTCCCGTTCGCTCTCTTAAATCAGTTGCCAGTTGATCCCAAATTGCATGGCTGTAGGAACGAAGGCGAGCTTCCGGTGACTGAGCGTTTGCAGAATTGCCTGGCGGCAACATCCCGGCTCCCGCCCATGACGCTTCCCGCCCTACCTGATGTCGGTCAACAAGCGTTACGGAAACACCCCGGCCAGCCAGGTAGTAGGCAGTGCTGAGTCCAATCGCTCCACCGCCGATAATTAGAAAGTCATTCTGAGAGTTCACGGAATTCTGACTTACAAAACATTACAAAAGTTTAATGGAATCATCATGGGCCTCCGTTCATCACCGATTTTCATAACAGGAGATTAAGGAAGATGGTCGCCCAAAATCGGAAATCGGGCCAGCGTAGCAGCGACACATTCGCTTGTGGTGAAAGTGGTCATTCAACATCCAATGTTTGAGTTACAGAGTTGGACGGGACATGTTTTTCCGGAGTACGTCCACCGTTTCAAAATGTGCGCAGCCAACGATATGATCGTTGACCATACCCATAGCTTGCATGAATGCGTAAGACGTGGTTGGACCAACAAACTTCCAACCACGTTTCTTAAGTTGCTTAGACATCTGCATAGCAGATTCGCAAGTTGTGCGCATGCACGCTTCCACCTTTGAATGCAGCGGTGCCCTGCCCTGTAGATCAGGTTCAAACTGCCAGAACCATGCTGCCAAAGATCCGAATTCTTCTCGCATCTCAACGGCTCGAACCGCATTGTTGATTGTCGCTTCGATTTTTCCTTTGTGACGAACAATTCCCTTGTTCTTCAGCAGCAAACCAACCTGACGCGAGGTAAACCCGGCGACCTTCTGGTAGTCGAAGTTGTAAAACGCCTGACGAAAGTTGTCTCGCTTGCGAAGAATCGTCAGCCAGCTTAACCCCGACTGGAACCCTTCCAGGCTGATCTTTTCAAACAGGCGGTGGTCGTCAGTAACGGGGTGTCCCCATTCGTTATCGTGATAGCGTTCGTATTCTTCATCTCCCACGCACCACCAACACCGCGTTTTTTCTGCGGCGTCTGTATGAAGCCCTGAGTCGTTGATTTTCAAACTTGTTCTTCCGATTCTAGTCGAGTGTTAAGAAGACGTTTACAATCAGTGCAGACAGGCGGCGATAGCCCGGTAAATGATAAAACTGTTTCGGCCTCTGCCAGACTCAGCATGGTGCCGCCATAAGATATAGATACCTCTGGTGGCCGAATACTTCGAAGATCTTGAGCGGTTCGTCCGACGAGTCCGACGCCAAAAAGAACGGCGAATTTAAGCGTCGTACAGTAGCCTGCAGTTGTCCCATTCTGCCCGACTTTCAGCGTTTGGACAGTATGAGGCCCGAATCCTTTCAATTCGGTCAATTTCAATGATGAAGCCTGGAACAAATTCATGGAAACACTACGGATCGGTTCCCACCGACCGTAGAATGCCGAAGGCGGCAATAGATGGTCTGTTCACAAAGTTGCCGACCGTTTTGGACATCAATTCCATTCCTTTTCCGTTCCAGCGCAAACGATGAATCGTGATTTCCCGAAGAATTTTCCATTTTCGATACTAGTCGTCGTGATCGCATTCTCAATGGCGTCTGGTCACTGCCAGGCAGATGAAGCGCTCGACGATTTTAATCTCGGAGTCGGCTTGTTTCGTAAGCAGCGATGGGATCTTGCTGCAGACACGTTCAGCCTGTTTTTGAAGGACCATGCAGACCATCCACGAGCCAGCCTGGCACAGCTGTACTACGGCCTGTCATTAAACTCGCTTGAAAAGTATGCGATCGCCAAGACGCAGTTCGAAAGCTTTATTGCCACCAATCCAACGAGCCCGAATCTTGCTGACGCACGTTATCGCCTTGGAGAATGCAGCTTTTATCTGCAGGATTACCCGGCCTCAATAGAACAATTATCCGACTACCTGGCGAAGCATGATGGTCATAGCCTCAACAACTGGGCCAGGTTGATGCTGGGCAACAGCTACAATGCTGTTGGCA
This sequence comes from Fuerstiella sp., assembly GCA_041689795.1. Lineage (GTDB taxonomy): Bacteria > Planctomycetota > Planctomycetia > Planctomycetales > Planctomycetaceae > Fuerstiella. Next base: position 27,733 of record JBDNFN010000200.1, on the reverse strand, counting down.
ATTGGGGAAACTCTCAGCCACTGTTGCAATCGCTTTGGGACTCGGCACCCGAAGCTCAAATTCTGCCAGATGCCGGATTTGCTTTGGCGCGTTCATTCGAAGGGCAGCACAAGACACAGGAAGCTATCGACGCGTACAAAAAAGTGACGGCGTTGAAAGCAGGACTTCTATCAGCTCGCGCACTTGCTCGCACCGGCACTATCTATTTTGAAGCGAAAGACTATCCGAACGCAATTGTCGCCTACGACACCGTTGTTGCCGATTACGGTGATCAGTCAATCGCAATTTCAGCTGCGCTGCAGGCCGGCATCGCTCAATTCCAGCTTCAGCAATACGAACAGGCGTTATTGCGACTTGAGAAAGTACCGGCAGATTCACCACTCTCCAACCAGTCACGAATGCTCAAAGGGTTGTGCCTTAGAGAACTGGGTCAACTGGAAACGGCGCGCCAGATGCTATTGGAAGCTTACACAGAAGCGGGCGATTCACCGCTGGCTGCTGAGATCCTGTTTCAGCGTGCTCAGATCGAACAGATGGATGGGAAAAAAAACATTGCGGCGCAGATGTTTCTGGACTTAGCGGACCGCTGGCCTCGGGACAAACATGTCGCCGAAAGCCTGTTCAACCTTGCTGAACTAAGAATGGAATTGAAGGATCTTGATGGATCGCGACGCACGCTGGAACGCTTAACGACGGATTTTCCCAACACAGCATCTAAGGTACGAGTCGCGATTTTGCAGGCACGAATTTCACTGGCAGACCGAAAACCAGATGATGCGATCAACATACTCACCACGGCAGTTACGACAGATGGAATCAGTGATCGAGACCGCCTGCTGTGCAATTATCATCTCATTCGCGCTCTTCATATGGGCAAGCAGTTTGATCAGGTTATTGCACGGTTCGAACCATTGCAGGACCGGTTCACGCTGCCGACCAGTTCTGATTTTCATGGCGCCATTGCCCTTGCGGCAATGAGCAGCATTGAACTGAAGCAGTATGCAAGTGCTCAGAAGTTTGCCGCCGAATTCTTGAAGCTGGAAAAAGATCCTCAAGGTATCGCCGACGGACTCGCTGCACATGCCGTTGCCTCTGCTCATCTAAAACAATTTGATAAGGCAAAGGTAGATCTTCAGCAGCTTGTTGCAGACTTCAAAACCAACCCCCAAACATGGCTTGCCGCTCTGCAATGTGCTGAAACCGCCTGGGATGCCGAAGACTTTCTCGCAGCAGCCGAATTCTTCGAACTGGCAGCGTTGCAAAAAGAAGACGCCCGAGTGCACGAACCGGCGATTACTGGAGCAGCCTGGAGTCGTTATCGGTTGCAGCAGTTTGACGATGCAGCAGTAATGTTTGAGCAGGCCGCAGCGGAATACCCCAACTCAATCGGCATCAACGAAGTCACCTACATGGCGGCAATGAGTCGTTTTGAAGCAGGCAACATGACCGAAGCGGAACCACTGTTTCTAACGGTCTTCGAGCGACTGGAAAAAGCAGTCACTGAAGACCCGAGGACTGCTGATGCAAAGTACGCATTTGATGCCGGAAGAATGTACGCGAAATTGGCCGGCAAGGACCAAGCGATTGGAAACCAGATTTGGAAACGCGTCACAACTGCTTTTGCGAAGTCTGAATCACTGGACACACTTTTGGACGAGTGGGCGTTCTTCTGCCTGAGTGGTAGCGACTTTGAACAGTCAGACTTAATTCACAAACGGCTTCTTGATGAGTTCCCAAACAGCAAATTCGCTGGTCAGGCCAGACTGTCTTTGGCGGAAAGCGATATGCTGGCCAACCGGTTGGACAACGCGCTCAGAGAATTCAAAGCGATCAATGCCAGCGCTGATTATAGAGTTCAGGAAAAGGAAGCGGCTCTATATCACATTGTCGATATGCTGGCCGCTCGCAGAGAATGGCCAGAGGTCTTAACCAATGCCGCACTGTTTGTTGAACAATTCGCAACCAGCGTCCGAGCTCCGAAAGTTCAGTTACTCTATGCCGAAGCTCTGCTGGATCAAAAACAGCTTCAGGAAGCCAACCAGGCACTGCAGTTGCTTCGGCGAGCTGTTATTGAAAATCAGTTGCCCCCGGAACCATGGACGGAAAGAATCTGGGTGGTCCTGGCAGACGTTGCTCTCGCAGAAAAACGTTACAACGACATTGACACATTTGCTGAAGAACTCAGCCAACGGGTTCCGAATTCCGCGTTTCATTTTCAAATGCAATTGGTTCAGGGACTTCGCTGGAAATCACAGGCTGAGCCTGATCTGGAAAAGGCCCGAGAATATCTCAAGCAGGTCACTCAGGATCCTCAGAGCCGTGGGACAGAAACAGCCGCTCGAAGTCAGTTTCTCATCGCGGAAACATTTCTACTGCAGAACGAAATCAAGTCTGCCTTAAAGGAATACTATCGAGTATACCTGAGCTATTCATTTGATGAGTGGCGAGCGCGTGGCCTGTTTCAGGCAGCTGGATGCGAGGCAACACTTGGAAACCAGCAGGCGTCAATCAAAGGGTACGAAGACCTTTTAAAAGAATTTCCTGAATCATCCATGGCCGCTTCCGCTCGGGAAAAGTTGGCGGGCCTGCAGAAATAGATGCAGCCCGGGTGGGCGTTTTCTGAAGTAGTTTCTGAATGCGGATTCGCCGAGGAATGTTGAAATCCGCGATTCCGTACTCCGGCAACGTTTAACAACTGCTATCATCCGAGTCCCTTTCCCGAACTCTCAGTTCAATATTTCACCCAGCATTTGCAGTTCAGCCCTATGCCAGATTTGTCATTCCGCAGCCTGGGAAACACCAACAGGTTGTGTTCACCAGTTGTGATCGTATTCACATTGTTGACCGCCCTGCCCTGCACGACTTTCGGCCAGGACAGCAACACCACCAGCGCATTGGATACTCCGGCGGCTACAGCGCCAGATGCTACTGAAACAGCGCCTGAAGAAGTTCGCAAATCGGCCGTTCCAAATTCGCCTCAGGAAATTGTCAAAGCGGTTGGCTGGCCGTTTACCATCGTATTTGCATTCGCCTCAATCGTTGCGCTCTGGTGTGGAATTGAACGGCTTGTCCTGCTAAGAAGACGTCGTGTCATACCTCGCGCGTTTGTTGACAGATTTCTGCAGCACCTGCGTTCGGGGCGTCTGGACAAGCCCAATGCTATTGCCGTTTGCCAGCAGGACGGCAGCCCCACTGCAGATGTATTCCTACACGGAGTCCGCAAGTGGGGAAAGCCAAGCGTCGAAATCGAACAGGCGGTCATCGATGGTGGAGAACGTCAGATCAGCCAGTTGAAGAAACGCCTGCGTGTTCTTAACGGCGTTGCCACACTCAGCCCACTGATTGGTTTGCTTGGAACTGTCATCGGTATGATTCAGGCGTTCAACGACATCGCAGAAAGCAATGCCATGGGTCAGGCGGAAGAACTTGCTCGCGGCATTGCGATGGCACTACTAACAACGGCGATTGGATTGTTCATTGCGATTCCCGCGCTGACAGCGTACATGTATCTTGCAGGAAGAATTGATTCGCTTGTTATGGAAATGGATCGCCTGGGACAGGAACTGGTCCATCTTATTTCCGCCGAAGCATTGCGAGAACGTGGAGAGGTTAAACCGCTTTCTCCGGAAGCACCGCCGTCTTCGACAAAGGTAGCGAAAGCCCGAAACACATGACCGGCATTCCATCAGCGACAACCGCAGGAAGTGCGAACATGAAGATGCTCTCGATTATTGTTCCCGTAATGAATGAAGACGGCAGCCTGCGTCAACTGTGGGATGAAATCGTTGCCGTTGCCGAATCGGCCGTAGATCGCTTTGAAGTCATCTTCATCGACGACGGATCAACAGACACTTCATGGGCCGTCATTTCCGATCTTGTGTCGCTGGACAGCAGAATCAGTGGCATTCGTTTTCGTCGGAACTTTGGCAAAGCGGCCGCTCTCACCGCCGGCATACGTGCTGCCGATGGCGAACTAATCTTGATGATGGATGCAGATCTGCAGGACGACCCCGCGGAAATCCCGGCTATGCTGGCGCTGATTGATTCCGGTAACGATGTCGTGAACGGATGGAAAAAACGCCGCTTGGACCCGTGGCACAAAGTCTACCCCAGTCGAGTATTCAACTGGATGGTCAGCTCAATGACGGGGCTCGCTTTGCACGACCACAATTGTGGCCTGAAAATGTTCCGCGCTGAAGTAGGGGCAGAAATCAGTATTTACGGCGAACTGCATCGGTTTATTCCGGTGCTGGCGTTTGCTCGCGGATTCAAAGTCACTGAAATCCCGGTACATCACCGCTCAAGGCAGCATGGACAATCCAAATATGGAGTTCGCCGTTTCCTGCGGGGACTCTTAGACCTTCTGACTGTCACGTTTTTAATCAGTTTTGGCCGAAGCCCTCAACATGCACTGGGTGCCGTTGGCCTGTTCTTTTTTGCGATCGGAATGCTGGGCCTTGGGTATCTTTCGGTGCTCTGGATATTGATGAACGTCGCAAAGCTTATGGAAGTTGCACCGATAGGCGGACGGCCGCTGTTGGCCTATTCAATCGCAGCGACACTATTAGGCGGCCAGGCAATGTCACTGGGACTGCTGGCTGAATTAATCGTGGCTTACACAGGCAACACGGCTGATTCTTACAGCGTTTCCGAACGGAAGCTGAACCAGCACCAGGATCATTCCGACATCAAAACCGGGCCGACAGAATGAACAGGGCAGCGAGCCAACAACAACGCTGACAGCTCGTCACCGAGGATAACTGATGCCCCCGTTTATTAACGAACGCGATAAAGCAGTATGTTATTCCAGTAGGTATCATCAGAAAATAATGCCTGACTTCCTGGCCACGAACGAATTTCTGCCTGCTGCTGGTCGGTCAAATCCTGCCACTTAATCGACGACATTGCTGTCGGGTTTTCGAGTACGCCCAGACGTTGCAGTTCAGAAAAGCGATTCGGCGTTATGTACTTTGTGAATCCATAAGTCAGTCGGTATCGAAGAATTTCCGACCAGTTCACATAAACATGCGTGACGGAATTCTGTCGAAGCGTTTCCCAAACCTGACCACCGGATCGCATCGACTGCTGGTCGCCTGGCAGACTCAGGTCAGCGCTTGTCCACTGCTGAAAAATACTCTCGTCAAAAACAGTGTTGTAGACCACACCGAACTGCACATCAAAGACCTCGGCTTCCCCAACCATGAGTACTCGAGCTTCTTTCGGCAATGTTTGATTCAGTACTCGAAGGTCCTGGCGAATCGGCATTTTCTTCAATTCGCCGAGTTCAATTAATCCGCCGTGAAAACCAACAACCGGTAGTCGGCAAAAACCATAGTTAAAAATGCTGCAGATCGCCAAACAAATCAGCAGCAGTCCTCGCCAGATTCGCGACGTGCTTAGATTCCACGACAGCCCTGCCAGAACGGCCAGAACCGGGATCACCGGAATCCAGAATCTGTCAATGCGGTGAGTAAAGCTCCACCAGGTCGCCAACATCCAGAAAGTATACAACCAGAGCCATCGTGCCACAGGCAGACTTCCGGCCAGGAACAATGCCGGAACCGCAAATGCGAATAGGAAGCCGTTTTGCCAGTCGCTGCGAATGGCCACATCTTCTAAGTGTAAAGGGATTGCTGCAATGTTGTGGTCGGGAGCACTGTGCGCTCGCTTCCACTTAGCATCCATGTCTGCGTTCCAGTCTGTCGAACCAAACACGCTATAGGCTAACGGATAAACGGGATTGCCCGTGTCAATCATGTTCCTTGCAAGCCATGGACCTACCGCCAGAATCACCATTGAGACAAAGACAATGGCATTGCGAACAATAGAATTGCCACCAGACCGCAGGCCTTCTGAAGAACGCGTCTTTGTCCAAAACGTGAACAGGAAGAACAGGATAACAGGAACAATTACGGAAAGCAGTCCGGGATACTTCGACGACATTGCACTTCCCGCAAGCAAACCTGTCACAGCGATTAGTCGAGTCGCCTGCCGATCGTCAGAAACCTTCACGGCAATCAGTGCCACCATCAGGCAGGCAATCAAATAGAAAGTCAACGCGCCTTCTGCATAAGCGATGATCGAAATCCGGATGGTCCACGGAGTCGACAACAGGGCGAACGCAGCAATCCACGCTGGCGGCGTCCCTGCCCAGCGTCGACCGATGGCAAAGACGCAAACAACAGACAGGAACTGAAACGCGGTCAGGGTAAGTTTTCCAGCAATCGCACCTTCCCACCAATCACCTGTCAGCACCATCGCTCCCAAACTCAACATCTCACTCAGAAACGGAAAGCTCGTGTAGACATTGTGTTCAAGTGTTTCGATCCGGCCGGCCTGAAACCATTCCTTCGGCCCCTGAAGATGATATTCGCGAACGTCGAAATCACGAGGAGGCGTCATTCCCCCAATGAGAATATGAATCACGAACGGTGCAAAGGCAAAGAACAATGCAATTCGCACCGGCGTCGACAGCTTTTGCGAAGCTACGGCCCCAGTAACCTCAACCCGAATGCGAGAACGGGTTTTGCCAAGCCAGAATTGATGCAGCACAGCGGGAAATGCAAGGATCGATGGCAGCAGGATAGACAACGGGCTTAAACGTCCCGCAATACCACAGGCCAGAATCCACAGCGTTAGCAATGAGAGACCAACACCAAATTCAATGACAAGTGTTTCCGACCTGTACAGAACTTTACTGCCGACAACGAGCCGCACTACAACTCGACCAAGACACCACGCAGAAATCAACAGAACAGCGGCTGTCAGAAAAAAGGGAGTTCGTTGTCCTATGTATTGCCAGCCGGACTGGTGGTCGGGAGACGTATAATCGAAGGGGTTGAAGACGGTGGGCCAATCCGCGCCGAGATACTTCCAGATGTCCCAACGGGAAACAGCGTTCTCTGAACTCGGCGAATTATTGGGAAGGTTCTGGCAAAAAAAACAAACCAGAAAACCGACTGCCCAAATCGCGGCAATCAAACACCGATACCGGCTTCTGTGAACTGCTGGTTCTGAATCGTGAGACATACGGCACGGGGTCTTCTGCGGTCGACGGCATCTGTTGAAACTTACGTCGGAACACTACGAACTTCTAGACAGAACTTATCGATGCTTCCAATTCGGACCGGATAATCACGTCAAAACGAAAACAGGGGAATCCGGACCTGAGCCCGAATTCCCCTGCGATATTCTTTGTTTCAAATGGTTGCTGCCGATGGCGTCAAAGCGTCCCATGCCACTATGCTTTTATAATCAGGCGCGAAGCACTTTTTCCGTGAGCACTAACGAGCAAACTTGAACAGTTTCGTATCACCGCTTCCCTTAACTACCTAGATCGTTTTGCGAATGCGAGCCTTGAAGTACAACGGAGAATCTTCCTCTGACTGCAGGTCGCCAACGGCGTCAGCTGAAATCGCGAGGCTATTGTCACCGACGCTGAACTCACCAATGCTGAACTCACCAATGCTGGGCTCACCAATGCTGAACTCACCAATGCTGGGCTCACCAATGCTGGGCTTGTAGGAATCTAGGGGCAGGAACTCTGCTTGATCAATAGGCTCGGCCGGAACTGGAGCTGGTTCAATGACTTCTGCCGGAGCGTTTGCAGCCGGGCTTGCCTGAGGATACGAAATCGATCCAGTGGCAGGACAGCATTCACCGACGCAACCACTGCAATTTCCGTTGACGATAGCGTAACCGGACAATTCCAGAGCTTCTTCGGCCTGACGACGCACATTACGATCGCAGTCCGCCAGAGCACAACGAAGCGCTCTGATGACTGGCAGACCACAGCAACATCGGTTTCGACGTATCTGATCGCCAATTTCGTCGGCGGCTTTCGATCGAACGCGTTCGTCACTGTCGTTGAGTGCGTAGATAAACGCACTCATAATTTCCGGATGGTCGCAGCAGTCATAGCGATCACCCAGACGATGAATGGCCGTGCGGCGGGCTGTTGCATAACATTCCGTCATGGACTGATAAATCAGCGCGGCGATTTCCTGACATACTTTTGCATCACAGCATCCTTGCGCGGAACATCCGTCGGCGGATCCAATGCATCCGACTGGAGCGCTGCACGCGTTTAAACTGCCGGATGCACAATAGCTCCCCTGACCGCATTCGGTCGGAGCACAACAAGTGTTTTCAACCGCACCTGTACACGCGACCGGTGCGCAGCACGAATTTTCCGGGCACACAACTCCACAGCCAACCGGAGCACAGCAGGACGCCGAATCGCCACACGATGGAGGCGCACAACAGGATGCTTTTAGAAACGAATTCTTACGCTGATAGCTGTAAATATTCGTCATGCATGGCCGCGAAATTGTGGGCAGGCAACGTTCGGGCTGGCACAATTCTGCACACCCGAAGCTTTTACTGCCGCCGCAAAATCCATTTAATGCTGCGTGGGTCGATTCCGTCGCGGCAAACAACGCTAAGGCTGCACCCAATAGAGAAAACCATTTCATTGTGCAGTCACTCCTTTTGTAAATTCGAAGAAGGGGATTTTCCAATCGCTCCAGACCAGCGCGGCCGGAATAGCAAAGGTTATCTCTGTGCATATGTTCCGACAAAGAGTGTCGTGCTTCATATGCGCACTGTGAGGGACCTGGCGAACGTATCGACGAACGAAAACAGACCGCTTGAACGCGTTGATTGCATTATCCGTGAATAACGCGTGGGCCTGGTCGAGACGATGTTGCTGGCTACGGAAGATAGAGAAACTACACGAAGACTGTGCTTCGTTTTTCCGCCAAAACAACGCCAACACTGTTAATGCGGGCACTCTGCAGCGGCGTTCCGCCAAGGAACTATTGTAGGCCTCATGCGAATTGCAGGGCCGTGCATGCTACAACCGGAAAGATCCGCAAAGTCGGATCAACTGGTACAAAGCAACTGCGACTACCGAGCGTCCTTGATGCAATCGAAACCGAGGTAACCCGTTATGCCGGCAGAGATCAGAAACACGATATCGAAAACGGTCTGACCGCCGAACGGTGCATCAAATACGAGGTCAGCAATACATGCCAGCCCGATGAGCCCCGCAATGCCGAGTGAGATGTAGACAACGTTTTTTGAAATACCTGACATGCGCCATCCCGATGGGTAGCTCTGAATTGAGAACTTAAGAAATGCCTAAAACGTGGCATCTGGATTAGTATAGAGCGTGTTTTAGCTCGGATGCCAGCAGGAATCGAATGAGAATTGCGAATCTTGCTTTTGCCGACATTTAACCGTGACAGTCAGTCTTATTTAAGCTGCCTTTTGCAGTGGCTGCCGACGAGGAAGCCTTACGATAAACTTGCTGCCCTTGCCTTCTCCAGCGCTGGATGGGTCAATTGTGCCATGGTGCTCAACGACAATACGGTGAGTAATACTGAGCCCGAGTCCAGTGCCTTCACCCGTTTCCTTGGTTGAAAAGAAGGGTTCAAACAGATGTTCAATGTTTTCCGGCTTCATCCCGTGGCCATCATCCGCAACTTCAATGACAACCCAATCGGTTTGCTCTTCCAGACGTACGCTAACTGTGCCGCCGGAATCGGTCGCCTGCAATCCATTCGCCACCAGATTCAATACGACCTGCTTGATCTGTGAAGCGTTGATTTCAAGCATCAATGGGTCGACTCGATCAAACATAATTTTGCGATCGTCGTACTTACTCATGGGACGAATCATTGCCAGCACTTCGCCGATAACCCGCGTCAGATCATTGGGGACTTTGTCCTGTCGTTCGTTTCTGGAAAAATCCAGCAGACGACGGGTAATCTGCCCGCAACGTTTTGATTCTCGCTGAATCATCTCCAACCGACTGATCGCTTCCTTCGTATCCTCATGATCCGGATCCAGATGATCGACCAAACGATATTGCAGGGATTCGGCCGCCATCGAAATCGACGACAGCGGATTGTTAATTTCGTGGGCAACTCCAGCTGCCAGAAAACCTACGCCTGCCAGTCGTTCGGACCGGACAAGTTGGCGACTTCGCTCCTCGACCTTGGCGTTCAGATGCTCTTCCGATTCCTGAAAACGGTCCGCCATACGATTGAAGTCTGAAGTCAGTTCTTCGAATTCATCATCCCATCGTGAGATATTCCCGAGTCGATAATCGGTATCGCCGTTAGCAATCCGAGATGCACCTCTGGTAATGGCGCGCAGTGGATTCGAGATCCATTGAAACGCCAGGTAAATCGCTATTGCATAAAAGGCCAAGGCTCCGGCAATCAGCATCCAAACATTACTGAGAGCAGCTCGAGAACGTTTTTCTTCGGTCAATAGCGACGCAGCGACAAATCGTTCCTTTTCAAATGAAGGCAATCGGTCGAGCTTACTACCAATGTCGGCGACAATAACATTGGCTTTCCAACCTGTATTCTGCACCACTGATTCACGCACGAATTTGGGAGTGCTCGGAAAGAAATCAATCTCTCGAGTCAAAGCGGCAAGTGTTTCCAGATCAGTCTTCACGGCCTGCATCGTCACCTGAAGAACAGGATGTCGGCCCTGGCCCACACCTCGAATCATTGGTTCGCGAGCCGCCTCCTCACAGCGTTTCCAAAACACCAACAACTCTGCCTGAGCCGCTTTGACGCGAGCGACATATTCCGTCCGCACAGAGAGTATGGCGACGTCCTGTTCAAGGTCGACTCGAGCGTACAACGGAATCGGAATTGTGTAGACCAGCGTAAGCAGTTTTGCTCGATCCGGACTTTCGTGAACGACAGTGTTTAGCCGAGTCACTGCCGTCTGATGCTGCAGAAGCCCCCATACGGCAACACCTGCAATAATAAGCGATAGCGCGAGCGCACCGCTAAACCCGGTTACGATGCGTCTTCGGATACTGCGAAACAGGAACACGTAAACCTCCATGTTCACGCTATTCACCACGAATTGGAAAGCGGCCGAGTCTAGAGAAATGAGCGTCAGGCGCACAGACGAAAGCGGCAAAAATCGCCGATCAACGGCCGTTCAGGCAGCAGTATGAAATCGACGTCCCGTAAATGCAGCACATTCCTGAGCTTCAAAGGCTGAAGTATCAATTCAGGAACTAGAGCCGGTCCCGAAATCGCAGATTTATGAGTACGCGGCGCGAATAAGGATAAGACAAGCCGTTGCAAAATTCACTCTCACGCGAGTCGTGCCTGTAGTAGAAAGTTCGTCAGACCGGTTTTCGCACTGCTTCCAGAAAACAGGCCTGATGAAGTACACCCCGCGAATGTCCTGAATAGATTCCGCTCGCCAAGCCTTAGCGAAAACTAATAAAAGCAGGCCAATTCTGGCTCATCTCGAAATCTCGGCGACTGAATCCGCAGCGAATCCGCGACTAGGTCCGGCGTGTCTTGGCATACAGTTCCTTCATCAGTTCGTCGATCGCTCTCGCCCGAAACAGTATGCAACGATCCGTTTTTTTCTTTTCGACGGCATCTAATGCCTTACGGTTGAGGTCGGCCAATTCTTCAAAATTGATCTGCCACGCGTTGTCCTTTGCCGCCTGAGTTAACTCGCTTTGCGCTTCGGCAAGAAACTCAAGAAACTGCCCTTCAACTTCGGCCGATGCTGTGCGATAAGGAGACTTCGGTGCCGGCAGGGATCCCCCTGGAAGTTGATTGCTTTTCGGCTCAGGCTCGTCAGGCTTTTCTTCCGCTGTTTTAGCTGATGCAGAAATAAGCAAACGGACAAAGCCAAGAATCAATGCCGGGCAAATAAACAGCAGGCCCCATCTCTCGCCCTTTGCTAACTCGACAAGCCCAAACGTTGCCAGGAAGGCAAACACCAGAAGTGATATCCGGCTCAAGAGCAATCGTTTTCTGGCTGCTGCCTCTATGTTGACAACAGGCGATTTCGCCGGAGCAATGTCGACAAGTTGTCCAGAAACTGACGGATAGGATTCCACGCTGGCCACAACAACTGTGATGTTGTCAGTTCCCCCGCGGCAATTCGCGAGGTTAATTAACAGGCGAGCCGCATCTGCTGCTGGAAGGTTGGCGGCAACTGCCCCGATTTCAGTGTCGGAAACATGGCCAGTCAACCCATCGGAACAGATCACAAACCGGTCACCCGCCTGAATATGAAATGGGCCTTCGATATCGATATTGACGTTTTGGTCAGGCCCGAGACAACGCGTAATCACATTTCGAGGATGCAGCATATCGACGTTTTCCATCGTCGCCCTGCCTTGCCGAATCATCTCCCATTGCAAACTATGGTCGAAGCTAAGCTGCTGAATTTCGTGATTACGCACCCGATAAACGCGACTATCACCGACGTGCCCCACGAATGCTCCAACCGGTGATAACACCAGTGTCGAGCACGTCGTGCCCATGTCTGCAAACTCAGGATTTTCTCGCGCCTTGTCACTGATGGCACGATTGGCAGCGACAATGGCTCCCTTCAATCGTTCCGGAATAGATTCCGTATCCATCTTGAAGTAGGCCAGCGGCAGAGTCTCAACGGAAATCCTACTCGCAAGATCACCGACTGAGTGGCCCCCCATCCCATCGGCGACAGCAAAAAAGTGCCCACATTGTTGCCACTCGGCGTACTCAGAACAAAGCCTCACAGCAAGCGAGTCCTGGTTCGCAGCTCGGCGCATTCCGACGTCGGTGCGAGACGCGTATTGAACCAGTGGCTGATCGCTCATCGAATTGTCTAAATCCTTGGTTGCAGCTGAATTAGCCGTCTTCAACAAGATGCAGGCATAACTTATGTGCGAAAATTTGCGGCGAAAACGTTTAGTAACACTGCTGACCGTTGCGATAGAGGCCTAGTGTCGGGCTTGTTTGGTAAATTAGTTTAGTTCCGCCGCCACACAACGCAAATCATTACGTGATAACACTTTCAACGTCGACGCCGAACGATTCCAGAACATTTTAACAAAAACACGATCACCGTAATTCTAAAACACCACACAACCCCTTAACACAAATAGATTTATATCAAAACCGGCCGTCATATTCCGGCGATTTGCAGCAGAAACTGATCTTGGGGCAATTTTGTGTTTTGGGGTACGCTTCGGATCGTCGGCGACATACGGCTATGGTCGATCGACAGGTCCAGCATCCGTAACTCGAACAATGGTCGCAATTTACCGGGCACCTTAGTCCCATCCTTAAATCGTCATGCTCAAACGCCCCGCCATCATCCTCATTCTGATCGCGCTGCTCCAAACGGGCTGCGTGCATAGAAGAGTGACAATCAATTCAAACCCCGCCGGTGCGTTGGTGCGAATCGATGGAAAAGATGTTGGATACACACCAGCGTCAATCGACTACACGTGGTACGGCACGCGAGAAATTCAGCTACTAAAGGACGGCTACGAAACTCAGACTCAGCTTATCAAAATCGGAACGCCCTGGTATCAGCAGTTCCCACTCGACTTTGTCAGCGACAACTTTCTGGGTACGCACGTTCGCGATCACAGAAGGTTTGATCTCAGTATGCAGCCAAAGCAGCCAGACGTGGCATCAGACGTGATCCAACGTGGCAGATCGCTCAGAAGTGAAGCGGTTCACGGCATTTGAACTGCCCGCAAGGTTGAACACAGCGCTCCGTTGTAAGTTCACCGCAAACCCTGCTGGAACAACTTACAGAAACACGTGACGTTGGGGGGTTCGTCGAAAACAGTGATCACCAAACGAAATGCGAAGATCCAGGCCACAATTCAGCGTCACATACTGCGGATCAAAGCACTAAAGACATCGGAGTCACGGGCGCCCGGAAAGCCAAGAGCGATGATGCTGAATCCGGCAACAAACACAGTCCACTATTCCAGCGACATCATTGTTCAAATGAAGCCGGCAGGACATTGTCTTTAGCGCCATCGCTACCGCGAACAACACCACGGACTCCCAGAATTTCCGGATGTCTGGCAATCTTGTCACTAAAAACCTGCATGTCGGCGATCACCGGCTTCAGATTCTCCAACAATATCGCCAGCGACGCAGACGTCGTGTTTAAGTTTCGGTAAACAGTGGGGTCGGTCAGTAGTTTTTTGAGCGTGCCGTCATTTTGGTTCATCATGCGAGACACAACTGCCAGCTCACCAGTAATCGCTTCGATATTTCCCAGAGACTTGTCCAAACGATTCACCATGCTCTGACTGTGCTTGGCCAGTGGAGTTGTGGCGACGTTGATATTAGTAACGGTCGCGTCCACTTCACGAATAACGGCATTTACGGTTTGCAGTGTCGTACGAGTCTCATTAAGCAGTTCGGGAAGCGCCGTCAACGTCGCCTGCAGTTGCTGCTGATAGCGTGGATCACTGATCAGGCTACCCGCCGAGGCCAGCGTTTTTTCCGCAGTCTCCATCGTCCTGGTGAACTGTTCTATCGCAACAGCCGATCGTTGAATTGTGCTAACGCCATCGGAACCAGACGCCTCCATTAGCCGATTCAAATTCTGACCCAGCCGCGACCATTCGTGGCCAGTGCTTTCAAACGACGCCAAGGTTGTGTTGACCTTATTTTCCATCCGAGCAACGATTTCCATCGGATCGTTGTTTGCTCGACCAGCAATGCGGTCGCCATTGGAAATTGGATTTCCCTGGCTGCCAGGAATAATTTCAATCGCGCCATCACCCAACAGCGAACGGCTGATACGTGCCACGGAATCGTTACGAAAAGTGAATTCCGAATCGATCAATACCTGAGCCATCACGCCGCGGCCTTCTGCCACAAGCTTCAGCGATTCCACATGACCAATGCGAATGCCGCTCATTCGAACAGGCGTTTCCGAAAACACACCTGTCGCATCGGGCATGATGATGCTGATACGTGTTCCCGACTTCCAGCGATTACCCAATTCGCCAAACTTAAACACCATCAAAATGGCGGCGGCAATCGCCACAACAGCCATCACGCCTACTCGGAATTCCTGATTTCGTTCGTCCATGAGTTCATCTATTCCTTGTTCAGGATGTCGCCACAAGGCGTGTCAGGCAATCCTGCGAGAATCATTCTTTAATGGCGATGCGAATTTACGCGTCGACCGTGTATCCAGTTCATCACCGATGTAGTCTCTCACCCGTGAGTCGCTGGAATCGGCCAGCTCAGCTATCGAGCCATTAAAAATGACCTGCGATTCGCCATCTGAAATTTTGGCACGCGGGTAGAGCATAATTATCCGATCAGCCACGCGTTGAACGGTTCGCAAATCATGTGTGACGATAATTCCCGTTACGCCATGAGCTTCGCGCACAGAATAAATAAGGTCATCTATTCTGCGACTGTTTACCGGATCAAGACCGGTTGTGGGTTCATCGTAGAACATGACATCGGGATTCAGCGCCAACGCGCGCGCTAACCCGACACGCTTTTGCATTCCACCGGAAATCTCAGACGGACGCTTGTTGAAGATGTCGAAAGTCAATCCGACTTCCGTAAGTCGCGCCAGCACGATTTCGCGAATTTCGTGTTCGCTAAACGAGCCGCTTTGTCGCAGCCCAAAGGCGACATTTTCCGAGATGGTAAGACTGTCGAACAACGCAGCACCCTGAAACAGGTACCCCAGTTTAAGTCGTTGAGTTCTACGTTCTTCTGACGCCATCAACTGCACTTCTTTACCAAACCACTTTAGCTGCCCGGAAGTTTGCGACAGCAGCTGCATCATTACCTTCATAGTGACACTTTTGCCGCAACCGCTTTCACCAACAATCGCAACCGTTTCTCCGGCAGAGATTTGCAGATTCAGATTCCAAAGTACTTTCTGGTTGCCAAAAATGCAGCTGACGTCTGACATCTCAATCGGCGGTGGCGGTGGCGGTGGTGATGGTGATGGTGATGCAACGTCGTTCATTGTCACACTCCCGCCACTGCCAACGACACAGCTTGTGGCCATATCATGTAATAGGTCGTGTTCAGAACGACTGTCAGTAGAAAATCGAGTCCCAGAATGGAAATGAATGAAAGAACAAACGACTGAGTCGCCGCGCGGCCCACACCTTCCGCTCCGGCACCACAATGGAAGCCCTGACGACAGGCGATAATGGCAATCGCGCATCCAAAGAACACACTCTTGATCAATCCTGCAACAACATCCCAGCCAGTTACAAACTGTTCGGCATACATCCAATAGTGCTGACTGTTGATTCCCAGAACCTGCCAGCTGAACAGCCATCCGGCAAGGATCCCGACAGAATCCGCAATCGCGGTCAGCAGCGGAATCAAAGTG
Organism: Fuerstiella sp.; assembly: GCA_041689795.1. Classification (GTDB taxonomy): domain Bacteria; phylum Planctomycetota; class Planctomycetia; order Planctomycetales; family Planctomycetaceae; genus Fuerstiella. The sequence goes on along the minus strand of JBDNFN010000200.1, from coordinate 11,563 downwards.
ACACAGGCGAGAAATCGCGGAACGACCAGATAGCTGACCGGGTCTGCTCCCAAAGCGCTGATAGCATGAACCTGTTCGGTAACGCGCATCGTTCCCAGTTCGGCCGCCATTGACGAACCGACTCGACCAGCCAGCATAGTCGCTGCCAGCACGGGGCCAAGTTCAGATACCAAAGTCATGGTAATAATGGCTCCCAGCCGAGATTCCATGTGCATCATTTTGAACTGGTTATATGTCTGCACGGCCATCACCATGCCAATAAACGTACCGGTAACAAGCACAACCGGAACACTGCGAACTCCGACTTCGTACAGAATCGGAACAAGCACGTGCCGTCGCGGAAGTCCCCGACGCATTCCCGCCAGCATTTGGAACCCGAAAACGGCAAGCCCTCCAAAGCCACAGAAAAATTCCTGCGTCAGGCGGCCGAGAACGGTGATCGGATTGGCGGTGGTGGTACTCATGACATCCGACATTGTATTTGAGCACAGGAAAATGGAGCGAGACCAATTGTCGCACCTCATTCTCCTGAAACGCGGGGATATTGAACAAACGCACAGATACAATCGCTCCGCAAACTTGACCGAATCGTTGAATCTACGACTGAAAGCGAATACCCTCGTAACTGTCAGGACGCCTCAAAAACTCCCCTCCGTGAACTCCCGGAACATCTTCAGGAAGATTTTCTCATGAAACTTACCTCAATTCTGCTTCTGTCGTTATTTTTTGTCAGTCCCGCGTTGGCCCTGGATGAACCATCCGAAGCCGACAAAATGCTGATTGAAACCGTCCGCGCAGCTGGCGGACAGGCCATGCAACTGGCCAAGAATGATGCTCGCATCACAATCGCGTTTCACCTCTCAGACAAAGAGATCACAGACGACACAATCAAAATTCTGGCCAGCGCGAAAAACGTGTATTCAGTCAATCTGCGAGGCACCAAGGTCACAAATGCAGGTATACCGCATCTGGCCGGGCTTACAGACCTTGTGCGACTACACCTTGAGAAAACAGCCATCACAGATGAGGGCCTGGCACAGCTAAAAGGCCTGCAGAAACTTGAGTATCTGAACCTCTACGGAACAGAAGTGACGGACGCCGGAGTAAAAGAACTGGAGAGCCTGAAAGGTTTGAAGAAACTGTTTGTATGGCAAACCAAGATCACAGAAGCGGGTGAGGCTCCATTGAAGGCAGCGTTGCCGGAACTCGAAATTGTGCCGGACTTCAAGAAAGACCGCGACAAGGAAATTCTAGAAGCCGAACGAGCCGCCGAAGACGCAGGAAAAGAAGTCGAAGAATTAGCGGCAATGATTCCTGAAACGGAAAAGGCCGCCGCAGAAGCCGCTGCCAAGGCTGAGGAATCTAAGAAAGCATTGGAAGCCGAAAACGCAAAGGTGACGGACGCCAACGCCAAAGTCACTGCCGCAGAAGCAGCAACAACTGCAGCCACCGCGGCCCTGGAAGAACTAAAAAAGAACGCAGACACACCACAGGCTGACTTGGATGCTGCAACCACGACCGTCGCTGACGCAACGAAAACTGTCGAAGAGACAAAGAAGGTAGCAGAAGAAGCCAAAAAGCTAGTTGAACCTGCGATGAAAGCCGCAGATGAAGCTCAAAAGGCAGCCGATGCAGCGAAACAGAAGATTGATGAAACAAAGAAAAAGTCTGAAGAGACGATCAAAAAGGCTGCCGAACTGAAGAAGAAAGCGGACGAACTAAAAGCCACGGGTTGATCGACCGCAAAATTTTTTCAGCTGACTCCGTGAGTCCCGGGCAGCAGCGAATTTCGCACTGCCCGGCCATACGGATGCAACTCAACAACAACGGCTGGAAGCCTGAACATGACCACGGAAGCACTCCCTGACCTTGAAACCGCATCATCAATGTTTCGCGGAGCGCTGGGACAAATCAACTTCGCTCGTCGTTACACATTGGAGCTGCTGGAAGCCACTCCCAAAGAACTGTGGTTTGAAACGCCGCAAGAACTGCCCACCCATATCGCATGGCAAGTTGGCCACCTCGCGGTCAGTCAGTACGGACTGTTGATGTTCCGCATTCGCGGTCGCAGGCCGGAAGATCTTGACTTGATTCCCGGAACGTTTCGAAAAGCTTATGGGCGAGGCAGCAAGCCGAAAGCGGACCCCACTTCGCAGCCTTCACCAGATGAACTTGTCGAACGCCTTAACCGAGTCTACGAAATCGCCATAAGTGAGCTGGCGGAATTGGAGCCATCTGCTTTGTTGGAGTCAGTGGAAATGCCGTTCGCCGTTTACCCAATCAAGCTTGGCGCCATTCTGTTCTGCCCCATGCACGAACAGCTTCATTCCGGGCAGATCGGACTACTCCGACGAGCACTCAGTCTGGAACCCGTCCGCTAAACACATGGCCTTGCGGGCCCATCTGAAATTTCCGTCGGACTGCGAAATACTTCGTCGGTGGCAACGAGACATCGTATCGGACAGAAAAGCCAAACTCAGAGCAGTCTGTTGTAGCCGTTCAACGCCGCCACTCGATAAGCCTCAGCCATCGTGGGATAGTTAAACGTCGTGTTCATGAAGTAGTGCAGACTGTTTGCTTCGCCTTTTTGCGACATGATCGCTTGGCCAATATGAATAATCTCTGAAGCGTTCACTCCGAAACAGTGAATGCCAAGAATCTCTAGAGTCTCACGGTGAAACAACAGCTTCAGCATGCCTACGGGGTGCCCCATAATTTGGGCGCGAGCAAGACTCTTGAACATTGAATGCCCAACTTCGTACGGCACGCATGCTTCGGTTAACTGGCGTTCTGTCTTACCAAGCGAGCTAATTTCCGGACTTGTATAGATCCCCGTTGGTACATGTTCCATTTCAAATCCGTCACATTGACCGCTGCCAAGATGTCTCGCAGCAAAGCGTCCCTGAACGTAGGCGGCACTTGCCAAAGCCGGTGGCCCAATCACGTCTCCTACTGCATAAATGTGCGGTTGAGCAGACTGAAAGTTTTCGTTCACTTCAATCTGTCCTCGATGATTCGGCGTAATCGAAACGCAATCGAGTTGCAGGTCTTCAGTGTTGCCGGATCGCCCGTTAGCCCACAGCAATACGTCACTGCGCAGTTGCTTGCCAGACTTCAGATGTACAACAACATGGTCGTTGAATGTTTCGACATGGTCGAATATTTCGTTATGACGAATCCGAACTCCCGTGTCTCGCATATGGTACGACAGCGCATCGCAGATTTCGTCGTCAAGAAACTCCAGCAGGTTAGCCCGAGTATTCACAAGGTTCAGCTTTACCGACAGATTGCGAAACATCGACGCGTATTCACAACCGATGACACCAGCCCCGTAAATGGTCATAGTGCGAGGAGTTTCAGTTAGATCCAGAATCGTATCACTGTCAAAGATACAGGGATGACTAAAATCAACTGCGGGCGGACGGTACGGGCGAGAACCGGTCGCGATCACAAACGCTGAAGCGGACAGAACCATTGTGGTTCCATCTTCCTTCATTACGCTGATGTGAGTCGCATCCAGAAACGAAGCAGCGCCGTGATAGACTTCCACGTCATTGCGTTCGTAGAAACTGCGGCGCATATCGACCTGTTTCTCGATCACAGTTTGTGCACTGCGGCGAAGATCACGGAAGCCAATTTCGACGTGTACACCAAGTTGGCGAAAGTGCAAATCGCTGTTGACCTCCATCATCCTATAGATCGCATCTCGCAGCGACTTGCTGGGAATCGTCCCGAGATGAGTGCAGTTGCCGCCGATCCGTGGCTGCTTTTCAATCACAGCCACAGACTTGCCCTGCTTCGTTGCCTCCATTGCAGCACCCTCGCCTCCAGGACCTGTGCCGATCACGATCACGTCAAAGGTTTGTTCCGGCTTGCAGGCTACTTGTTTGAGGGTCTCGTCGTTCATTTGTCCGAGTATTTTTTTCTGAGTGTTCCAGAATAACGTGGCACACATGCAGCAGTAAAGTACCGCACGGAATTTTCGTCACGTGCGGCAGTTCAGTTGCGATTCATGCAATTATTATTCGCCAGAAGTTGGCGTCAAACCGCTGTGGCGCAGCAATGCATCGGTGTTGGGTTCTCGTCCTCGAAAATCCCGGTAGACGTCCATTGGATGACGACTGCCACCTTCAGACAACACCGTATCCCGAAACCTTCGCCCCGTCGCTGCGACCGCTTCTTCGTCATCTAGACCAGCCTCTTCAAACGCAGAAAACGCATCGGCACTCAGTACCTCGGCCCATTTATAACTGTAATAACCGGCGGCATAGCCTCCAGCAAAGATGTGCTGAAACGAACACAGAAATTTATTTCCCGGCAATGGCGGCATCGGTGAAGTCTTCTCCGCGATCTCCGAATGTACATCAAAGATCGACTGATCACCTGCAGGGTCAAACGTTGAATGTAACGCCATGTCGGTCATGCCGAGTTGCAACTGACGCAGAATTCCGGATGCCGCGCGATACGTGCGAGCATTGCAGATTTTCTCGAACAGTTCATTCGGCAAAACTTGGCCGGTCTGATAATGAATGGCCATTCCGAGCAACGTAGGGCGATGATAGCACCAGTTTTCCATAAACTGACTTGGCAATTCAACAGCATCCCATTCGACCCCGCTGATGCCCGATGCGTCTCGCAAATCCACAGTTGTCAGCATGTGCTGCAGCCCGTGGCCAAATTCATGGAATAAAGTTTCTACCTCGCGAAACGTCATTAGCGAAGGAGCATCACCAACGGGAGGAGTACCGTTGCAGATCAAATGAGCAACCGGCAACCGAACATCCGTGCTGCTGGCTGATCGAGCAATGCAATCGTCCATCCACGCTCCGCCGCGTTTGTTCTCTGGACGGGAAAAGGGGTCTAGATAGAAGCTGGCGATATGCCGATCATCTTCGTTGTAAACTTCAAAAAATCGAACCGCAGAATTCCAGACGGGCGCTTTTCCGTCAGCCAGCTTCACGGTAATACCAAAGAGTCGGTGGCACAGTGAAAACATTCCATCAAGAACACGCTCCAGTGAAAAGTAAGGACGCAGTTCCTCGTCAGTAAACGCATAACGTTCTTCGCGAAGACGTTCAGCCCAGAACGCAATATCCCAGTGTGAGAGATTGCCTTCGTGTCCGTGTTGATTTGCGTAGTCTGTAATTTCCTTCAGCTCGCGAACACCGCCTTCGAATGACGCGGACAAAAGTTGATCAAACATTGCATGAACGGCTGGTGCATCGGCTGCCATCTTTCGAGACAGGCTGAGTTGCGCAAAATTTTCATAGCCCAGCAGGACGCATTTTTCTTTTCTAAGCTTCAATATTTCTTCAATCAGAGGAGCATTGTCCTGTTCTCCACTCGATGCACGACCTACGAACGCGAAGTAAGCATCCTGCCGCAGCTGTCGGTTTTGACAATGTTCCATGAATGGCCCAAAACTCGGCGCATCAAGTTTTATTCGCCAGGGGCCACTGTCCGCCTCTGCAGCGGCACCCTTGTTTTCCGCGGCAGAAGCCCATGCAGCGGCAGTCATCTTTCGGAAACTGACGGGAAGGCCTGCGGCATCTTCCTTTGATGTAATGTCAAGATGCCACGCCTTTGTGGCATCCAGAACGTTATTTGAAAAATCGCTGCCCAACTGAGACAGTTTCTGAGCAATCTCGTTGAATCGATCGCGTGCCTCACCTTCAAGCCCGATGCCTGACTGTTCTGCACTCAGCACAGATTGTTCGACAATGCGTCGGCGGGCACCAGGCTGTGCTTCCCAGCCCTCAGAATCTCTTAATGCGCAAAAGCGATCGTACAGCGGCCTGCTCTGCTTCAGACTTAAACCGAACTGCACGATTTCAGAAAGGACGGACTCGTGAGCTTCGCGCAGAGCATCACTGTTGGCAACACCCAAAAGATGATTTACAGGCGACCAACCGTATTCAAACAGCAGGTCGATCTTCCCCATGGGATCCATGAGGGCATCCCAGTCTCCCAACGGAGCCGCCTCAGCCTGTGCCAATAGAGAAGTCGATTGCTTTATGATCTCAGCAACGGCTGGAGCAACATGCTCAGGCTTGATCCTGTCAAAAGCTGGCAGGCCTGAACTTAGAAGCAGTGGATTTTGACTGCTCATGAAAATTCCATCGTAAAAAAGTAACGCAGATTCCTGATTTCTCAGCAGTATTCCACGGAGTTGTACATTGCCAATGGATGAGGTTCGAGGTTTATTCGCCCGTTATGTACTTGTGATTGCGAAAGCGGCGTATCATCGCGGTTGCAAGCCAATCAGACCGAAAAAACTGAAACGAAAAAAGGTACAACGAAGTTTTAACATGACAGGATTTCGCGATTGTCGAAGAATGAAGTTCTCACTATAAAACTAAATCCTCCGCCATGGCTGGTTGATTTTGGTTGCTCGGTAAGCATGTTCTATGCTCACTTTCATTCCGACACCAAAAGATCCATCAACCAACCCTTATCTATTCTTCGCCTCTCTATCGCAGCGTTTCTTATCTAATTCGTTGTGGTCGAGTGATTCTCTTTGAAAATGGTATGGCTCATGCAAAACCATCAGTTCGATCTACAGTCCGGTCAGTCAGTTCGCTTGGGAGCTTACAAAGTGACGCTGCTGGAAATTGAAGACGACACTGCCGTTCTCGAAATTGAGGGCCCTGATGGATCGATCCAAATTGAGCCGATTAGCTGCTGCTCAAGTGAAAACAGCTTCGACGAAGAACTGGCCATATTGGCCTAAGTCCGCAATTCCCATTGCGTTGAGATCCACAGTCTGCCTGTCGTAACTTTAACAACTGCTCTGTTACAGTGTGCGCCAGTGAACATGTGGTAATTCGTGCGAGCACACCGGTCAAGTCGCGTTGCGGTTTTGACCGTACAGTTTCGTGCGCGTGGGCAATGTCGGGTTTGCAAAAGCGACATTGCCACTGCCTTTTCGCTGCGACATATGCATGTCACAATAGGCTTGAGCGAAGCTAATCGATTCGCGATTCTCACTCCTTCTGTTCTTATCAGAAGGACTCGCCTGCCACGATCTCTGCGGAGCTTTGCTCATGTCCACCCGGTTTCGAATCGCGTTTGCTGCAGTCTCAATGTTGTGGATCACATCCTGCCTGATATCCAAGACAACGTCAGCCGAGGATGAGAAGGCTAACAGCCCCGAGCAAGGCTTTGAATCGTTATTTGATGGCAAGACAACATCCGGCTGGAACGGGGATTTGTCCGTCTTTCGCATCGAAGACCAATGCGTTGTAGGTGGACAACTAAAAGAAAAGACCCCACACAACTACTTCCTTGCACACGAAAACAACTTCAGTAATTTTGAATTGCGTCTGGATTTCAAACTGCTCGGCGAAAACACAAATGCCGGAGTTCAGATTCGTAGCCAGCGAATTCCTGATCACCACGAGATGATTGGCTATCAGGCGGATCTTGGCCAAGACTACTGGGGCGCGCTGTACGATGAATCACGCCGTCGCAAAGTGCTGGTCGGACCGGATCTTGACGAGCTCCGAAAGGTACTGAAACCAAACGACTGGAACACTTATCGAATCGTCTGCAAGGGGCCTCGGATTCAGCTTTGGATCAACGACCATCAAACTGTGGACTACACCGAAGACGATAAAGACATTCCACTTACCGGAAAGATCGCTCTGCAGATTCACGGCGGACCACCGGGTGAAGCGTGGTACCGAAACATTCGCATTCAACCACTGAAGTAGTCCTCGATTCACGTAATTATCCGCAGTTCGCGTTCATCCAATTCTTTCACAGACCTCTTCCGCAAAGTAATATCAATCATGTCAGAATCGCCCGTTAACTGGAACAGTTCGCAACTTACCGCTGGATGGCAAAAAGGTGTCAAAGCGTTTTACTACGCCCTGGGAATGACGGATGCGGATTTTAGTAAAGCCCAGGTGGCAATTGGAGTTCCGCTGCTGGAAGGCAACACATGCAATGTTCACGCCTATGAACTTGCCACCGAACTGAAGAAGGGGTGTGAAGAAGTTGGCATGCTGGCGTTTCCTTTTGGAACGCCGGGAGTCAGCGACAACCTTTCTCAGGGGCACGAAGGCGGCAACGCCAGCTTGCCATCACGCAACCTGATCGCAAACAGTGCTGAGTGTGTCGTAACGGCTCATTGTTACGACGCGCTGATCGGCATGCATCATTGTGACAAGAATGGTCCGGGGTTTGCGATGGCTTTGGCTCGCACAAATTACCCCGGACTGATTGTCAGTGGCGGCAGCATTCTGCCGGGCTGCCACAAAGGAAAAGACATCACCATTCTGGATGTCTATGATTCTCAGGCAGCAGTTTCCGTTGGGCAAATGACAGACGCAGAAGGCGATGAAATTCTGCGGTCAGCCTGCCCCGGTCCGGGAGGTTGCGGCATCGCGGCATCGTTTAACACCTGGGGAATCGCCAGCGAAGCGATTGGCCTGATGCTGCCAGCCAGCAGTTCGATACCAGCCGTCGATGCAGAGAAACGCGCCGAGTGCCGACGCGTTGGTGCAGCATTAAAGTACCTGCTGGAAAACAACATTCGACCTCGAGACATTCTGACAAAGGCCGCCTTCCGTAACGCCGCGGTTTCCATTGCAGCCGCTGGCGGTTCCACAAACGGAGTACTCCATCTTCTGGCACTTGCTCGTGAAGCAGAGGTCGACTTTGGACTTCTGGACCTGCAGCAGATTTTTCGCGAGACGCCGGTTCTGTGCAGCTTTGCACCGCGAGGTTCTCACACAATGGTCGATTTGCATCGCATTGGCGGAACGCCCGTCTTGCTCAAGCATTTGCTGGATTGCGGCCTTCTGGACGGATCATGCATGACCGTCACCGGCAAAACCATGGCGGAAAACCTGAAGGACGTCCCTGCTCTGCCTGACGGACAGGATTTGATTGTCACCATGGCAAACTGCTACAAGCCCTTTGCTGATATGCAGATCTGCTTCGGGAATCTTGCCCCGGACGGAATCGTGTTCAAAGTATCCAGTATGAAAGACCCGGTCTTTGAAGGCACCGCTATCTGCTTCGACGATCCTCGAGAAATCGTGAAAGCGGTCGAAGAACGCCGAATCAAACCCGGCAGCGTTATCGTACTTCGATATTGGGGCCCCGTGGCTTCAGGAATGCCTGAAGTTCTAGTGGCAACAGCGGCACTGGCAGTACCGGAACTCGACGGCAAAGTGGCATTCATTTCAGACACGCGTGTGTCCGGCGTTTCGCACGGTGCAATCGGAGTTCACTGTTGTCCGGAAGCAGCCGTGGGCGGACCGATCGCCTGCGTTCAGGATGGAGACATGATCAAGTTTGATCTGATCAAGGGCTCGCTGGAAGTCAATGTATCAGAAGAAGAAATGGCGAACAGAAAACTGGCTCTGCCGAAGTGGACTCCACGAGATCCCCGACGAGGATATCTCGCGGACTTCTCCGCCACATCAGCTCAGGCCAACCACGGATGCGTCAGTTCGGCACTCATCCCTTCAACACGATAGAGAGACATTGCCCCGCGCCGACGATTGCTGTCAATCGTCGGCGCTTAATGTGCTGATCTCTCAATTGCCAATAGCGTATAACGTTTCCTGTCTGCCGCGACCGGCAACTCGAATGTACATTCGATTATCGACAACCGTCGGTGTGGCGAAAGATTCGTCCCCAAGCTGGTTACGTGCAATCGCGTGAAAGCGTTGTGGATCTGCCTTGAAGACAAAGGTAACGCCTCGTTCGTTTGAAGCGTAAATCGTATCGCCAACCAGCACGGGTGATGCCGATACTGGTCCCTGCAAACGCTCTTTCCACATTTCCCGGCCCGTACTGGCCTCCCAGCAGTACGCGATTCCGTTGTCGTCGATTCCGTACAGATAACCATTGTGAATAAGCATGGATTGCTCGTAACACTTCACCTGATTTTTCCACAGGATCTGCCCTGAGCCATCAGCCTTCACTGCAACCGTTTCTTTCTTTGGATATCCGCCGCTGGCGTAAACGGTGTCTGCATCCCAGACGACCGTTCCGCATGTAGCCATTGTTAAACATGGCGTGCTCCACAAAGGAAGCCCGGTTCTGGGGTCATAGGAAGCCATCATTTCGCAGCCACTAATGAACAATTGTTCCTTGCCTGCCACTGTTGCAATAATCGGAGACGACCAGTTCAGCTTTGTTGGCCGTTCCTGTTCCCAGACAAATTCGCCCGACTTCGTGTCTAAAGCTTTCAGCCATGCAACAGTGTCGCAGTCACCGGAAATGATTAGTGTTCCCTTGTAAAGCGTCGGTGATGCGGCATAGCCATATTCGTATTGTCGGGGAAGAAATCCGCCAACATCCTTCCGCCAGACAAGCGCCCCCGTCAAATCCAGGGCGACCGCCTCAACTTTATTATGATGACTAAATGTTGCATAGATACGGCCACCATCACTGCATGCTGTTGACGATGCATGAGTGTTCTTGTCGTGAACTTTCGGAAAGCCTCCCTGGCTAATAACGGTAGCCCACTTCTGCTTGCCGGTCTTTCGATCAAATCCGAACACAGCCTGCCGCTGAGTTTGCTCGTCAGCACTGGTCAGTACAATCAGGTCCCCGATAACCGTCGGAGACGAATGACCGCGACCTGGTACGTCGACCTTCCAGACAACATTCTGAGAATCACTCCAGGTAGTTGGAACAATCTGACCAGCTTCCGCGATGTTGTTTCCGTTCGGGCCTCGCCACTGAGCCCACTCGGCCGCAGAAACTAGAGCATTCGATTGCAGTGTGACTGACACTGCCAGAATTATAATTGTTCGCATGATGACCGTCCGAAGAAGCATTACTGAACTGATGATTTTTCGAAGTGTCGCAGGCCTGCATATTGAGTCAAGCGCGTGCCCGTAAAACCGCACGCAGTCAAAACACACGCTGTGTACCGCAGAAGACTCGATGCCACTAACGCGACACGCGAACAACAATAATCATTTCTCGAACTTCTTCGTCATCTGACAACAGGCCAATTGCAGACAGACTCCCAACAACAGTGGCTTCTCCCAGCCGGCAAATTGAGTTGCATTCAAGACTGTGATTTCCAAGACTGAAACGATCGATGTCTCCGCCTGAATCTTCCGCCGTGGTCAAATCAGCCATGGACGTGAGCGATGCTATGACCGACAACTGAACCCCTTCACCCTGCCATTCTTCGAGCAATCGCGGCGTGACTTCTGCAGAGATGCCAACGTGTACCTGTTGCAGAATTGGCTGTTCACCCACAGCCCCGGTGCCAACAACTGGAACTTTGCCGACAATAAGAGGCATGCGATGTCCACTGCTAACGTTGCCGGTCACACGATTCCGACCTCGGATCGAACCATGATATCCGCCTTCTGACTCACACAATTCGTTTAGATCCGAATCAGCCGTCGCGCGGGCCAGCATCTTTTCCAGGTCTGTGCGAGCTCCCGATGTCAGTGAGCGCTTAAAACCAGCCATTGATGTGCGGGTTAAAACCGGCCACTGAGGGGTTGGGTATGTTGATCAATTTCGGCACGCGAAGTGTCGGGGGAGGTCCGCATGTCGAACCAGCTGTCAATGGCGACTCATC
>JBDNFN010000199.1:0-22832 GCA_041689795.1 Fuerstiella sp. | reverse complement strand
TCGTTCGGGGTGAAACAGATTCTCAATGACGGCGCGCATCATAACGCTCACGGGACTGGCTTCGACAAAGCGTTCAAACGGGCCGTTGAGTAACATCCATGTCCCCCTCGTCAAAAATTTGCACTGGTCACGATCACGATCACGATCAGCCCGCTATCTACTCTCACCTCCGCCAATGCTCATACACCAGTTCCTAAATAACATTTTCACACCTTCAAAGGGCTGCCCCGTGAACGGTTACCTTGGAATGTTCTCAGCAAATCTGATCGGAGCACTGTTGTTTGCTCGCAACAAACCTGATGAAACGTCCACCGGAATGTTCTTTGTGTTTACCACATTTTTGTGCAACCTGATGTTCATCGGTGTGTCGAATTCAACTTCGGACGTGCCAAAATTCTGTTATGAAATTGTCCCCTTGATACCAGTTTCTTTGTGATTGACGGCATCTGCAAATGTATCAACCAGCCAACGAAAATGGCTGAAGCTCATCGGCTTTGCGATGTTCGGTGTGCCGCCTTGTATCCAGCGCTGATGGCCCATCCGCCGTGGGAAGAAGAAGCTCTGCATTAGCAGGCCGCGGTAAAGTGGCAGGACGCCAACGTGTCTGAAGTGACGCATTGATGGGCCGAATCGCAACTATCGGAACACAAGTCCAGTCTGACTCGCAAGCGAGTGCATTCGGTGATGTTTTCCGCCAATCAGCTTTTCACGAGAGTGTTAGTTGTTCAATTTGCGTGTGCTGTGTGATCGCCTGAAACTTGCAGGGGCTTCATCAGGCAGGTCAGCACTATTGCTCAGTCTGTAGCGACCTGGCGACGTGCTCTGCCTGGCGTAGAACACGCAGGGCGTTGTGGCCCAGCAGTTTATGGATGTCACGTTCTGAGTGCCCACGATTTAGCAGTTCCTGAGTAATTAACGGATACGCCGCAACGTCTTCGAGTTGATCGGGAAGGCGAGGTACTCCGTCAAAATCTGAACCGATGCCAACGTGGTCAATACCAGCGACTTTGATGATGTGTTCGATATGATCGATGACATCGTGAATCGACCCCGCCTGGGTGTCATCCTTTGCCAGCTGCGTTGTGCGGACGACGTATTTTGAATAGAAGTTAACCATCACGATTCCGCCGTTTTTCGGCAACAGGGTCAACACATCATCCGGAACATTGCGTGGATGACTGTTGATTGCCAGCGCTGACGAATGCGAAAAGACCACCGGTGATTTTGTGATCTTCAGCGACTTGTGCATACATTCAGCCGACACATGGGAAAGGTCCACCAGCATTCCGACTCGGTTCATTTCCAGAATGACCTGTTCCCCGAATTCTGAGAGTCCGCCGCACTTCGGATCGTCGGTTGCGGAATCCGCCCAGTCCAGCGTTCTGGAATGCGTTAGCGTCATATAGCGGCAGCCGAGGTCGAACAGTCGCTGAATGTTGTCGAGTGACGATTCGATTGAGTAGCCGCCTTCGACGCCCATCATGCTGGCGATTTTTCCTGCGGCGACGATGCGTTCCACATCGTCGGCGGTCTTCGCCAGTTCGAACACATCCGGATATCGCCGAATCATGTTGTGCACCAGTTCGATCTGCTGCAGCGTTTGCAGCAAAGCGGTGCCCTGAGCATCCGTGTCAGCGGGAACGTAAACAGACCAGTACTGAGCCTTTACACCGCCTTGTTTAAGTCGAGCAATGTCGGTGTGGAGCTTGGGTTGAGGTGTGGAGATATCGAATGTGTCAAACGACGAACTGCCGATTTCGCGCATCTGCCATGGCAGGTCGTTATGACCATCAAACAGCATCCCACTATAGTGGACTCGCCGCCCTTCGTCCGTCATTTTGACCTGCGGACGTTGCTGGGCCAGGCCCGGCGTTACCATGACGCAGACAACAAGCAACATTCCGACGGTGAAAATCGATGAGGTGCGGGTGGTCGCCATCTGCGTTCTTTCAGGTTTGGCCAGGGCCTGCCGAGTGCCGCGCCTTGGATTAGTGGAAATTCTATTCACGAAGCCTGCGGCGTCGACATGTCGTTGGCATTTGCCCAAGGCACCTTGCGACGCACACTGCTGCCAGCTGTTTTAGAATTCCCGGACACTATCCGCAAGGCGCTGTCGCAGCGTTCGAGCCAAAACCGGGTTGGCCACCAATCAACAGAGTATTAACCTCGTGCCGCTAAGTGAAACCATGGATCACGCTGTTGCGGACAGGCGGATTAGAACGGTGGGTCTTCATCTGATTCGAAGACTTCGCCGTAAGGTGCATCGGTGTCGTCGGCTGGAACCTGACTGTCAGCCGTTCCGGAGCCGCCACCGCTGATGACCTTGAAACCGGTCGCTTCTGCGTTCAGGAAGTACTTGACTTCGCTGCTGGGATCGCGCTGCCACTTGCGTCCGCTAAGTCGAAATGAAATCTCAACTTCGGCGCCGACAGACATCTGGTCGACTTCGTCACAAGCGTCCTGAATAAAATCGAACGGTACGTGGTTCGGGAATCGCCCATTGTCCTGTTCGATGACCACCATTCGTTTTCGAAACCCCTTTTGGCCGTAGGTTTTCGTTTCTTCAATAACGCTGACTTTGCCTGTAAACTTGCCGTCGCTCATATCCCTGACCATTTCTTTTGTCTGTCCGTAAATCCTGCGGCACGACACTGCAGAACCACGCAATCTGAAAGCCGAATTCAAGTTCGCAAATTTGCGTTCAATTCGACCGGTTTCCTGAATACTACTGTGCGAGGTCGCATAAACAAGTTCGCTGCGGACATCCGTGGCAACTGAGCGGCAAAACTCAACCTCCAGTGGCGTTCACGTGAATTCAGGCGAGCGTACTGGTCGGAAAAACGGCTGTAGTGTGACGGGAAAACGAATTGCAAGGAACGTCGAGCCAGCCAGAAAAGCCTATGAGCGAGTCCGATTCAGACGACCCATTTCCGAAATCTATGTGCCACTGCCAGATTCATTCTGCTGGTGTGTGGGCTGCCAACCAGTCGCAGGCTGCTTCCGGAACACTTTCGTGTCCACCTTCGAAAATCGTTACTCGGGACTTTTTTGTGGTTCGTCGCAGGTAGATATCCCGGCCGAGCAGTTCGTCGGTCTCGCGATCAGATTCCTCTGGCTTGCTGAGTTTTCTATCATTCCATAGTTCTTCGATTTCGTCGTTCGAAACAACTGCATCATTGTTACCTTCTGCGATTGCGTTGAACGCCATCAAGGATTGTTTGACAGGTACCGAGCCTGAATGCCCATCGTTTACTCCGGCAAAAATATCGACCGGAAGTTCGCCTACATTCCTGAGGTGGAACAACGGCGATCGATCACGATATTCGGCATCGATAGCTGCGGATTCCCCGGGTGGTTTTCCAAAGCATTTGCGAATCATCTGAGCATAGTTTTGAGGTTTGCCATCAATAACGTGAAACCTGTACCAGTCTGCAATGTCACTGATGCCAACCCACGCCGAAACCGCAGTAAAGCGATCGGGATGATGCCCGGCCATCAGCATTGCCATGTGTCCTCCGCCGGAAACTCCGGCCAGATAAACTCGCGAGGAATTCACGCTAAATGTTTTTGTGGCAAAGTTGATCGAATCCAGTATGTCCTGTCGAGCATACTTTGATCCGCAGGCCTGAGGAGAATTGTTGATGCCGCGAAAATCGGGATGAATATAAATCCATCCTCGCTTTACTGCTTCTTTCAGCCACTTGCTGTTATCCTGGCGGTAATCGCCGCTCCAGGAATGCAGAAAGACAAAAACGGGCGTTGGTTGATCTGTTGCGTTTGGTGGAGCCCAATATCGAATTGTTTGATTCGTGCCATCCAGCGAACTGGCAATCTTAACGTCAGTCAAAGCGGGAAGTGCTTCGTCGCTGGCAAGGCACGTGCCGGAAAGAAACGCGGCGAACACGAAGCCAGCAGTGGCAGATCGGATCTTCATTTTTGAGCTCTGCAATTTGAAAAGAACACAGCTCCGGACTTTAAAGCAAGACCGAGGCTGTGTTCGACTAAATTTAACGGGACATCATTCAGGCTTCAATTTCCGGCACAATGTAGGGAGCTCGATACTGTCGCTTGAGAAACGGATTGGCAACGTTGGCATGTTCGCCAACAAATGCTTCTGTCTTAACGTCCAGCGTCAGCATCGGGCTAAGCCTGATCTGATCGCTTTCCAGCTTCACGCCATGAGCAGTGACATGTGTGTCCATTTCGGCAACCAGTTGTTCGAAGATGCCGTGGTCACCGGAAACCTGTCCGATGTCTGCCGCTTTGAATGAAGAGCCGGTTTGAAACGCGATGTTGGCCAGGTTGCACCAACCGGTCGAATGATGACCAATCTGCACATCGGCCATCAGACTGGACACATTGCGAGTACGACAGGCATCAATGAAGTTCTGTTGATGCGACTTACCGCTATCGCCCTTGAATTCTTTGATCAGCTTGCCGGCCCTGTCAAACGCCGCCGCTCTGCCTCGCTGACCTTCAAATCGGCCTCCTTCGCAGTAGGCAATATAACCACTGCCTGGCCCCGGATACTGTGGAGACTTCTTCGAATCACCTCCAGCCGTTAGATTGGTCAGTGCGATGACGACGGGAATTGAACCCGTGTCGAAGTAAACAAAGTGAACGTTCGGAGTATCGCCGGCGTCGTTCCATGCAATGCGACCTCCGCCGCCGAAAATGCGCTGCGGCAGCGTCACGGCATCCTGAAACACATTGTTTCGCAGGTCATCCAATACGTGCACTCCCCAGTTACCCATTTCTCCGGAACCTGTGTTGAAGTCCCAGTGCCAATCGTATTGCAGCTTGTCACGAAAAATTGGTTTGTCCTGAGCCGGACCCAGCCACAGGTCGTAATTAACCGCACTATCAACTTCCAGGGCAGTCGCACGCTTGCCAATCGGGCCGCGAACACCGAACCGGTTAACTCGAGCTGTCACGATGTCGCCAAGCGCTTTGTCCTGATGCAGGAATTTTTTAATTTCTGCCTGCATTGGATCAGAACGCTGCTGAGTTCCCACCTGGCAGATGCGGTTGTATTTACGAGCAGCGTTGATTGTTTGCTGACCTTCCCACTGGCTATGCGAGAGCGGTTTTTCGACGTACACATCCTTGCCGGCTTCCATGGCCCAGATGGCTGCAAGGCAGTGCCAATGGTTGGTCGTTGCGACAACGACGGCGTCGATGCTGTCGTCGTCGATTAGCTTGCGAAGGTCTGTGAAGCCTTTGCCTTTCGGGAATCGCTTGAGTGCCTGGCCAAGCCGATTTTCGTCGGGGTCGCACAAGCCAACGACATTCACTCCGTCGATTCCGCTGAAGGCGCGCATGTGTTCACCTGCGCGGCCGCCGCATGAAATGAATCCAACGCTGACTTCATCGACGGCCATTGCGGCCCTGGAAGCACATGGGAATGTGATTGCCGCGCTCGCAGCTGCGGCAGATGCCATGAATTGACGACGGGAAAGTGATGTCATGAGAATGCCAACTGTTGAGATCGTGAAACGAACGCAGACCGGACGGTTTGCATTGAAATGTCATCGGACAGTATCCGGTCAATTGTGAGTCAGTTCAAGCGGACGCAGTAACTCAAACAAAGTGCGTTGAATGATTTTAATGGGTAAGTCGGTTGGATTTTTATTGGATCAGGCCACGCCAGTCCAAATTAAGCAGCCTGTTTACTAAATATCGCGGCGTCCGGTGCCGCGGCTGAGAATCGGCCGTGACTACTGTGGCGATGGAAAGCCTGGCATTCTGAACAGGTTCGGCAGAAATAGCCGAAGGGGCGGCAGGAATCGCGATCAGGTATCTGCCAAATCGGCCAACTCTGCCTGGACGCCCAGACTTGGTGTTGACGTAAAACCGGGATTCCTGAAGATCCACAAATCTTTCCTAAAGCCTCAGACATTCTGCGGGTCTGCGTCCGCGTGTTTGAGCAAACTGGCTGCATTTTTTGCAGTCGCCCTTCCCCAATGACATTTCCAAAGGCTGCTCACGTGAGACCATTTCACCTGTGCCTTTTTGTGACCATCTCGATAGCCGTTGCGAGTTCTTCGGCCCAGGCGGGTTTGTTTGGCTCTCCAAACGGCGATCGTTTCACGTCGCTTTTTCGGCCTGTCAGCGACGTTGAAACCGTATTTCGAGCTCAATCGGGCGTCGTTCCGCTGCCTCCTGGAGCCATCGGAATTCCCGGCGGATATGGCTCAAACCAAACGCCTGGTCTTGCGCCTGCGATGTCCGTTCAGAATTCGACGGTGCAGTCGGGGCCTATTTATAGTGGTAGTGGCGATCCCGGAACATACACCAGCCCCGTAGCTCCGGATGCGTCCAGCTGGAACGCATTTTCGCCTCCACTTGGCGCTGACCCCTTTGCGACATCGCCCGGCGGATTCCAGGCTCAGCCTTATGCTCCTTACACGCCATACGGAGCCGCTCCACAAGCAGGCGCTGGTTTCAGCGTGCCCGGTGTTAACGGACCTCAGCCGTATCGACTTGGCTGGCACAATGACTTTGATGTTGAATTCATTCCCTTCACGGGAACGACCGGGAATACTCAGGGGAAATTTGAACAGTTTGGAATTGATTACGATCTGGGATACAGCGGTCCGTTTATTCCGGGATGGATGATGACATGGACAAACCAGTTTCGATATCGCGGCTGGGATGGCCCCGATACCGGCGCTGGCCTGCCTGGAAAAGCGTTCCGGTACGGTTCTGACTTTGCTCTGGAGACGCCGCAGGCAGGTCCGATGAATATGAGTTTTGGGATTACGCCTTCGATTAATTCTGACCTGGAAAATTCGTTAGGGTCGGGAGCTTTCCAGCTTGATGGTCGCGGTATGTTTATCTTTCAGCTGGATCAATACTGGAGTCTCGTTTTGGGGGCTGAGTACTGGGATCGCGTCAAGGATCGAGTTATCCCGCACGCCGGACTGTTGTACCGAGATGACTACTGGGAATGGCGATTGATGTACCCCGAATCTTCGGTCAGCCTGTTTCTGGGCAACGAAGGCCCGTGGGCTAAATGGATGTACGCCAGAGCTGAATACCATGTTGAAGCCTACGAAGTTGGCACAGCAGGAGGCGGCCGCGATCAGGTGGAACTGGAAGACTATCGTGTCCTGCTGGGCTTCCGCATGGACGCCGGAACGTACACGTGGTTCACAGAAGGTGGTTGGGTGTTGGATCGCAACGTAAACTTCTCAAACGCGGCCAACGGCGACTTCTCGCCAATGACGGGGTTCATTGGCCGTGTCGGCTGGAAGTTTTAAGCGTCTTCTGCAGTCTTCGTCTTTTCTGCTAAGCCGTCCGCCGCTTTTCGAGCTTCAATCGCTGTACGCGCTGGCAGTGTAGCGTTTTTCTTATTTGTCTTTATGACAGGTTCTATTCATGACTGCCCCCGTTGCTGTAATTCTTGCTGCTGGTAAAAGCACTCGAATGAAGTCCGAAACACCCAAGGTACTGCACCCTGTTTGTGGACGGCTGATGATTGAATACGTCCTGGACGCTGCCCGCATCGCGGGCTGCGAAAAGTTAATCGTAATCGTCGGTCACAAGGCTGATATGGTTCGTAAGGCACTGTCGCATCACAATGACGTGGTTTTTGCCGAACAGGTCGAACAAAAGGGAACCGGGCACGCCGTGATGATGGCGGAATCAGAACTGGAAGGACACGATGGTGCGGTATTGATTCTTGCAGGCGACACGCCCCTGTTGCAGGGATCGTCTTTGAAGGCACTGCTGGATGACCAGAAAGATCAAAACGCTGCCTGCGTGATTGGCACGGCAGATACGATCAACAATGACGGACTTGGACGTGTTGTTCGAGACTCTGGCGGAAAATTCGAATGCATTGTGGAACACAAAGACGCCACCGATGCTCAGCGAGAAATCACTGAAATCAATACGGGCTGCTACGCTTTTAGTACTCCGCTGCTGCTAAGTTCTTTGCGACAGCTAAAGCCGAATAATGTCCAGTCTGAATATTACCTGACAGATTGTCCTCGCATCTTGATGGACGAAGGGCACAACATTGCAGCCAGTTGCAGTCTGACTATTCAGGAAGCGATTGGCGTGAATAATCGATTACAGTTAGCAGAAGTGCGTGGGTATATTCAGAGTGAACTGCTGACAAATTTAATGTTAAGCGGAGTGACCATTGTCGATCCTCTGCAAACCAGTATTGATTTCGGAGTGACCATCGGCGGAGATACTATAGTTAAGCCCGGAACCGTCATTGAGGGCGAAGTTTCCATTGGATTCGATTGTGTGGTTGGTCCCAATGTGCACATCGTCGGACCTCAGTCCATTCCGGATCGCAGTGTAGTTGCGCCAGGATAGTGTGTTGTAAGTCGCTCGGTCGTCGGGGTTAGATCCGTCTGAGTTGACGCAGTTGTTTGCCGCGTATCACAGTCTGAATTATGCCGGTCGGCGTTGCCTGATGTAAGCAAACGAAAAAAGGGGCGTCAACTAAGCCGCCCCTTTTGCGATTCTACTGCAGTTAGATCGACCTGCAGAAACACGTGCTTGGCATCTGCCTGTGGCAAATAGCGTTCATCGGACTGTTCCGCGAGGCATGTCGTTTCTGACTCTGGTTGCCCGAAAGACGCTGTCGCATTGTCGGGTTACAATTCCTTAATACGAATGTCTTTCCATGCAACATCGTATGGTCCGGTTCCTTTTTTGATGCCGTGAACCTGCAGGCCGATTTTGCCTTGGGGGTGAGTCTCGTAGATGCCTTCGTGAGTCAGGTCTTCTACCATTTCGCCGTTGATCCATATCTGGATTCGAGCACCCTTCGCCACGATTCTGTACTTGTTCCACTCGCGATTTTTCATGTGGTTGTGTGAGTGCTCCTTGTCCTTTGGCGCTTCTGAAAGCCAGCCAAGTCCTGTAGCTTCGCCATAAACATACCCCGCCTGTCCAGGGCTGGCTTCGATTTCCACCTGCGGTCCGAAGAAGCGTCCAACGTCTTTGCCATCGTCTGCCGTTTTTTCACGCGAACGAATTTGAACACCGGAATTCAACTTGTCGTGCACCTTTACTTCGAATTCCAGTTCAAAGTCGCCGTATTCTTTATCCGAGGCTAGAAATGTGTTCTGGCTGCCTTCGACCGTTGTTCCGTTAATCGTTCCGTCTTTGACTTCGTATTCGGCAACTCCAAGAGCTGCCCGCTTCCAACCGTTCAGCGTTTTGCCATCAAACAGGCTGACCCAGCCGTCTTCAGCAAACGCTGGTGCGGTGCAAACTAAAAAGCAGAGTGAGACCATTGCCAGAGCGTGTTTTTTCATTCGTCAGGATTCCAGTTTGTTTAGGAAAATTGGCTGGGAAAATTGCGACACAGAACAATGGTAATTCACCGGTCGTTCTATGAAATAGTCGCCAGACCATAGGATGGCAGGCTGCTGAGAAGATTTCAACGCACTGCAAAAAGCTGAATGTCAACGCATCAAGTTGATGCGTTGATACTGAGTTCGACGTTCGCATTTGACATGTGGGGATTGACCAACGTAGAAGCCTGGCTTTGTTGAAAAACCAGGCTTATCGCGCGGCCACATGTTTAATGTCAGTGGATTACGGAGCCTTACGCTGACTCATCGCGGTCTCGAGCAACGAGGTTTGTTTCAGGCTGCTGTTTTTGCACGGATAGGGACTGCCACGTGTTTCCGTGTTTGTGAGTTACTCCAAATCGCCGAGCGTGATTCATAGATACCGTAACTTGTCTATACGAAAAGTGTTTCGGGTTGTCGCCTGTTTCGTTTTCTGAGCCAGTACCTGACTTCAATCATCAGTTCCGGCATCGTGCGACAACGTTGGTTTCGAGTGACATTGGAATGCCGGTCCCGCCAAAGACGTTTGATACGATTATGATCCGGGCAGTACGGTGCCAGAAAATGAAGTCGGATACGCTGCCCCTCAACCGTTGCCAGACGTACTTGCACCAGTTGCGTGGAGTGGGTGCTGTAGTTGTCCAGAATGGCATGGATGACCTTCGCGTCACGATCGAGCTAGACCAGCTCCCAGAGTAAATTAAATAGCAGCAGAGTGTTTTTTATTTCGCCTTCCACACAGATCAACTCACCGGTTCGCGAATCGATGGCCCCGCGAGATAACGCTTCAAATTTTTGATTGGTGTGAGCACTTCTTTCTACTGGCCTTTCACCATTCAATCCGGCCCTTGTTTTGGATTCCGATGAACGTCAACTTCGTCTTCATAGACTGCGATTTCACCGTCGGGCAGCGTTTCAATCAGACGCTGAAGCTTACGCAAACGCTGTTTTTTAAATATTTTGACCATGGGTAGCCAACTGTTGGCTTCGGACGCGCCTGCCCTGCGGAAATCTTTTCAGGGCCGTACTCATCGTAGATGTGTGAATCCTGACGCCTGTTTCCCAGGCCGTTGTTTCGGCAGGCAAGTTTCGTGTCCAGGTCGGGCGTTGCCAGTCGTATGCCTGCGATGAAGCCGCCACAGCTTCATCTGGATTTGCCAGGTACACCTTATCCAGTTTGCGATCTTCGTTCTCTTCACGGCGGTCGATTCGACCAACCTCTCCGCATTCTCGAAATCGCTTCGCAACGTCGTAAACCGTTAATCTTCCGACATGTAGCGAACGCACGATGTCCGCAAAGGAACGTCCGTGAATAAGATTCACGATGATCAGGTAACCGGTCCTGTGTCTCGCCTGCTATACCGTCTCAGATTTCTGCCAAGCTGCTCCTTGTCACTGTATCGCAGCCCCGGCACAATTTCCAAAATGGCAATACCTCGTTGAGTTTCATGTTGTTCCAAACAACAAAACTAAGGATGTGAATTCCCGTTTCTCTTTTAAAAAAACAACTTAGGTCACATCCGGAATTCTGACTCGGTTATTTTGAGGTGCAATGTTCCGGATCCAGTGGGCGGCACGACAGACCAACTGTTGTTGCTGATTATCGTCTGGTGCGATTGTGAAACTGGTGATCACTCCGATCAGGTTTCTTTTGAAAGAATCCGTGCCACCCGCTCCGTCAATCGTCAGCGTTGCGAAAGAAGAGGATGAAAGCGTGAAGCTGTCAGCATCCGAATTGCCATATAAGAAATATTCCCCCTGAGGCTGAAAAGTCTCCGCTGAGCACTGCTATTCCGCCGCCGCCCAGATCGGCATCGCCAAAGTCTACGTTGATTGTAATTGTGGTGGCCGCGGCAACGGTTGTGTTGCTGTTAAACGCAAGATCATCTCCGGTACTTAAAACGCACCGTTTGCTGATGACGCGATTGTGATGCCGACGTCGACCAGCAGATCGTCTCCGGTTGTCGCTTCATCTGAAGCTTGCCGCGAAATGCTGCCCGCACCAAGAATATCGGAGGACACTGTTAATCCCGAAAGTAGGGCGTGAGTTTGCAGCGATTCAGGCCGACTGTTGTTCGTGCTCTTTCGTTACCCCTTCGAAGTCGACGTGATGCTGGTTTTCCGCCGGAACGCAATTGAGCCATCATTTCCGAAAAACCATCCAACAACGAACCATGACGATTAGCCATGGATGTTTGGCTTGATAGTGAAATCGGGGGACTACGAAGAATGTGAACGGCAGCCATTAGAAACAGCTCGCTCAGAAAAAATAATAAATGTGTAAATTTGAACACGAGCCCAGTGGCTTAAGAATCACGATTTGAGAATTTCAAGACACATTCACCCGAGATATCCAGTCGTGATCGTATTCCAATTACCTGCGACTCGAATTCTTTAGATAGCACTGTCGGCAAGTGTGTGCGTCAGTCGGTTTGCGTTACCGAATCAGGGTAGCTGAACATCATTCGCACTCAGTCGGAAGTTTGAGTTGGCTAGGTGACCGGGGCGTAATTTTGCGAGTTTGAGGTGGTTCATTACATTTGTTGGTTTGGCGCGTATGCGTTGATCAAGTGGTGTGTTGGCTACTCAATGCCGTTCAACCGACCGCATTCTGCATCAGATGGGCGTTTTTCACCTAAAGTACCTGTTTTAACGTAGCCGTTGTCGGTTTTTGGTAGCGAGGCCTCAGTTGCGACTTGGAATGAAATATTAAAATAGGAAGTCTGGCTGGTTTAGTTGCTTATGGGTGGTTCTTGTGAAAGGCTATGCTTCGTGACGGCTCCATTGCTGATTGGCACCTGTGTCCGCCTCAAACTTTCTTATTCACCAGGTTTTCACGGCATTCGTTGGCTAATGTTTGTCTGGCGATTGGTCAGTCTACTGATCGTTTGCCTTCCGTATTGATGTGAGATAGTGGGATGCGGTACATTCCTGCCGGTAAACGGTACAGTTGATATGGAATTATGAGAAAAGGCATGGATGCCATGAGCAGTCGTTTGGCGGAAACTCTGTCTGCGCCAGTATTGCGTCTACTTTGCGGAGTCGGACTGTCGTTCGCGGCGGGGCAATTTGGAATTGTTTGGTTGTCGATTTGTGGCGTGTCAATCGACGCTTTGGTGGCATTAAGTCTGTCGGTTTCGTGCGGCATCGCGCTGTCCCCATTTGTAAATCGGCGATTGGCAGGTAGTCCCAGAGTACAGGCTATATTTCTGACTGTCGTACTATTAAGCATCACGTGGACTTTAAGCGGTGTATTGGATGGTTCGTTGACTTTCGGCGTGTCATTGGCAAGCCGAATGTCACTTTCCGGCAGCCCGGCTTTTTTGCTACCAGGACTTTGGGCGATTGCCTTTTTTGTCACGTTGGCGGCATGGTACGACCGGTGCTGTAATAACAGTGTGTGTGACAATAGGTTTAAGTCTCTTTACTCAACAGTTGGACTTGCGTTTGGCTGTTTGCTGCTGTTGGTTCATCTCAGCAGCATCGTTCCTTTGCCAGCAACACTTACGATCGTCGCATTACTGTCGTTAGTGCTGCGATTGGTGACCGGGAATGTAGTTGTTGTTTCCGGAGTCACGGTCGCGAGTGAAGCCACATCCTGGCAATGGCAGCAGGTTGTTTCAGCGTTCGGGCTATCAGTATTTCTTTATGCGGCAACTCGGATGAATGCCTTTCTGGTTCCGATGAGTGTACCGCTGATGTTGTCGGCCGTTGCCATGAGTTTGATCTGGTTTCAGTTGCTGTCCATGCGAATGATGACGTCGCTGGTACGGAAACGACCAATGGCAGCATTGGTCGTGTTGCTGGCACTCGCCCTTCCTTTTGCATTCAGTGCGCTTATCGGTATTAACCTGCAGTGGAACGCCACGATCAGTTCGTTGATGGGGTTGATGCTGCTTCGGTCTTTTCAGCTGGCAGTTATGTGGTGCCTGGGAATTACATTGTGGCGGCTGACACGGTTGCCAGTTGTAAAGTCGGTAGGTTCACAGGACGCGGGATTTGCATTTGCGTCGTGGCAATTGCCAACAATGTTGATCGGCTTTGCGGTGGCTATTCTTACAGCAGGTCGTGGACTTCCGATTACGATACAGCTGGCTGGCGGATCTTTGCTGGTTCTCACGCCAATCATCATGTCCACTTCATCTAAAACGAAGCGACTTCCACTGTGGTTGTCGGGAGCCACAGCAGCTATTGCTATTGTCTTTGCGTTAACTGCGACAGTGGATTCGGCAGCGACCGCTCAAACACTTTTTAGTGCTCGAGCCGCAAATGGAATTCGTCTGGGGCTGAATGTGGATCTGGTGTCTCAGTCGCACTGCACACGACTGGTTGATGAACTGAATTCATCAGAAGGTCAACTTACTATTTGGAAGACTTCCGGAGACCTGTTGGAACTTCGTCGCGATGGTTTTCCAGTGGGGCAGGTAAGTTCAAACAACATAACCAGTCCGCAACCGTTGGCAGAATCGCTGACGAGCATTCTGCCTCTGATAATGCACCGAAATGCTCAAAGCGTGTTACTGTTGGGCGACGACGCGGGCGTTGGTATGCGAGTTTGCTGTAATTTCCCACTGCATACCATCGAAGCCGTTCGACCGGATGCCGCATCCACAGCGATCGCCAGTCAGTTTACATGGACAGATCTGCGAACTTCGCCATTGGAAGACGAACGTGTTTCCATTCGGCACGAACCCGTGGCGACCGCCATTCGCACGACGCGTGATAAGTCAAATCTGTTCGATGTGGTTGTGGCATCGTCGCCGAATCCCATGTCAATATCCTGCCAGGAACAATTAACTCATGAGTTTTACGCGAACGTTAAGAGTCAATTGACGGCCGATGGTGTCTTTTGCCAGCGAATTTCTCAGCACGATCTTGGTGCAGAACCGCTGCTGCGAATTCTGTCATCGTTGTCGTCGCTGTACGGTCGAGTTGTGGTGTTGCAGATGTCACCCGGCGAAATGGCGATGGTTGCCGGAGTGCATCCTGATTCGTTACTGGACGTCGGTTTGCTGGGTCGGTTGCAGCGTTCACATGTCGCCTATGAACTCGGGAGAAGCGGATGGGACTGGTCCCAGGTTGCGGCATTGCCGGTGATTGACACCAATGATCCGCTGGGGATTTTTGAACATCAGGAACGGCTGGCATCTGTCGCCGCTTCGAGTGGCTATTTTGCGCTAGGACTGCCGCTTGAAGCGGCTCGCTGGGGCAACAAATCGGCTGAACTGCAGCAGACTTTTCGACCCCACCAGAGACGCATGGCGGATGCAGCTCCTCGCAGTGCGGTCTATGACGAATACGCTCGACGCTTTAGTTCGGTTGTGCAGCAAATGGAGATTCAGTCGACGTTCCACGACCAGCCATGGGCCTATCGTAATTCACTAAAGACTGAAATGCAGCGGAACCCGCGGCCAGCTATTGAAGAAATTCGTAGTGGCAAAGTCAGCCGCAAAGGTGACCCGCGTGATGAGTATCGCAAAGATTATTTTGTAACTCTGGGGCAGGTTCTGCGGCAGGCGTCCGAAGGTGTTGCCGATCCGGTAGCGCTAAAAACGCTGACTCAGTTTACCGGGACCTATGAACCTCTTTTGTCATTTTTCGCCAACTACGAACTGGTCCGAATTCACGAAGCCACGTCGCATCCAAGTCCGGCTAGAGAACTGCAGCACCGACTGCATACCATCTACTTCACGGATGGTCGAGACTATTCGATCCGCCAAATCACAGCGGCCATTAAGCAAATTGTCGAAGATCCGGAATTGTTGTCATCTGATGCCGCGCGGTTCGATCACACAAATTCGCTGCTGCAGGAACTTGTGCGCCGCTGGGAAGGTCGCCGTGGCTATGAGCCGCCGTCTGCGAGACGAACTCAGCGTGACGTCGACTTATGCATTCGGACGGCGAATGAAGCGATGGATGCTATGGAAGACTGGTGTGATGCTGTTGACATGACTCGTAACGAATTTCTTTCGCGACGCAAATTCATCAACCGAGCCCTCATTGCTCCTTTGCGAGACTATCGCGAGCAGGTGCTGGCACACCGCATCAAGACTGAGTCTTCGCTGGCCGATCAGGCATTCAATGAATCCGACGGAGAATTGCCAATGCTGATTGATCAGGACGACCTGATGACAAACTAACAGCCACACCACCGCTGACTCAGGGCAATCACCCCGCGGGAAGAAATGAGTTGTCGATGTACGACCACGGCGGAACGGAAACTGATATTCTGCGTTTCGATGCTCGAGCATGCAGCGCAGATTTTGTTTCCTGCTTATCATAGGTCAACCGTCGTCGGACAGGCACGACGCGTGAAGGAGTGAATTTCCGGCAATCGCTGGACACCCCCCCCCATTTACTGACGCTGCGAGCACTGACGCTGCGAGCCTGTGAACTCTGCCCTTTGGGGAAACTGAGTCGACGTGAGTCGGTCTCACTCCAACTCATTATCGAAGGCGTTGTTTAATATGATCATCGATGCTCATCAGCACTTCTGGCAACTGGACCTTCCCTTTGAATACGACTGGTTGAAGACAGACCAGCATCAGGCAATTAGTAAAACCTATTTGCCTGCCGACCTGAAGCAACATTTGGGCGCGTGCGGAATTAATAAGAGCGTATTCGTGCAGACTCAGCATAATGTCGAAGAAAACCGTTGGGCTCTGAAACTCGCTGAACAAAACGAATTCATTGCCGGAGTCGTCGGCTGGGTGGATTTGGCGTCTCCAGCCTGTGAAGATCAGTTGGCAGAATTCAAAGATCATCCAAAGTTTGTCGGCATCAGGCACATTGTTCAGGACGAAGCCGATGATGATTTCATAATTCGGGCAGACGTGCTGAATGGGCTGAAAGTGCTTGAAAAAAACGGCGTTTCGTACGATCTGTTGTTCTACACAAAGCACCTGAAACACGCTGTGCAACTTGGTCAAGCACTGCCGAATCTTCCGATGGTGATTGACCATCTTTCCAAGCCGAAAATCAAACAGCAGATCACAGTCGGCTGGGAAGAGGATTTGAAAGCGGCGGCACAGTATCCCAACATCTACTGCAAACTAAGCGGTATGGTGACAGAAGCCGACTGGCAACAATGGAAACCGGCCGACTTGAAACCGTATGTTGAAACGGCCCTGGAAGCCTTTGGTCCTGAACGTTGCATGTATGGCAGCGATTGGCCCGTCTGCGAACTGGCGGCCACTTACGAACAGGTCTATCAGTCGCTTGTCGAAATAATCGGCCCTGTCAGTGATACTGAAAAGTCAAAGATCTTCGGCAGCACTGCTGAGAAGTTCTACAATCTGCAATCGTAGAAACACGTGATGGCCAAGTGCCTGCGGTCAATGGCACGACGTGGCTTAAATGGAATTTGTCCATCTGGCTGTGTTTGTTAGCCGCGGTTGCGATCCGGCTTTTCACGCATTGCGAGGTCTACACGGGATAAGCGAACGCATCTCCTAAACTCGACGTCAGTTGACACAGTAGTCAATGATGCGAGCAAGTTCGCTTCTCATTTGAGCTCGGTGAATGATGCGATCGACGAAGCCGTGCTTCAGAAGAAACTCGCTGGTTTGGAAGTCATCAGGCAGGTCAATCTTGCATGTTGCCATGACGACGCGAGGCCCCGCAAATCCCACCAGTGCGTTTGGTTCAGCTACGACCACGTCACCCAGAGAAGCAAAGCTGGCAGCGACTCCCCCCATGGTGGGGTTGGTTAGAACTGAAATGAACAGTCCACCGGCACGGCGGAATCTTGCCAATGCTGCAGATACTTTGCCCATCTGCATCAGTGAAATGATTCCTTCGTGCATTCGAGCACCTCCGCCGGAACCACTGACGATAATCAAAGGCAAAGACAAAGCGGTCGCCTGCTCAACGGCGCGGCACAGTTTTTCGCCGACCACGGATCCCATGCTTCCCATGATGAAAGCTGAGTCTGTCATCCCGAAAACAAGCGGGCGGCCTCGCATATAGCCTCGACCCACCGTGCAGGCGTCCGTCATCCCTGTTCGAGCCTGTTCTTCTACCAGACGTTCGGCGTAAGGTTTTCGATCCGAGAATCCCAGAGGATCAAGCGGGCGAATGTTGGCGAACCATTCTTCAAAGCTGTCCGGGTCCATCAGTTGTTTAATTCGGACAGCGGTTGGTACGTAAAAATGGTGGTCGCATTCCGGGCAGACGTTCAGGTTTTCTTCGACCTGATTTCTAAACACGGTTGCCCCACAGCCATCGCAGCGAAGCCAGAGTCCTTCTGGCACACCTCGTTTAGGTCGTTTCATATCCTGCAGCCACGAACGTTGCCCGGGTTTATTGGTGGTTGTCATTGTGCGGAATCCTGATGGGCTGAGTCCTGAACGACTTCAACTGGTACTGCGGTTTCGACCGGTGCCTGTGTGGTATTTTGCACAGCGTTGATGAACGCTTGTGAATCAAAACTATCGGATTGGAATACTTCGATGGCCTTGCGCCCATCTTCGCCACAAAGACAGGCATTTACAGCAGGGCTGCGTTGCTGCAGAGTGCAGCGAATTACGGTGGCTATAGGATCGCAAACAACAATTGCAAACACATCGTGCTTTTTGATGGCCTTGTTCACTACCTTCTGCATTCGCTGACAGGCGTCTCCCAGAGTTTCTCCCTCGGGAGGACAAATTGACTGAGGAGTCTGGCGTCCCGTGCGAAAAACTTTCGGGTAGCGTTTACGAACATCGGCTTCCGGCAAGCCCTGCCACAAGCCCTGATCGACGTTCCGGAGTTCTTCCAGTTCTTTGACTTTGATGCCGCCCTGAGCTTCGGCAATTGCCCGTGCCGTACTGCAGGCCGGGTCTGCTGGAGAAGCAAAAATTGCCTGAAGTTTGATACCGTACTGCTTTAGTTGCTGGACGGCTTCATCAACCTGTTCAAGTCCCATGTCGTTCATGGGCATTCCAAGAGTTCCCAGCAGGCGAGACTGAGCATCGTAGTCTGTGCATCCGGGACGGATAAGGACGATTGTCGACATTCGTAATCTCCTGATTCTACGTTGCTGAGATGCAACGGGAAGCCTCGGAAAAAAGAACATCAGACGCTGTTTTGAGGTCATCGTAATCAAAGATCGAGCTGCCTGCGACAAAAATTTCCGCTCCTGCTGCGGCACATTTCCCGATTGTTCCGGCGGCGACTCCGCCGTCGACAGAGATCAGCAAACGCTCGCCGGCAACTTCGCGAGCGCGCTGCATTTTCGGCAGGACTTCCGGCATGAACTTCTGCCCGCCGAATCCCGGATTCACGCTCATGATCAGCAGCATGTCGCAATGTTCCAGAAATGGTTCCGCCGCTTCAATGGGCGTTCCAGGGTTGAGCGCCAGTCCGCTGACAACATCCTGCTGGCGAATGGCCCGCAGCAGTTCTGTTGGATTCGGAACTGCTTCCAGGTGGAAAGTAATGGCTTCGCATCCGGCCTTGATATATTCATCAAGGTATTTGGCTGGATCAGAAATCATCAGGTGAGCATCAAACGGAGTGCTGGTGAGAGCTCTCAGTCTTTCGATCACCATCGCACCGTAAGACAAGTTGGGCACAAAATTGCCATCCATCACGTCCAAGTGATACAGAGGTAAGCCAGCGGCATCGATCCTGTCGACTTCGCTTTTAAGATTACCAAAATCACATTTCAGCATCGATGGAGCAATCACCGGACGATGCGTCCTGAGGTGCTGCAACATCGCTTGTCTTGACAACATAGATTTCGCCGTCGACTGAGTCGGAAGGGAGGAAAGTCAAGGATGACTTTGTATTCGACGAGACACTCCTCGCCTAACCCCTTCAAAAAACGAAGCGGGCATTTTCGTGATCTGAAATGATCAAGTCCAGCCGAACGTGGCCAATGCCACGGTTTCCAGACAATGCTTCAGATCAATTCCGCCATTTTCTTTACTTTGCGTTTTTTTTGAGGTCCGTTTGGCACGCGATATCAGATATGCGACCGAAAAAGGGCCTTGGTTCGTGCCGAATTTGGGGCTCAATGGAAAAAGCCCACAGATCTTAGATCTGCGGGCTTTTGCGCTTGAATTTGCCAGTACCAAAATGGTTACAGGCTGGCGATTTTCTTGATCAGGTCGACGGTACGGTTTGAGTAACCATACTCGTTGTCGTACCAGCCCAGAACCTTCACCATGTTGCCACCAACGACGCAGGTAAACGAACCATCAAAGATGCAGCTATGAGGGTTACCAATGATGTCTGTTGAAACGATGGGATCTTCAGTGTATTCCATGATGCCCTTGAATTCACCTTCAGCAGCCGCTTTCATGGCTGTGTTGATTTCTTCCATTGTGACATTTTTGGTCAGCACGGCTGTCAGGTCTGTGATGCTTCCGGTTGGAACTGGAACTCGCAACGCATAACCAGTCAGCTTGCCGGCAACTTCCGGAAGAACTTCACCAACGGCCTTAGCGGCACCGGTTGATGTTGGGATGATGTTGATGGCGGCAGCTCGAGCACGGCGAGGATCGCTGTGCAGCTGGTCGGCGACCTTCTGGTCGTTGGTATAAGCATGGCAGGTTGTCATCAAGCCGTGCTCGAGGCCGAAGTTGTCGTTCAACACCTTTACCATTGGTGAAAGGCAGTTGGTTGTGCAGCTGGCGTTAGAAATGCACTTGTGTTCAGAAGTCAGCTTGTTGTCGTTAACGCCCAGAACAACAGTTAGATCCGGTCCCTTGGCTGGTGCAGAAATAACAACTTTCTTGGCACCGGCTGTCAGGTGCGAATCGTAGCCAGGCTTGCCATCAGCAGCTCGGCTGGTGAAGAAGCCGGTTGATTCCAAAGCAACGTCGACGCCCATCTCGCCCCATGGCAACTTGCCTGGGTCGCGTTCTGCACAAACCTTGATGGTCTTGCCGTTAACGATCAGGTTGGAACCATCTGATTCCACTGTGCCATTAAAGCGTCCGTGTACACTGTCGTACTTCAGCAGCATGGCCAGGTCGTGAGGATTGCCGAGGTCGTTGATTGCCACAACATCGAATTCGTCTGGACGGGCTGCCAGTACTCGAAATGTAATTCGTCCGATGCGGCCGAAGCCGTTGATTCCTACTTTAACTGACATCTTAAATTTGACTCCGAGAGTTGAACTCGACAAAGGAATTGCTGATGGGAAACGACGTTTTGTCGCTCGTCAAACAGCCGGCCCAATGCCCCATTGCCCGCGCGCACATTTAACGCAGAAGCTGTCTGTGAACTCGAGATCCTAACGAGACCACGCGGCAATGCAAGTTCACTCAAATCCGAAGCTCTAAAACAGCCAGCTCAAGTCTCAGACGCCGGAATCGTCCCGCCCAAACTCTTGAGTCCCAGGTGAATTGTGTTTTTCCACACGTTTTTGCGTGTGAAATCCCGGGAATTCTCTGCTGGAAACCAACTCGCAGTTTTGAATCATCGTTGATTTCTGTCGGCACTCAATCCGGCCGGCGTGGCGGGGTTCAACCTGTCCGGTCGTCCCACGCCACATACCGCCGATGCGTGACAGTAGTGTTAGAGTGGGCGGATAATTGAAATTGGTCGCAGATAGTCGTTCAGTGTTTCCGGCGAAACTACTCCACCACCCAGGCCGCTTTTGCCGACTCCGGCATACGGCACTCCGTGAACAACAACGTTGTGAGCATTAATCCAGCCATTGCCGGATTCAAAGGCTTCAGCCACACGAGCGCATCGGGCAAGATCCTGCGACCAAACGCTATTTCCCAGGCCGTACTCGGTGTCGTTGGCCATGCGAATGCCTTCTTCTTCGCTCTTGAACGGAGTCAGAAATGCAACCGGACCGAAGATCTCTTCGCGCGCCGCGACGTTGTTTAGTGAACCAGCCAACAAAGCCGGTTTGACGTAATAGCCACATTTGCCTGGAACCTCGGCCATGCCACCTTCGAGTAGAAGTTCTGCTCCGTCGGCAACTCCCTTTTCCAGATAGCTCAACACACGAGCTCGCTGGACTGGACTCACGACGGGTCCCATCTGAGTACCATGATCCAGCTGGTAACCCACGTTAACTGCTTTCATAAGTTCTACGCATTCAGCCACGAATTTGTCGTAGATATTTGCATGAATCAGCCAGCGAGTTGCGTCGCAGCAGACCTGTCCGGTGTGAAACGTAATCGCCGCGACAAGTTTGCCGGCAGTTTCAGAAATATCAACGTCGTCAAATACGACAGCAGCTCCCTTGCCACCGAGTTCACACTTTAGGGGAACAAGGTTGCGACCACATGCTGCGGCTACAAGCCGACCGACTTCAGGCGAACCAGTGAAACTCAGGCGACGAAATTTTGGATTGCCCGCCACAGCAGCTCCGGCCGTTTCGCCAATTCCCGTAACTACATTTAGAACTCCGGCAGGCAGTAGGTCCAATTCCTGAATGATGTGGCACAGATACAACGCCGAAAGCGGAGTATCTTCAGCTGGTTTTAAAACGCACGTGTTGCCCGCTGCCAAAGCTGGGGCAAGGCCCCAGCCAGCCAGCAGAATTGGAAAGTTCCACGGTATAATAAATCCACAAGGTCCCCATGGATGTCGGGCAACCCATGCTTCATGATTCCTGACACCGATTACGCTTCGATAATTGACGGTCTGAGCAAGGTCGGCGAAGTAGCGAAACGTGTCGACAAAGTTCTGGACGTCTTCTTCTGCCTGGCTGTAAACCTTACCGCAATCCAGCGATTCGATCTGCGAGAAAGCAGTCTTCCGATGTTCTACCGCATCAGCAATTCGATGCAGAACAGCGCTGCGTTCGTTGACCGGCATTTTGGCCCAGCCGCTGCCTTCAAATGCGCGTGCTGCCGCATCGACAGCTTTGTCTACATCGTCCTTCTGCAGGCTGGTGACGGTGGCAATTTTTTCGCCTCGCCCTGGGTCGACAACATCAAACGTTCCACCTGCAGCGGCTTCAACCCATTCGCCGTTGATAAACGCTTTGTGCAAAGGCAGGCCTAGAAAAGCAGTTACTGCAGGAAGCAATGCCTGTTTTGTTGTTGTGATTGTGGACATAGTCAATTCCTGTGAAGCGTAGAAAACAAAATAGGGATGCTAAACCGAACTGTCGCGCGTCGGCAAAAACTTCCCTGCGACGAGTGACGCGTGCAAGGATACGATTTCCAGATATGGATTCCAAACGATCAGCGTCTACTCGACTTTTAGGGCCTATCTCGCCGAGATTTCGACAGTTTTGATATGGCGAATGGAGGCGGATAATCGTCCCGGTGCTATGTCGTCGCGGGTATCATGGTCTCGCATAGTCCTGGAATTTCCAGGCTTGAATTTGCAGGCGAGAATTCAGGGATGGAGGTACAGCGGATAAGATGAGACTCGGCTTGGGTAATGGCTGGTTTGAAGTCAGATTCCGTGAAATCGTTTAGCTAGTGCGCGTCGGGAAATGGTTGTTGAGCTGAAAACGGCTGTGGTTTGGAGTCGGTTTTTCGGTGAAGATTCAGAGTGCGGGGTGACTTGCGGCGCGCAAATGGCGATTTTGGTGTAGCGTGGGCCGGTCTTGGT
>JBDNFN010000198.1:0-41384 GCA_041689795.1 Fuerstiella sp. | reverse complement strand
CGTTTTCGAATGTCAGTGTTAACGCTTTGGTAGCGAATCGAAAGGTTACCGGGGCTGAACAATTCGGCTCGCATAAATTCCATGTCGTCCCAGCCGATGGCATTGGTGAAAATCGTGCGCAGGTATTCTTCACCGAACGCTGATGGCAGCATGCGTTCTTCGTCGTACATGGTCGGATGCACGCAGCGAGGATGAATTTCGCCCCATTGGTCTCGCAACTTGTTTGCCGAAATCGAATCCACTCCGAACCCCTTGGTCGGGCTGTACTGCAGGGTTGCAATCGTGTTGTTTTCTCCGGCGGCCAGCAGATCAACAGCTTTCCCACCCAGCTGTGACGCATAAAAACGATCGAACTGAATCGGTCTTCCGCCTCGCTGAGTATGGCCGATTTTTCGAGTAAAGAATGCGGAATCGGCAGGTTCGTGAGTGCGTACGTTATTGAAGAATTCCGGTTCGATGCGTTCCATCAGAATTTTCTGCAGAGCGTCGGCTGCACCGCTGTAACGAACGTTGCCAGCCGGATCGTACGTCGGAGAAGATGCTCCCAGTTCGCTGCCATCAGCCGTCTTCAGGCCTTCGCCGATTACGATCACAACGTGTTGCTGGCGTTCGTAAATCTGCCGAACGCGTTCTTCCAGCTTGTCAAAGTCGATTGCAACTTCCGGAATCAGAATCAAATCCGGCTGAGCATAGGCGGCTCCCAAAGCGATGTAGCCGGACTGGCGTCCCATCACTTCCACAATGCCAACGCGTCGGTGACTTTCTGCCGTTGTGCGAAGTCGCTGAACGCATTGAGCGACGACAAATACCGCCGTTGCATAACCGGGAGTCGCATAATTAATGATGTCTTCCAGATCGATGCGTTTGTTGGTCATGGCCTGCGACGCGATGAATCCGTCGCTGTTGTTGGCCGCAGTTCGCCCCCATGTATTGGCTTCGTCCAGATAATTCAGGCCGAGGTCATTATCGATGGTTTTGGGAGCCAGTACGCACTGCGTAAATTCGGTTAGCGGTTGCATTCCATTAATCGTGCCATCGCCGCCGATGCAAATCAGGCCGTCCAGCTTCATTCGTTCGTAGTTGCTTTTGCAGATTTCCATCTGATGCGAATTGGGATCAATGTATGTTCGTGAGGATCCAATCAGCGTTCCGCCCAGACACGGGTCCAGTTCAGGAATTGTGATGCCAAGCGGATTCAGATGCACATACGGCACCTGTTCGGACAGAAGTCCGGCGTAACCTCGCAAAATGGCAATCACTTCAAAGCCCATGGCGTTGGCTCGTTCAACGGCCCCATAGATGGTGGCATTCAGTGCCGGAGTGTCGCCGCCGGCGGTGAGAATTCCAATTCGCTTCATCGTTGTGATCCAGTTGTTTCGCCCCGCAAGGGAAGCTGCCATTGACCGACAGGTCCTGAACAAGAGCGGCATTGTGTCAGAATGCAGATTTTGGCGAAGCCGGACGAGAACGAATTAACAGGATTTCCCGCCAGAACCCTGCATTTGGCTACGTTGAGAACGTGCACCGAGGGTTGAGAAATTGTTTGACGGCATGCCCGACAGTGGTTTGAAATAGCGCCGTGCGACTCTAGTATGTGGCTTGAACGTCTTAACAGATGATTTCCAGCCATTAAACAGTATGGATTGCCAAGTGCAATCTTTTCCGTCACCCCTGAATCTTCAGTGGTCTGGATATCCCCAAGTCCTGAATTTCCCCCAATTAATGAGGAATCATATAGTGAGCAGTGTTGCCGAAGCCGCGCAGAAGCGAAAAGAAGAACTCGACCAGCACACTCGCGAAATCGTGCAGTGGCATTTTGGGGACGACACAGGCAGTCAGTTCTGGCTGGAAAAGAAAAAGGAATTCAACTTCGATCCTCTGACAGACATCAACAGTTTTGAAGACCTGAAGAAGTTTCCACTATTTGAAGATGACTGGTTGCGAGGCGGTCCGATGCGTCGCTGGGTGCCGCAGCCGTATCAGGATAAACCGATTTACGTTTTCGAAACCGGTGGAACAACCGGCATTCCGAAGTCGCGAGTTGTCGTGGAAGATCACTGGATTGATTACGAAATGTTCAGCGATACGCTTCCAGATGAATCGTTTCCTCGCGGAGCCAACTGGTTGATGTTGGGCCCGTCCGGTCCTCGCCGACTGCGACTTGCTGTCGAGCACCTCGCTCAGCACAGAGGCGGAATCAGCTTTTGCGTCGACCTCGATCCACGCTGGGTCGTTAAGCTGCTGAAAAAGGGCAAGGTTGAAGAAGCGAAGGAATATAGTGCTCACGTTATCGATCAGGCCATGACCATCCTGAGCGCAAACAACGACATTCAATGTATGTTCACCACGCCTAAGTTGCTGGAAGCCCTGGCAATGCGTTTGATGGACGAAGGCAGCAGCATTGAAGAAGCGGGCATCAAGGGGATTTTCTGCGGCGGTACCGAATTCACTCAGCAGTGGAATCGGTTTGCCTGCGAAGAACTTCTGGGGCCGAATGTCTACATGACACCAACGTACGGCAATACTCTGATGGGGCTTGCCTGTGGCAAACCATTTGATCCAGCCGACGAATACAAAGTGACGTATTACGCTCCACAGCCTCGAGCCGTCGTGGAAGTAGTTGAATTTGACGACCACACAAAACTGGTTGATTACAACGCAACGGGCCGAGTCAAACTGTACACGTTGACGAAGGAATTCTTCGTTCCCGGATTCCTTGAACGCGACGAAGGCGAACGCGAAGTGCCTCACGCAAAGTTTCCGTGGGACGGAGTCAGCGGAGTACGTCCTTACCACGTGTTCGCTAAAACCACGACAGTCGGCGTTTACTAAACACGCTGAATTGGTTGATGTAGTACAGCCGATTTGCAGCGGTCGTTAAACTTGTAAACGAGCGGAAGGCACCTTCCGATAGACACCAAACCTGTGAAGTCCCGGCCTGCTAACAGGTCGGGACTTTTTTATATGCCGTCAAAGCGTTCTACCTGTCAGTCGGAAACAATCGTTCTTTCAGAAACGAATACGCCAACGCCTGCATGTACGCACGCTGCCTGTTGTTCGCTGCTCCACCGTGGCCGCCTTCGATGTTTTCATAGTAGGAAACATCGTGTCCCTGAGCTTCCATCATCGCCATCATCTTGCGAGCATGGGCCGGATGGACACGGTCATCGCGCGTGGATGTGGTAAACAACACAGCCGGATATTTTGTCGACTTAATGATGTTTTGATAGGGCGAATAGTTCTTGATGAAATCCCATTCGCCTGCCGCGTCGGGGTTACCGTATTCTGCCATCCAACTGGCTCCGGCCAGCAGCAGGTGATAGCGTTTCATGTCCAGTAACGGCACCTGACAAACGGCTGCCGCAAACAGGTCGGGGTACAAAGCCACCATGTTGCCAACCAGCAGTCCTCCATTTGATCCACCCTGAATTCCCAGACGCTGTTTCTTGGTGATTTTGCGAACGATCAAGTCTTCGGCTACGGCTGCGAAATCTTCGTAAGCACGCAACCGGTTTTCTTTAAGAGCGGCCTGATGCCAGCGCGGACCGTATTCGCCGCCGCCGCGAATATTTGCCACGACGTACACACCTGCCTGACTTGTCCATGCTCGACCAACACTAGCGCTGTATCCCGGTGTTAATGATATTTCGAAACCGCCGTAGCCGTACAGCAAAGTGGGGTTATTGTTGTCAAACTTCAGGTCTGTTTTCGAAACCATAAAATAGGGAACTCTGGTGCCGTCTTTGCTGGTCGCAAAATGTTGCTGCACCTGCAAACCTTCCGCGTTGTAAAGCGGAGTCAATTGTTTCAGCTGTTCGGGCTCACCGCCAATTTCTTCGCCGTAGTACAGAGTTGTGGGGTTCAGGTAGTCGCTCGAAGTCATCCAGAACGCGTTGGAATAATCCGGATCGACGGGAGAAACGCTGACAGTTCCAAT
The DNA here is from genome assembly GCA_041689795.1 of Fuerstiella sp. Lineage (GTDB taxonomy): Bacteria > Planctomycetota > Planctomycetia > Planctomycetales > Planctomycetaceae > Fuerstiella. The sequence goes on along the minus strand of JBDNFN010000198.1, from coordinate 37,447 downwards.
CGCTGGCGTTCCCTTCAGGGGTTCGCGTTTCCAGACGTCGCCTTCAGCCGTCAGCACGTAGATGCGATTTTTGACGTCTTCCAGGACATTCAGAATGATGTGATCCTTTGTCGGATCAAAGCTGGCGAGCGACGAGTTTTCTGAAGGCTCAAAGGCCACGTAAAAATCTCGGTTGCCCGTCATAAAGTCGTCAAAATCAGTGATCAGCAGTGAGCCAGCAGAATAGGTTTTTCCGGCTACATCCCACGGCTTGCGAAGTTCCAGCATCAGGTATTGTTTGAAAACGCTTTTGCTGGCACTGTTGGGAACATCAATTTGGGTTAACTTGCCATCGTCGCTGCGCAGGTAAAGTTCGTTGTTGTAAAACGCGATCGTGCGTCTGACAAAATCACGTTCAAAGCCCGGCGAATTATCGTGCGATGCGCGAATGGACATATCTTCGCTGGTGCCTTCGTAGACAACTTCAGCGTCTTCCAAAGGCGTCCCGCGGCGCCACAGTTTGGCGATACGCGGATAGCCCGACGGCGTCATGGTGCCGTCGCCAAAATTGCTGTAGATAAACGCACTGTTCAGGTCTATCCAGCCCATTCCTCCCTTTGATTCCGGTCGATTAAATCCATCTACGACAAAGTTTTTTGTAGTGAGATCAAATTCACGCGAAACAGATGCGTCAGCTCCGCCTCGGGAAAGTGAAATCAATGCATGACTATAACTCGGCCGCAGAATTGAACTCCCACCCCATACCCAGTTTTCACTTTCAGCTTCTGCCAGAGCGTCCAAATCCAGAACGGTTTCCCAGTCAGGCTGGGCTTTGCGATATTCGTCCAGCGTCGTGCGTCGCCAGATTCCTCGTTCGTGATCTTTGTCCCGCCAAAAGTTGTAATAATAATCACCGGCTTTGGAAACGAACGGAATGCGTTCATCCGAATCGAGTATCTGCAGTAGATCATTATTGAGCGTGTTGAATTCGTCTGAGGCATCGAAGTGTGTCTGAGTTTTGGCGTTGCGGTCTTTTACCCAGTTTAAAGCATCTTCGCCGGTGACATCTTCAAGCCACAGAAATGGGTCTTCGTGAACTGTAACGTCGGAAACTTTTCTGATGTCTGCGTTTTCGTCACCCGGGGTCTTGGCGGCGATTTGCTGAGGCATGGCGTGAACGATCGTGGTTAAGGAAATGGTGGCCGGAATGAAGGCTCCGAAGAACAGCAAACTGCGGTGAATCATGAGAGTTTCAACCTGAATTAATAATGAATACGATATTCCTCGCCGGTTCGATTGTTCATGTTATTCGGGGCACAAATGATTCACAAGCAATTGAAATTCGCACGTTCCGTGCTGATGGGGTGCATAGATATCTGGCCGCTCAGCACGGTCGCAGATTTCTGGTTTTAGAATGCTGGCTGGCAGTATCAGGTGATGAAGGCCACGTCTGAGTACGCTCGTTTGGTGATCACCGGAACCGGGCAGTCTGCGGCTGGATGACCGGCGATTAGCAGCAGATAGGCGCGTTCGTTTTCGGGACGGCGGAGAATCTGGCTGAGAAACTTCATCGGGCTGGGAGTATGAGTCAGCGTTGCCAGCCCAGCATTGTGAAACGCGGCAATCAGAAAACCAGCGGCGATGCCGACTGATTCGCTGACGTAGTAGTTCTTTACTTTCTTTCCGTCCTGAATCTTCCATGCCTCAGCAAACATGGCGATCATCACAGCAGCATTTTCCAGAAACGGCTTGTGGCTGTCGGTGCCGATCGGAGTTAGCGCTTCAAGCCATTCGTTGGATGCCAGACCGCCGTGAAATTCTGTTTATTCAGCTTCCGCTGCTGCTCGAATCTGCCGTCGCACTTCGGGAGACTGCACCCACACAAACGACCACGGTTGCTGGTTGGCTACACTGGGCGCGGTGAGTGCCGTTTTCAGGCATGCCTCAATAACGGCATAGGGAACGGGCGTTGTTGCAAATTCGCGAACGGTTCGGTGGGTTCTTGGGTGAGTCAGAAATTCGTCGGCGCACTGCTGCATAATGCTATCTGGCCATGCTGCAAAAGCCGTCAGTGGCTGAACGTCTACGTGACCCATCGTTCCGATCTTTGTGGCTGAACGGTTTCCAGATTGTCACCCAATTAACTATCGCCGCGACTCATTTGGCAATGCCATCAACAAATCTCAGAGGCTTAATCAAAGCCAACGCAAAACGGCCGCGTCGCGCAAAACGCGAGCGGCCTTCCTTGGCGTTAAGCCGTGAGGGCGTGAACGAAGTATCGGGAATGACGTTAAATTACGCCGCCGTGTACTCGATATGGAGTAGCCAGGTCTGGCAGTTCAAGACCCCAGACACGTTCCCAGATTTCAGGAATGTGACGCATACTTTCGGACGAATAAATCAACTGTCGTGCGCGGATGTCCGGTGAGGGATGCCAGATGGGCAAAGCGCATCCGATATTCACGGACGTGCAGGCCAGCAGCAGACAGGTAAGCATGCGTTTTCGCAGTTTCATCATGATGTCCTTCCATGGACCCGACTCGCAGTCACAAGGTTTTACTCAACCTGTCAAAGCTGCGGCCGCTTCTGAATCAATCAGTTTCCGGTTGTGTTGGCGACAGCAAGGCACCTGCCCGGCTGTCACGCTCGATGTACTTAACCTAAAAACATGATCTGACGCAGAAGTCATTTCTCGCTGACTATCCACCGTGCCCACTTGGAGAAGGCCCGGCGGGCGGACGATAAACAGGGTCGCCGGAAATCCCTCCGTGCCCGGAATAATTGATTCCCGGTCGCACCTGAGCATTTGAGGACGAGCCCAGATGATTTGGGAAAGAGGAAGGTGATCCAAAAGTAGGTGGCAGTCCGCTGCTGGCCGGCAAACCCGCCGCCGCCTTAGCCGCCTGTTCTCTGGCGAATTCTTCGGCCTCCATTTGAAGGACGCGTTCTTCCATTTCTTTGCCAGGCTTGAATGTAACGACAAACTTTGCCGGTACTTCCACCTGTCCACCCGTTCTGGGGTTTCGTGCTTTTCGAGCCGCTCGCTTCTTAACTTCGAATACCCCGAAGTTACGAAGTTCGATACGACCGTCCGTCACCAGCGTTTCCACGATGGCGTCAAACGTCTTTTGCACGATTTCTTTCGTCTTGAGCTGAGTCAAACCCAGCTCTTCTGAAATTGCTTTCACAATCTCTTTCTTGGTCACGACCAAAGTCTCCCGAGAAAGGTGCTCCGAGTACATTCCTGCGTTCGCTGGAACGACTCAACTGTATGCTCGCAATGGACTTACTGTCAAGACCCTTGATGTGAATGTGTCGTGTGAGGACTTGCAAAAGCCCGCAAAAAACACTGTCTGCACCTGATCATGCATTTAGATTAAGTTGTCAAAGAACACCTGTTCGCACAGTCAAAAACCGTGCGGACACCATCCTTATCGGTTCCGTACAATCAGTTTCTTAGTAAAAATCGGCACAACCAGTAGACTTTATCTGGTTTGAGCCGCAGTGACCTGGCGTTTTTTGCGGGACATGATTCGTAAGTGTCTGAAAACAAATACTTTATGTCTGATGTTGGCTTCATGCCGGTATGCAGGATCAGCGGTTAAGCCTGTTTTCTGAAACGTTCTTTATTTCAAACTCTTCAAACGGCTCAAAACCATGATGCATCTTTTGAATTCTGCCTTGTTTAACACCATTGTGCTGCTGACGTCAACTTTTCTGCTGGTTGGCTGCAGCGACATTCGGTCCGTGGCTCCCATTGGCGAAACGGGCTCTGACGCTGCGACTGATTCGGTGCAGGCTACAATCGAAACGTCCGCCTTGTCTAATACTGCTGAGGGCGAGCCAATTCCGGAGGACTCACGACCAGACGCTGCACCATCTGCAGAGGCTGCTGAGACTGACTGAGCCGCAAGTTGGGGTTGTCTATCTTAAATAGGTCAGCCGGAAATAGGGCAGCCGGACCGTCGTTTGCCGAGCGGTACTTATTAATTTGATTTCAAGCGGACTTATGACTGGAAGCCGTTTGCATGGGGCATGGCGATGTCGAATTGCGAACGTTGATTGAAACTGTCGAGGCGTCTGTTCTACGATGGCTGGTCAGGCCTGCCAATTCAAACGCGATCCTCGCGTCTGCTGCTTCACCAGAAACTCGTTTGCCCATGCTTCGAACCGCATTGTCGCTTGTCGCTATTGTTTTGATAACAAACCTGTCGGGATTTGCGTTGGATGGTCAAACTCGGCCTGCGGCTGACGACGGGGTGTTGCAATCCTGGTTGCAGAACATGGCTTGGCACCATCGGTATTCCAGCGACGAAATGCAGCAGGTCACGGGACTCAGCGGCGATCAGCTGTCTGCAAAGCTGAAGCAGTTTGGCATTTCAGAAGACAATCGTCCGCAACGTCCCGCTGGCAAAATGTTTGTGCTGCCATATCCCGGCGGTCGCCATCCTCGGATCGGTTTTCTGGACGGAGCTGTAGATCCTCAACGCGAAACAAAGCTGAGCGTGTTTTGTCCCTGGGACGACCACAGCTACGGAGTTCTGGATATCCCGGAAGCGGTCTGGTCGAATCTTGGCCTGACATATCTGGCTCACACTCACGTTGATACGGTTTGGACAAAGCAGGGAATCTCGCTGCCTCAGCAGGAATGGGATGTCCTTGCCGATGGCAGCTTTGTCATGGAACGGCGTCTACCGAACGGCATTGAATTCGGAGTGAAAGTTATCCCGCTGAAGAATCAGCTTCGAATGAAAATGTGGTTAACGAACGGAACGGACCAGCCGTTGACGGATCTTCGAGTACAACATTGTGTGATGTTGAAAGCTGCAGAAGGTTTTGAGCAGCAGGACAACGACAATAAGATGTTCACCAACGGTTATGCGATTGCTCATTCGCCCGATCGTTCGCGGTGGATGATCAGTGGCTGGGATCCGGTGAATCGAGCATGGGGCAACGGGCCATGTCCGTGTTTGCATTCGGACCCGAAGTTTTCCGACTGCCAACCCGGAGAAACCAAATGGCTGCGAGGTTGGTTTTCGTTTTATGAAGGCAAGGAGATAGATTCCGAACTGGAACGCATCGAAGCGACCGGCTGGCGAAAGCATCCGCTGCATCATGTAACGGGCAATGTTGTTGGCGAAGTTCAAGATGCCGATTCAAAGAAGATTGTCGCGTGTCGGTTGTACGTTCAAAGCCTTGATGACCAGCAGTGGCACTTTGCAAAATCAACAGCTATAGCCGGTTCAGCGGTTGAGCTACGCAAACAAATCGGCAACACGGCCAGCGTGGAGAAGCACACAACTGTGTCGGCTGATAGTTTTCAGCTGCACCTTAAACGCGGTCGCTACCGTGTCCGTGCCGAACGTGGCAAAGAATACATTCCTGCCGAAACCGAGATCGTGGTGCCCGAAGGCGGTGAACGAGTCAGCGTAAATCTAAAGTTAAAACGCTTTGTCGACATGGCACAACGCGGCTGGTATTCGGGAGATACTCACGCTCACAAGTCGCTGTCAGAAATGCCAAATGTTGTGTTGGCGGAAGATCTTAACGTTGCATTCCCCCTGGGTTACTGGGTTCGAGACAGTACAGAAATTCCTGCGGCCACAGGCTCCCAACTGGAAGCTGCTCCGCAGTATGTGGATGGCACGCATGTGGTTTATCCGGTCAATACGGAATACGAAATATTCAGCGTGGACAAACAGCCGCATACACAGGGAGCCGTGTTGGTTCTTAATCACAAGACGCGACTAAATATTCCAGCCCCGCCGGTGTTGCCGGTTGCCGAAGAAGTTCGAAGACAGGGAGCGATTCTGGATCTTGAAAAGCATTCGTGGAACTGGTCGCTAATGATTGTGCCGCTGATGAACGTGGATCTGTTTGAGCTGAGCAACAACCATCATTGGAAAACGCAGTTCGGGTTTCCAAAGTGGACGCTTGAGAACGCAGCGGACTGGGCAGAAATCGAACGCAGCGAAGCCGGTTTCACAGAACGGGGTTGGACAGAATTCGGTTTGCAGACTTACTACACCCTATTGAACTGCGGTTTTCGTATGCGAGTTTCGGCTGGAACAGGTGCCGGCGTCCATCCGGTGGCGTTGGGGCATAGTCGAGTCTACGTCCACTGCGGCGACGATTTTTCTTATGAACGCTGGATTGAACGCTTGAATGCGGGCAACAGTTTTGTGACTCAGGGGCCATTGCTGGATGTGCGTTTTAATGGCGAACTTCCCGGTACAACATGGCACAATTCGGATAGCAGAACTACGGTCAGGATCACGGGAAGTATTGAATCGCTGACGCCGCTAATGTCCATAGAGGTTGTTATTAACGGCGAAACGCCGATTACAATTGATGTTCAGCCCTCAAAGAATTCGAACGGCGTCTATAGCTATCAGCTGAACAAAAGTGTTGAACTGTCCGGCAGCAACTGGATTGCTCTGCGCTGCTTTCAGGATCTGCCGGACGAAAAGATTTCGTTCGCTCACACAAACCCGGTCTATGTGGATGTTGCTGATCAGCCATTGCGACCTCGCAAGTCGCGAGTCGCGTTTTTTGTGAAACGCATGGATGAAGAAATTGCACGCAACGCGGGAGTACTTAGCGACGAATGCCTTGCTGAATATCGCCAGGCCAGAAACGTTTACGCGGAGTTGCTGAAAACGGCGCGGGATTAGTCAGGAACTGCAAAGGCACGTTCCATTGGAATACCGTCTGAATTCGGATTGGTTTTTGTGTGCGGTTGACAGGTTTGAGTTATCGAATACCTGACCGCAACATGTTGAGACAACTGTGGTTGACGCTTCAGCACTGAGACACTTTATTGAACAGAGACAGCCATTGTCTCACAAGCACTCAGCACCCGGGACTGAATTTGCAGCGATTACGGGAAACACCTGCGGCTGCATAGTGCCTGTAAACGATGATGTTTCAAACCGAATCGCCGTGTCCGTTTCGGTGTCGGACATTGAAAAGCTGTTTGTGATCAGTAATCATGACTCATCTTCCGCTGGAGTCCCGCCCTATGATCTACGGCTGTGTCTTATTAGTTGCCGTTAGCCTTTCCGGGTTCGCAATGTCTGGATTGACGGCACTGGAAGCGGACAGGGAACAGACCGCATTCTTTGAATCCAGCGTTCGTCCGCTGCTGGCAGACAAGTGTTGAAAATGTCATTCCGGCACCAAACAAAGCGGGATGCTGCGTCTGGATTCTTTGCAGCACATTGTAAACGGCGGCGACAGCGGAACAGTGATGGTGACTGGCGATGTGAGTGGCAGCCTGTTGTTGCAGGCCGTTTGTTATGAATCATTGGAAATGCCGCCTTTCTGAACGTGAAATCAAGATTCTGGAATGCTGGGTGAAGGCGGGGCGACGTGGCCAAACCAAACGGCAACCGCTGCGCAAAAACGCGAATCGGAAACGGTGACAGAAGAAGATCGCCAGTGGTGGGCGTTTCGTTCGATTGTCCGGCCGAATATAGCGTCCGAATCAGGGATAAATCCGATCGACGCGGTGATGCAGTCGCCGCTGGCTTCAAAGGGGCTGAAGCCATCACCGCCCGCAAAACGGCAGCAATTGATTCGTCGAGTCCACTTTGATCTGATTGGCCTGCCTCCGACCTATGACGCTGTTCGCACGTTTGTTAAATCCAACAACGAAGTCGCGTTTGATGCAGTGGTTGATGACCTGCTAATTCGTCCGGAATTTAGAGAACGCTGGGCAAGGCACTGGCTGGACGTTGTTCGATTTACTCAGACTAACGGCTACGAACGCGACGACGAAAAGCCTCAGGCCTAGCGTTACCGTGACTATATTATGCGACCATTCAACCAGGACAAGCCGTACGATCAGTTTGTGCAGGAACAGCTTGCCGGCGACGAAGTGAACCCCATCACCGATGATATTCTGAACGCGAACGGCTTCTTTCGACTGGGCGTAGGGGACGACGAACCGGATGATAAGCGTCAGGCCGAATTTGATGGCCTGGACGATATCTTAAGCACAACCGGGACTGCCTTTCTTGGCCTTTCCATTGGGTGTACCCGCTGTCATTCGTACTAGTTCGATTCTCTGCCGCACGAAGATTACTATCGCATGCTGGCTTTTTTCGGAACGTGAAATACTACGAAAATTCGAACGACACAAACTAGTCGATTCTGCGAGACCTACCGTCACGAAGTGGTCGCACGTTGGCCGTTGTAGAACACGGAACAACGGCTCCCGCAACAAACGTGCTGGTTCGAGGCGACAGTGGCAGTCCGGCCGCCGAAGTGTCACCCGGGTTTCCTCGAGTTTTCTTTGCATCCATCGCTGATGCTGATACTCCGGCTTCGGAACTGGCCGAGGAACTTCAATCAACGGGCCGTCGTACGGCACTTGCGAAGTGGATCACCAGCCCGAGTAATCCGCTGACTGTTCGAGTGATCGTGAATCGGTTGTGGCACCATCATTTCGGGACCGGTCTGGTCGATACGCCCAGCGACTTTGGGAAAACGGGCAGCCTGCCATCGCATCCGAAACTGCTGGGTTTTCTGGCTTCAGAACTGATCGCAAACGAATGGCGATTGAAACCGATTCATCGATTGATTCTTACGTCGCAGATCTGGCAACAGTCCTCAGTGAATGATAACCCGCTTGCTCGCCAGATTGATCCAGGCAATCGTTTGCTTTGGCGACAGAATGCTCGGCGACTGGATGCTGAAGCGATTCGCGACACGGTATTGTCCGCTGCCGGAACGCTGAATTCAGAACGAGGTGGTCGCGGTTTCTTTTCGTTGGTGCCTCAGGAAGTGTTGGCCGGACAGTCTCGGCCGGGATGATTCTGACGAACAGCAAAGAAATCGTCGCAGCGTGTATGGGTTTGCAAAACGAGGCATTATGGATCCGCTGTTGGAAGTGTTTGATGTCGCCACAACCGATCAGCCGGTTGCCGCACGGATATCAACAACCGTTGCGCCTCAGGTCCTGACGTTGCTCAATAGCCGCTTCATTGCAAAACGGGCGAAGGCCGCTGCGAACAGACTGATGAAAGATGGTCCGACGGAAAATCCGCAGAAACTATCACGTCGACGCAGTATTCAGAAGCAAAAGCTGCTGGCGCCCCATTATCGACTGCGACCTCGCGGCGAAGCAGGATTATGGTGTTCTGATAAGTTTCCACACCTTGCGAAGCACATGGATAAGTTGTGGCTGGTGAAGAGTCTGTATTCCGATAGTTTTGCTCACGGATCAGCGTTGCTGCAAATGAACAGCGGTCGGTTTATTTAGGGTTCTCCAACGCTTGGTAGCTGGATGAGTTACGGGCTGGGAACGGAGAATGAAAATATTCCGTCCTATGTTGTGATGCTTGATCCTCGAGGCGGACCGGTCAGTGGGCGGCCGAACTGGGGCAGTGGCTGTATGCCAGCAGCCTATCAGGGAACTCAGCTGCGCAGCAAAGGCGCGCCAATTATTGATCTGTCGCCGACCAACGGCATGGACCGCAGCATGCAGCGACGGCACATCGACACATTGCGAAAACTAAATCAACAGCACATGCAGTTGCGTCCCGAAGCGTCTGGACTGGAAGCTCGTATCGCTCGTTACGAACTCGCCTTTCAATTGCAGATGACGGCTCCGGAAGTCATGGATGTTGGCAGCGAAACGCGTCAGACACTGGATTCTTACGGTATATCTGACCCGAAAGGTGACCACAAACTTTCGCGGGGGCCATCACATTTCTGACGCCAATGCCTGATTGCTCGCCGCCTGGTGGAACGCGGTTCACGTTTTATTCAGATCTATTCCGGTGGCGGTCAGCAGCAGCAGAACGGGGACGCTCATCATGGCGCCAAAGAAAACCTGGACATCCACGCAGCGGCAATCGTCAGGCCGATTGCCGGTCTGCTGGCGGATTTGGAACAGCGAGGTCTGCTGGATAAAACTCTGGTGGTCTGGGGCGGAGAATTCGGCCGACAGCCGGTGTCTCCGAACAACGACGGCCGAGATCACAATCCGAAAGGTTTTCTGTATTGGATGGCAGGCGGCGGAATCAAAGCTGGCCATTCACACGGAGAACTGGATAAACTTGGAGCGGAAGCTGCCATTGATCGCCATCATATTCGAGATCTGCACGCGACGATTCTGCACCTGATGGCGCTTAATCATCGCAAGCTGACGTATTTTCATGGCGGACTGGACCATAAGCTGACTGGAGTTCAGGAAGCTAATGTTATTCACGATGTGATCGGTTGATGGACGGAATGATTCGCATATGTCAACGTTCACTCAGGAATCTCGAAGTTCGACCGAATTAACAATGGCCCCGTGCGAAACTCGTTTGCCGCTTGTGCAAACGATTCTCCGGACGGGGGCGTGGTTTGGTCGAAGCAGACGGAGGTTCTGCTACATGCCTGCCTGCAGAGCTTTCAGGTGGCGTTCGAAGTGATCCGCCAACACTTCGGTGTAAGTGTCTGGATGAGTTTCCAGAACGGAACGAACGGCTGGCCCCAGTTTAGGGTCCGTCAGAGTTGAACCAAACGTGCAATGTAGTATCTGTCGGCCTGGTTTTGTGAAGCCTTTGCCTTCCGGCACTTCGGACCACAGTTCCAGGTATTCGCGTTCCAGTTCTTTCACATTGTTGACAACATTTGGCGCTGGAGCTGAACTTAGCGTTGCGGACACGTGATAAGTGGCTTTGTCAACGTTATAACGAGAACGCCCGAAGTCGATGACTTGACGAAACAATGCTTCATCGTGACGAGCGACAACTCGCAGAGCTTCCAGGTAACTGGTGCCAGCCGTTTTTACATGGAACTGACCCTTTGTCTGTTTTGAAAGCAAGGCATACATAGATAATTTGTCGGAACCTGAATGCAGGCTCATCTTATAGCCGCCCAGAAGTGCAGCGATTGCCGAATGTTCCCCCAGCGATACTTCCAAAGCCTGAAGGTCGCCCTTGTAGTCGACACCCTTTTCAAGGTCACCGATAAAACGTGGTGCCAGACTAACCAGCTTCATGCCGCCTTGCAGGCACTGGTCCGCGATGATGTAGTGTTCGGCCAGAGTTGTCGGTTGATCGGTTTCGTCGACCGACAATTCAATTTCGTAATCTTTGCCAGCGTCTTCGTGGACCTTCTTGATGTAGTCGCCCATGCTGAGTGCTCGAGCAATCGCTTTGCCGTACTTCACGGCGGCTCGCATACAGGCTTCTTCCGTCAGTTCTATCTTTGTGCCGGTAGCAAGACCGATGCTTTTGCCAACGTAGCCGTCGTACCAGCCAGCAACATTTTTCACGCCAGTGAATTTGTCACGCACTACAGCTTCTGAGTAATCATCGGCGGCTTGATCGACGTCGTCAGATGGGTCGATGGTGAAGAATGTGAATCCTACAGCGGCAGTGACATCAACATCAGTCGGAGTCTTCAGGTGGTCTGCGTCAGCTCCGATTTTTCCCGTCCAGCCAGCGGCTTTTGCTCCGTTAAGAGCGTCGTCTATCACCTGCTGAGCCGTCCGTTTAGTTCGCGTCATTTCGCGAATGGACTGTTGTGGGTAGATCGGTTCAATGCCGCTGCCAGCTCGATTCATCGATTCCACGTGGCCTGGGGTTGCCAGGCCGATGCGGTCGCCGAAACCAAAGGAAGGAGCGAGTCCGAGAGTTTGACATGTCATTTTGAAAACAGTCTGTGTTGTCGTTCAGGCATTGCCGGAACTGAGTTTCAAAAAGTGGACAATCAACGCATGTGACGCTGGCATCCCGAAAGGCCGACGAACCAAAACCGCCGTCCCGAAAGTCCGACTAACCATGGCTGCCGGTATAGAACTTGATCCACGTATTGCTGAGTCTTAGTTGGCGACTTCAATTACAGCCTTGATCACGCCGGTTTCCGGCTTTGTCAGAGCTTCAAAATCGGCGACGACGCTGTCGAAACTGGTTCGGTGAGTTACCCACGGATCTGTGTTGATTGTGCCGTCTTCGATCAAGGCGATAATGCGACCAAAGTCTGCCGGCAGCGCATTGCGAGACGCCTTCAAAGTGATTTCCGGCTTGTGCAACGTAGGATGCAGAAAGGTGATATCCTGAGTTGTGATCCCCACGTAAACCAGCGTTCCGGTATGAGCAACATAGCTGAAGGCCGTCGACATCGATTTGTTGCTGCCGGTTGCGTCCGTCACGACGGCATACTTATCGCCGCCGGTGATAGCCAGTGCCTGTTCCAGTTCGCTGCCATCGCCTTTGAACTGAATTGTATTTTCAATGCCGTAATTGGTGCGACAGAAATCCAGTCGTTCGGGATTCATATCCATCACGGTTACGGCTGTTTCGGTTAGGCGAGCAAACTCAAGAGTTGCCAGGCCGATCGGTCCGGCTCCAATAATTAGCGCGTGTTCGCCGGGTTGCGGATTGCCTCGATCATTCGCATGGCAGCCAATGGCCAGTGTTTCCACCAGAGCCAATTGTTCCATGGAAAGTCTTGACGACGGATGCAGTTTTTCTGCGCGGATCATGAAGCGTTCGCACAGGCCGCCATCGACCATCACTCCGATCACGTTTAGTTTCTCGCAACAGTTTTCGCTGCCCTTGCGGCATGGAAAACAGGTGCCGCAATTCATGTATGGCTCAACGCTGCAACGGTCACCGACCTTGACATTCGTAACGCCTTCGCCGACGGCAATTACTTCGACACCCAGTTCATGGCCCGGAATTCGGGGATAGCTGAAGAACGGCATTTTTCCGAGATACCCGCTGATATCTGTTCCACAAATTCCCATGCGGTGAGTTCGCACCAGTGCCTGGCGGGCGGCAGGCTGACCGGGGTCCTTGATGTCGATGTATTCGAACCGTTTTGGTTCCGTCAGCTGAATTGCCTTCATAGTGTCAACGATTCTTCAAGTGCCCGAAGTTATGAATCCTCAGCAAATGTTACCAAACCTTCGCTGAGTCACTATCATGAGCAAATCATGCGTTAATGTCTTGTGAGCATCGGCCGGTTTTTATTAACAATCGGACATGGGACAATCGCAACCAGGTGCCTGACGTGAAAGATTGCGATCGTTATGAATGGCCAATTCCAAAGCCTGATAAAATTGCTGCGGACTGCATTCGCAGTGGTTTTTCTGTGTCTGACTGTGGCGGTTGGAGATTCTGCGGCGGATGAGCCAAGCACATCGCCGAAATTGGCGACCGTGGTTTTGACAAATGGCGAAGGCGCCGGCCGGCAGCTTCAGGGAACGCTTGTTGTGGAAGCGCAGGATGGAGGAATTCTGCTGGAAGACGCGGCCGGACGAATTCACATATTGAAGCCTGCTGACTTCAATGATCGCGTAGATTCCGATCAACCGTTTATTCATTTAACAGACGATGAACTCGCTGCAGAAATGCTGCAGCGAGCCGGCGCTAACTTTGCCATTCAGCAGACTCCGCACTTCACGCTGTGTTCGGCTGCATCAGACATCTACACCGCTTATTGCGGTCGGCTGCTGGAGAAGGTGCTTGAGGAATACGTTAAGTTTTTTGATAAATCGAAGCTAAATCTGCATACCCCGACGTTCAGGCTTCCGGTAATGATTTTCAGAGACGCGTCAAGATTTCAGGCGTTTGCAAAGCTGCAGCATCCGGAAACCGATTTTTCTGAAGTGCCCGGCTATTATTCAATTCGCGACAACCAGATGCTGATTTCCGGTCTGTCTGGCGACCGGTCGTTTCGGACGAATTCGGAATTGATTCGCGCGCTTAAAAAGAACTCGCGACAGGTAGAGACGATTGTGCATGAGGCCGTGCATCAATTGGCATTCAACACGGGACTGATGGTGCGTTATGCCGACAATCCGATGTGGCTATCAGAAGGCCTGGCCGTGTATTTTGAAGGAGCTTCGGGCCGCAGTTCGACCGTCTGGAGTCGGCCAGGCGAACCGAGTCGCGTGCATCTGCCAAGGCTAAAGGCGATTCTCAAGGGCAATTCCGGGCCGGAATTGCCGTTATCCGACCTGGTTGGTTCAGACGCTGCTTTTTTGTCGTCACAACAACTAGCGAATGCGTACGGAAAGGGATGGGCTCTGACGCACTTTTTAGTCAACGATAACAGAGAAGCCCTGGATCAGCTGCTGCTTGAGATCAGTCGCCAGAAGCCGCTTCAGCCGGTTTCAACGGCAATACGATTGAAGAATTTCGCCGAAGCGACAAATGGCACATTGCAGGAAATTGAGGGGGAACTCCAGCGGCATGTCAGTAGAATTCGCAGTCGTCCGTAGTTTTTTAATTGAGCCTGGCGTGGCAAAAATCCCTAAAACGTTTGTGTTCGACAGAAAACCACAGGCATTGCCGCGAAACATTTCTTACCCTATGGGCATGGATTAGTAGCCGCGGGCGGACGTCGGCAAAATGCTGCTTTTTGCGATAATGTGCAGGATCCGGTTAATTGATCCCGAAAAAACCTTATTTTTTGACGGCAATTTCACGCAAATGTTGATTATGCCACCAAGTTGCAGAGTGTTCGGTGTTCACGTCAAGAAGCAGAGATAGAGAGTTTGCATCGCGACGGTTTTGTGGCGAAAATTGTTAGTGAGAAGCCTAATACTAAATTAATTGACCGTTTTTACTTTCTCAACGCTCCGGGCCTGGTCGGCCCTTGGGTTGATTTGCCGACGGAGCGCGTTTTTAAACATGGCCACAACGTTCCAAAGCTGCCCCGGATGTACGTCCCTCATTCTTTCCGACACTGCTGAATGTCCGGAATGCGGTTACGTATTCGATGCCAATCGAGCAAAAGTTAGTACCGTCAACCGCGAAAATCGGGAGATGAAAAACCAGCAGATGTACGACACCTGCCGCAATTGCGGAGAACAGGTGCGATCTGGCTTGGTGCGCTGCTTTAACTGCAACACTTTCATGCGCAAAGACGTTGAAGCGCGGTTTAAGGAAATGCAGTCGATGCCGCAACAGATTATTTTCAGCGATATTCCGAAAGAGGAACGGACTGAATATCTGAACGCAGAAGAACGCGCTCGCGAAGGTTATCGCGCAAAGGTTTTCGATGCCGACGAGAGCGAGTTTAGCCTTCGAGCCGGCGAAGAAGACGGTTTCGAGCTAAACACCGGCACTTCCGGAATGGCTCCGGCCACGCATTCCGGGCAGACGGTAGCGCAGCGGGAAGCTCGTGCTGGACAGCCGGTTACTTCAAAAACACCTGCCGCGGAAATTCCTGTTGTGTCGGCGAAGGTTGCTGCTGCTGCAACAACACCAGTTAACGGGAAAGTGGAAGACAGCAGCAAGGCGGGCAACACCGCTGAATCTGATGGCGAAAAGTCAAAGGCCGCCAGCGACAAATCTGCTGCCACTGAGCCAAAGAAAGCACTCGAAGAATTCAATGTCGACGACCTTGTTGGCATCGCAATGCAGGATCAGAAAGAAACCAAACGTCGCAAACGCGATAAGATCAAAGAAGCTCGCAAACGACGAATATTGCTGCCGTGCAGTTGCGGCGCCTGGGTGCGTGTGCGAGAAGATCAGGGCGGTCGCATGGTTCGCTGTACTCAGTGCAAAAAGCCATTGATCGTGCCCATGATGAAGAAGAAAGAAAAGGCCGAAAAGGTTGAGGCGGTGTCGCAGGTTGACGTGACGTGGATCAATGATCTGCACATGCATGTTGTGACTCCCACTCAGATTTCTCTGAAGCCTGGCAGTCTGCAAAAAGCGTTTGAGCCAGTGGATGTCTGTTTCCACGCATCCGGCGTCTTTCTTGTAAAGTACACCGCGCCGAAGAAAGGTCTGTTTGGCAAAGCGGCGGATGGCCCTCCGCACGTCGAAGGTCAGAAGGCGGCCGTCCGTGAACATGTGCAGAAAACGGGTGCAATCACCAATCTGCCTTATGGAGAACTGCATTCCATAGCAACAGATCAGGTAAATAAGATTCGGCTTGTGCAGCCGGTGGCAAATGCACATGAAAGCATGTTCGCCGGGGTTTCTGTTTTCGGTGAAGGGCAGATCGCGGTGTATCTGCCGTTAGAACTTCCAGAAGGAAAACAGGCGTATCTGTCGTTTCCGCTTAGTACATATCGTGAAGTCTCAGCTCAGCTGGACAATCGTTTCAGCCTGACGGTCGGCGCTGAAAACAATGGCGTTCCCGCAACGGAAACATTGGATTCACTCAAGTGCTTCTTAAGTGAAGTCAAGATTGAATCGCTGAAGGGACTTGAGTACTACCAGAACGACCCTGCGTTTGAACTAGAGGTCAGCGGCTTTATCTGTGGAACCTGCGGTTCGTCAATCACCGAAGAAGCGCGGGCTCGCAAAAAAATTGGCGGAGCAGCAGGCAAGGGGCTTCCTAAGGCCAAATGCCCGAAATGCTCAAACAAGTTTGGCCCGTTAAAGGCCTACAAAATCACAAAGGCGCCTAGCGACGACGAAAAAAGTGCAGACGCGGAAGAAGACGTCAGCGAAGTACTGAAGGCAAAGCCAGCTGCTAAACCGAAAGCTGCTGCAGGAAAAAACGCACTGACGGCTGAGATGCTTCAGGGCAAATGGCGAATGATTTCACTCGGAAAGAATGGAAACTTTGCAGAGCCCGAAGACATGACTGCTGCGAACATCAGCTTTGAGATCATTGGCGATAAGTACGTGGTTACTGTTGGTGACAGCACTGTCGAGCAGGGCACGATCAAAGTCGACGCCACTCAAAACCCAGCTCATCTGGATCAGCATGTTTCCGAGGGTGATGACCTAGGCAAGTCGCATCTTGGACTTGTCAGAATTGTTGACGGGAAGCTGCAGAACTGTCAGGGCGAAGTGGACAAACCTCGACCGGCAAGCTTTGAATCGTCGGATAACAAAACTGCCAACCTGGCCATCTTTGAACAAGCATAATCGATACTCGGTTCACGCAGGAGATCTGCGAAGCTACCTATTATGGCGTCAATGCGTCGTGATAGCACGATCGTGTTTATCGCGACCTTTACCGTTGAATGTCCAAATAGAAGCTAAGACGGGGGTTTGCACCGTACAAGTTCGTCGGAAGAATCAGCTCGACGACTGAGTGAGAGAGCAGGTTACGAAAAGGTGCGGCCACGCACGCGTAGTGAAAGTCGTCAGGCCTTTCGGCGTTGTCCTGTAGTTTCAGCAGCCGAAACTCTACGCGAGCTTAGCTAAGCCATCTCGTAAGACAGTCTAAAAATCTGGTCATGCGAGCAACGCGTTTTCTCCAAAGTGGCATTGATCCCAGCTCACCTGCCCAGAGTTAAATCGATCATTCATGAAAGATCGAGCTCCAGCCTTTTGTCGCCGCAGTTTTGAAGCTGCCTGATTTACCCGCGCGATGAGCGAAGAGTGGCTCGCTCAATCGCTGTAAGTTCATCACAAACGCCTAGCGCGTACCACGGGCCTCGCCTGTGTTAAAAACTGAGTCGCCGGAAACGAGCATGGGTTTCTGCAATTTGCTCTAGCGCGAATTCTTCAGGTGTTCGCTGGCTTGTACCAGCATTCGCCGTTCACGATTGGTCAGGCTGCTTTCGCCTTCTCGACTGATTTTCTTGAGGATGTCGTCGATCCTGATCGAGTTATCAATTTCCGGCTGCACACCGGGATTATAGACCCGCAGATTGGTGCGAGGTAGATCGATCTTTTTGGCTCGACCAGCGAATCCGTCCCACCAGCGAGTCAGGTGCATATCCCAGCGGAAGTACAGAAAGCCGAAGATCATGCCGCCAAGGTGTGCGGCATGGCCAACGCTGGCGCCGCTTGGCACAAATACACTTGGCACAAGCCCGAGAAAGCCGAGCGTGTCATACGCAACGACCAATGCCAGCAATACACGAGCTTCTACCGGAACCAAGCCGAATAGGTAGAGCTTCATCCGGGGATAGTACATCGCGAACAGAACAAAAAGTGCACTAACCGCACCCGACGCGCCCAGTGTCCAGTCCTGTCCCTCAGAACGAATCATCGCCATCGAACAAACCTGAACGACTCCGGCAAACACAGCGGCCGTTAGATAGACCCATAAAAATTCACGTTCGCCAAGAGTTCTGGCGACCATGCGTCCCAGAAAAAACAGACCCACCATATTGCAAACGATGTGCACGAAGTGCGTTTCGCTGTGGCAGAACGCATATGTCAACAAACGCCAGACCTGACCGTACTTCAGCACGAGGTCTCGTTCTGCGGCCAGCCATTCAAAGGCCAGCGAATCTTCTGCACTGCCCTGCCGCTGCGTTAAAATCTGCAGCAGGAATACTCCAACTGTCACCAGAATCAATTTCACAACAATCGACAACGGTTCAATTGGACGTTGAGCTGGCTGGTTGGCATTGGGGCCCATGAAATTTCGGTTGTAAATCCCCATCCGGAATACTACCTACTGAAGTAACAAATTGTGTGAAAGGTAGAACTCGCCGGGCGTTGGAACTCAGCGAAACATATTCTTGCAGAATCGAAGTGTGTCTGAATCCAATCGACCGCATCGGAACTGGATAATAAACGCAGATCAGCAGGATATGCCGATGCGAAGGGAAACCGCGCAGCCGCACTCATTTTGACAATGGCGCAACAGACATGAAATTTGATCTCGCTTTGAGGCCATCAAATCCAGGTCGCCGCTTGCAAATCACTGAATTGTCGTACCGACAGATTGATCACATGCAGCGTGCTGGGGAATTGCTAAATAAACGTTCCCTGTCTCAGTTGAATTCCGCGATTATGTACTGAACACCCGCGTTGTCCACCGCATCAGTGATAGCGGTTCACCGAAGAAAAGCTGCCGCGTTGTTCCCGACGACGCCCGTTGGGATGATGCGGGTGTAGTGGCAGACTGTAGTCTGCAGGCATACGGGTTTTGGGGCAGTGATCACCCGGAGACGTGAACGCATTTATGTTTTGTCCCAATCGCCCGAAACGGATTTCGGGCGATTCGTCATTCATGCCGGGGACAAATCTACTGTGCAGCGGCCGTTTCGTTAGCGTTCGAAAAGCTCAGAGAATCGGCGCCGGGCAACAGCTTCATTTTCTGGTTCAGCGTTTCAATTGATTCAATTTGCTGAGCCAGCGTCGTCTGAATTGATCTTCGCAGACCGTCCAGATCGAGCAGTCGCTGATTACGTTCTTCTTCGACCTGTTCGATTACGCTCAACAAACCTTCAGTAACCTCTGGGCGAGTCGGAACAACTTCACGCGCTGGATTGCCAAGCAGTTCACCTCGGCGAACTGCGTAGGCTTCCTGAGCTGCCTGCAACAACTGCTGTTGTCGCCCAATGTTTGTTACAGTCTGAACGGACAGTTCGCTTGTTCTTCGGTCGTGGGCAAACAATTCGTCGATGCTCAGACGGCTGGATGGCGGAATCAATGCTCGTAATCGCCACGTGCCATTCACCGGCCAGGCGTTTTCATCCGCGGGGCTGACTGGATGAGCGGGCTGAAGGGTGGCCGTTGTTTGAGTAATGTCTGAGGCAATAAATTCGCCAGCGTAATTGAATCCTTCGGCTCCACCGTAGAACGCGTGGATCACAGGAGACATTAGTTGCTGAGCACCATTGTCATCAGTCACCTGACGTGTTGTCAGGCCCTGCTGTGTACCCAAATTTGTTAGTTGAAGTCGTCCGTTGTTCTTCGAAATGGTCGGAGCATCGGTGGGATTTTCCGGACCGCGAGCTGGAATAATCCAATATCGGTCCCAACCAACCACCAAGCTTTCGATGTCAGCCGTCGCTTTGGCAAGTTCGATGCGCGCCTGATTGTTGGATAATTCCGCATCGATGGCTTTCTGTTTGCCATCGCGAAACGATTCCGACCAAGCGTTATGCATCACTAACAGCTTTGGTGTCCAGCCTCCCCAAACGCCGGGGATGGGAAGAACTGCCAATAGCAGCAGAAGTAGTGTTAAAACTAAACAGACTTTACCGAGGGTGCTCATCGTTTTCCTCCGGATGCTCGCATTTCAAAAAAGGAAACACCCGAGTAATCGTGAATGATTGCAGGGTTTGCAACACAAACCGTATTGGAACCATCGGCGGTTTGTCGCAAGAAACTGATTCGGATCCTCCGACGATGCTGCCGCGACGAAGTTTCTAGTGAACGTGCCGCAAATTCATTTCCCAAGCTAATCATCCAAACTGGTCGATGCTATCGGATAACATTACCCAGACATCCTAAATGAGGAAAAATTGACCGGTCAGGCAGAAAATTCGGCCCCCACGGCTGTTTGGTGGCGAAATGCGGCGAAATACCAAAAAGGCGTTAACTCGCAGTCGGCGTTTATTGAGCCAGCCGCGTCTGGAGCTTCCCTGCATAAGAAATGTCAAATCAAGCGGCGGCGAATGGCAGCAAAGTCCATTGTTGGGCAAAAGTAACTGTCTCTTCGGACTGTGTTGATACTGACCGCGGTTTTCGCAAAATGCCGGGGATACGGCAACGTTGGGCCGCAGATGACGAATTTCAAAATCAGAATACGAGTAAATCATGTTGACCAAAGAAGGCTGCCTGCAGCGACGGAAAAATCTGTGGGCAAGAATTCCTGTTGAGTTTGACTGGGTTCTGATCGGTGATGCTCGGCACATTCAGTATTTCTGTAACTTCCGAATCAACCCAATCAGTTTTTCAGCAGATCAGCGTGCCCTGCTGTTGCTGGAACGAAGTGGCAAAGCCACCCTTCTGGCCGACAATTTTACTCGTCGATCAGCTTCCGGTGATCCCCACGTCGACACGGAGATCATCATTCCGTGGTACACGCACAAGCGTTCGGTCACAAATCGTGATGATGCACTGGTACACGCCCTGGCAGAATGTCGTAGCACATGGTCGACTTCCAAAGGAATTCTGGAACCCGAAGGTGTGACCGAAATGGTGGCGGCTACGGTTGCTGAATATTGTGAATGGCAACTGGACGATTTGCTGACGGGAGAGCGTTCGACAATTGGAAGCACCGTGCGTGCGCTACGGCGGCAAAAGCTTTCCGACGAAATCGATTTGATGAAACGTTGCATGCTGGCTTGCGAAGCAGGACACCTTGCAGCGTTTGATGCGATTCGGCCGGGCGTTACAGAACTGGATGTGTATCTGGCGATTCAAAACGCGGCTCAGACAGCCGCCGGTATGGCGTGCGTCGTTTATGGCGATTTTCGAGCGAGCAATGCCAGTGTCTTCAAAGCGGGCGGGCTTCCGACTGGTTATCAACTTAATAACGGAGATCTGTTTATCGCCGACTTCAGTGTTGTGATTCACGGTTACCGCAGTGACTTTACAAATACCATTGCCGTTGGCGATCCGAACGCTGATCAGGTGCGTCAGTTTGAAGCATGTCGCGATGCTATGTTGGCGGCAGAACTGAAACTAAAATCCGGGGCATTGGGGAAAGAAATTTACGAAGCTGCTTCGTCGGTGTTTCTGGAGCGAAGTTATCCTGCGCTGGCACATCATTGCGGACATGGGCTGGGGATGGAACATCCCGAGCCGCCAATTCTGGTTCCCGAAAGCACCGATACTTTGCTGGACGGAGACGTTGTCACGATCGAACCGGGACTTTACATCGCGGGAGTGGGCGGGATGCGGTTCGAACATAACTATCTGATTACACAGGATGGGTTCGAACGACTCAGCAATCATCGCATCGGTCTTACAATGTAATTTGCGGCCTGATTAAACGCTGATAACGTATACGTTTGATTGAAACTCACGCCCGTGTTTTCGCGGGCCATTGACGTGTTGCTGGAGCGTGTTCCAGACGATCGGTGTAAACGGTACGGGGGTGTGTTACGATAGCGTTTGTGGGTTTGCGATACGGCTACCATCAGGTGACCGTTGAGTGCGATTCTGTTGCTTACATGACTTGTCGGAAGCAAACGAAAGAAGAAATCTATGTCAGGTATCTACCGTCTTCAGCAACGCCCCGCGCCATCGACTCCTACGCCGTCCGGTGTCGAAGCGACACCTCTTAGGCCAACCGTCACGCCTCCTCAGCGCCTGGTATCGCTGGATGCCTATCGAGGCTTCATTATGTCAATGTTGGCGGCCGGCGGATTCGGGATCGCTCAGTTTGCGCGGATCGATAAAGACAGCGACGTCTGGAAGACATGGAGTTACGATCGGTTTCAATCGTTGAAGTTTCATTTCGATCATCCGGCATGGGAAAGTATCACTGGATGGGCTGGCGTTTCGTTCTGGGATCTGATTCAACCGGCGTTCATGTTCATGGTGGGCGTGGCAATGCCGTTTTCGTATCAACGTCGAGAAGCCATGGGGAGTTCCGGCTGGAAGCGACATATTCACGCGACCGTCCGAGCCACAGTGTTGGTGTTGATGGGCGTGTTCCTGTATTCGTTAAACAAAGGTCAGACAAACTGGATATTTACGAACGTGCTGGCTCAGATTGGACTGGGCTATTTCTTTGCCTACCTGTGCCTGGGTAAATCTCGCCAGGTTCAGTGGGCCGTCTTCTGTGCAATCCTTGTCGGTTACTGGGGATTGTTTGTGATGAACCGTCCTCCGGAAAACTACGACTACAAAAGCGTGGACGCATCGTTTGAGAATGGTGAGGTGCTGCCGGGACGTTTTTCCGCGTGGTCGAAGAATGCGAACGTAGCCCACATCTTTGATGTCTGGCTTCTGAACAAACTTCGAAGTCCAGTACCAGCAGATGCCGTTGACGAAAAGGTTGATCGTGCCAGCGACAGCGTGCGAACGGAAGACGGAGCGGGCGACGTTGACTTGACGAATGCATCAGCATCCGTTGATGCAGCGTCGGCTGAAAAACCGTTGCCAGAAGTCGCTCAACCTTCGTTGATTCGCCAGTGGTGGTTTTCGTGTCCGGAGCCGTATACTCACAACAGAGGCGGCTATCTGACACTCAACTTCATTCCGTCTATTGCCACAATTCTGCTGGGAATCCTATGCGGGCAACTGCTGCTGGGTTCGCAATCGGCACGCAACAAACTTTTGAGTCTTGTTGCCATCGGAATTGTGTGTCTGCTGACCGGAGTTGCGGCTCATCACACTGTGTGTCCGATTATTAAACGCATTTGGACACCAGGCTGGGTGCTGTTTAGCGGAGGTTATGTGGTGTTGCTGCTGGCGGCGTTCTATCTGCTGTTCGACGTGCTGCCGTTTGGGAAACTTGCGTTTCCACTGATAGTCGTGGGCATGAATTCGATTGTGATGTACATGCTGGCACAGATGCTGCGCCCGTGGGTAACAGAAAATGTCGTGTCGACTCATTTCGGAGGCGTTCTTAAATCACTGTTTGGCCCCGATGCGCTGTCACCGGACGGTATCGGCGCCATGGTGGCCCCGACGGCGACGTTTTTCGTGTTCTGGCTGATTGCTTTCTGGATGTATCGCAATCGTTACTTTGTCCGAGTGTGAAGTTGTGCGATCTGACGGCGAAGTTTCTTGGACGTGAAACTTACACGCACTCGAACGCGGTTGTGTGACCGCGAAATCTGTTTTTTTCGTCGCGTACCAAGCCGTTGTTGGATCGTTTCGTAGCGGTATTCGTGAGAATCCCATCTGCTTCGGAAATTGGCTACAAAACGAAGCAGCGTTTCAGTGAATCCAAATTTGCAGCCAGAACATCAGACCTTTCTGAGAATGAACACGACGTCTTCTGATGTTTCTGTGATCTGATGGGGCTTTTCGATGTCGTAGCTGAAGTCGTACGTTTCAGCGATTTCAAATTCCGGCACCTTCTTCATCAGCGATTTAAACTGAGCGTGCTTATACGTGCGGTAGTCCATGTGGTCGACAATGCGTTGATGATTCGTCGGCGTATAGATGTCTAGAGTAATGCCTAGAAGTTCCAGTCGCTTTTTGCGATCAATGCCTTTTGACCACATGTAAGATGTGATCGCCAGGTTGCCGCGACGAGCAGACCAGCTTTCTTCTTCCATGCGATTACCTCTGGTCGGTTCCAGATGGATGCCCAGCACATAAATGCCGCCCTTGTTCAGAGCGGCCGCCATGCAGTGCAGATGCGCTTCTGCTGTTTTCTCAGTGGGCAGATGGCGAAAGGTGTTGATCAGGTTGAATGCGACGTCGAACTTTTTCTTAACCTTAAAGTCTGACATGTCTTCCACAACGGTGCTGGCGGGAAAGCCAAATCGTTGCAGACGGTCGTTGCAGAAGTCAATGGCTTGGGGATTCAGGTCATTACCGGCGACCTCGTATCCAGCCTGAGCCAGCTTGATTAGCAATCGTCCTGTGCCACAGGCTGGTTCGTAAACTCGTTTTACGGGGCGACTCACGTGGCGCGGCATGCAGGCCTGTAGGAAATCGTATTCAGCTTTCCAGTCTGACCCAAACAGCAAGTCGTAGTATTTAGGATAGTCGTAGATGCTGCCTTGAATGATTTCCGCCATTGATGATCCGCTCGTTTTCTGTGTGTGGCCCGCGATTCCAGCCAAGGCTGGTCAAATTGGAAGTTTACAGAATAGCGTGAACGTTTTAAGCGTTGGTCGTGAAGAAGCTGAAGGTTCTCAAAAGACGCAGCACTTACGCCGAAATTGTTTAACGGAGCTTCAACGCAGGCGATCAGGCCAAAGCGGCCGCAAGGGCACGGCCACTACGATGGATCATGAAATGGTCGTTCGCGGCAGGGCGACGCGCAAGAAAAAACGGCTTGATGCCGATGCCGCAACAAGCCGCGTTTGCAAGGACTACCAACTGCGAATTCGCAGCACTGATCGACGCGGCGTTGAGTGGTAGCGTACTGAGCTGATTGTCGGTACTGCGCCGCAATTTGGCTGCACGGGAACGCTATACGTGGCGGGCACTATGTAGATTGGTACTCGATAGTACACAACCGGCGCGGGAGCTGCATAAATCGGGCCGTAAGCCGGTCCCGGATAGCTGTAATTGTAGTGATAGTAAGAAGACTGATTGTGGAAGCCGTGAGCAGAAGCTTCACCACACGCGGCCGCCGCAATTATTAATACTAAAGCAAATTTCTTGAACATAGCCCTCTCCGAAACGGATGAAATGTGAACGATTTGTGGATGTGGACGACGTCCCACCGTGCCTCCCTGACCCGGTCGATCATAATAGGGGCCCCGTGAGCATATCGCGGCATCAACGTGAATTCACGGATTCTTTTTGCGGAATTCACAAGCAATATGCGGGAGTGATTTGGGATTCACGGCTTGGAATTCGAGAACGCAACCGCGGACAGAAATCGCGAGCAGTCAATTCAGGTGTTGTTGAGCCCGGAAATCCACAGGTTGACTGTTTGACTGTCACAAATTGAATGCGATTACGCTGTGGTGGCGAACGTTCCCCCATCGATCGCAACTGTTCATTATCTTAATTGCGGTGGGATGGTTCCGTCGTGAGCGTTCACTGAGTATTCTTGCCGCATCGCGTCTGGAACGCTGGTGAAATGATTTCGCCTAAAATTGGAGCCCAAGTCATGACGTCTTTTTTTGTATTGATTCGTTCTTCCAGATTGTCTTTCCTGCTGTTCTTTCTGGCAGCGTGCTGTCTGACCGGTCAAGCTTATTCGCAGGACACGGAAGGATCTGCCGCAGCGCCGGCGGTCTCGGAAACGGATTCCTCAGAAACCCTCGCCGCGGCCCCCGCGTCTGCACGCCCAGAAGCAGCACCGGCGGAGGAAAATAAAGGGCTGGTTCGCAGGCTGAACGACGCCCTGAAGCCGATCGATGACAAGTTTGGTGAGATTAACGCGATTGTTGCTGGAGAAGTTATTTTCCGCGCAATACCACTCGAAGCCGCTCCGGCAGATGGCTCTGATCCTAAAAGTATTCCAGCCGCCGTGCTTGTGCTGCTGGCCGGAGCGACGTTTTTCACATTGCGAATGAAATTCATTAACTTTCGCGGCTTCAAGCATGCGATTTTGGTGACAGCTGGCAAGTACGACGATCCGGCAGATGATGGCGAAGTCACTCACTTTCAGGCACTGACAGCCGCACTTTCGGCGACGGTTGGCCTTGGGAATATTGGAGGAGTCGCCACCGCAATTGCCTTGGGTGGCCCCGGAGCAACCTTATGGATGATGCTGGCCGGCTTTATCGGCATGACTTCCAAATTTGTGGAATGCACGCTTGGGCAGATGTACCGCGAAGTTCGCCCGGACGGCCGCATCATGGGTGGCGCGATGTTCTATCTGTCGCGTGGTCTGAAGGAAATGGGGCTCGGTCCGCTCGGCAAGGTGCTGGGCGTCATGTTTGCTGTGTTGTGTGTTGGCGGCTCGTTTGCCGGTGGGAATTCGTATCAGGTAAATCAGTCGCTGACAGTTGTTGGCACTGCAATTCCTTTTTTTGCCGCACCTGTGGGAGCCGAAGCCGATTATCGCTGGGTGTACGGTCTGGTGATGGCGTTGCTGGTTGGTATCGTGATTATTGGAGGTATTCGACGCATTGCCGGTGTTGCAGAAAAGATCGTTCCGGCGATGTGCGGGATTTATGTTCTGGCAGCTCTGGCGATTCTGGTTATGAATGCCTCGGCGATTCCTGCGGCGTTTGGTTCGATTATTTCGGGAGCAATGAATCCGTCAGCCGCGTTTGGCGGCTTTATTGGAGTTCTGGTGATGGGGTTCAAACGCGCCGCGTTTTCGAATGAAGCGGGCGTTGGTTCGGCAGCGATTGCCCATGCAGCCGCAAAGACAGATCATCCGGTTCGAGAAGGTCTGGTGGCATTGCTTGAACCGTTTATCGACACGGTAGTTATCTGCACCATGACTGCGTTGGTAATTATTGTTACCGGAGCTTACCAGCCGGAATCCGGACCGGAATACGCACGATTTATAGCGGATCAAAATGGAGCCGGGCTGACTGCCCTGGCCATGGATTCGCAGATTTCAGGATTCAAGTATGTTCTATGCGTCTGCGTCATGCTCTTTGCGTTTTCGACTATGATTTCATGGTCATACTATGGCGAACGATGCTGGGCGTATCTGTTTGGTGATAACTCTTCAATGTCCTATCGCATGGTTTTTGTCGTCTTCACATTTCTAGGCTCAGTGATTTCCGCAACCAATGTGATGGACTTTGGTGACCTGATGATTTTTGGCATGGCCATTCCAAACATAATTGGACTCGTACTGTTGTCCGGAAAGGTTGCTCGCGCCCTGGACGAGTACATGGCGAAATTGAAGAGTGGTGAATTGGATATCGAAAACTGAGGTCTCGATGAATTCTTCAGAAGAAAAAACGTGATCTAACACACAGCAGGGCCTTGGATCTGGTGATCAGGGCTTTACTTTTTCGGGACTTACATTCGTAGAAACTTTCCGGTTTCGGCCTGTTCGGACAATGCCATACATACGTGGCCCGTTTTCGATAGTCTGAAAAACGTTATCCTTCGCCGCAAGTTGAGTGTTTTGAGTATGCCGCGCGAATGAGATTTTGTGTTCCTGCAAATCTCCAATCTGAGTAGCCACGGTTTTCCGAGCAGATTACGTCTCTGGTGGCTACATTCTGAACGCGTTGTGTCTAAACTGTTGATGACTGGTCCCTGCCGATTTATACTGCGAAAACCGTGACGCTTGGAAACGCACACTGGACGCGACGCGTCTCGCGCAGGTGGCTTGTGGGCAGGTTTTGACTTGTAAGCTCAGTACCCCCGGTCGGGTGGCGTCGAAGCCAACAGGCAGATTTTTAAGACAAACAGATTTTTATAAGCAATATCTAAAATGGAACGTGTGATTGGTACTGACGAGCTGGAATCTGGCGGACGAGCTTCCGTTTTTGTTGATGATATTCCTGCACTCGTAATTAGAATCAGCGACGAATATTACGTCATCGAAGACATGTGCTCGCACGATGGCCAGCCCCTGACGGATGGTCCGATTGTCGATTGTTCAATTACGTGTCCTCGTCATGGTGCAAAGTTCGACCTGAAGACAGGCGCCGCATTGTGCATGCCTGCCACTCAGGGAATTCGAACGTTTGTTACAGAAATTAAAGACGGCGCGGTTTGGGCGAAGCCGGTCTAGTGTTTCGGTGCCGCCGGAAAGACGAAGATGGATGCTCCGGAGCTGGAAGTTTCAACAGGAAGGGTGTTCGGGGAAATCGAACTAACGCTTTCGAGGTCTGTTCTTTTCCAGTTTAAACTGTGCCTGTTTTAGTTGTGAATTCCGGTTACTGCACCATTCGCTTTGCTGCTTGCGGCTGTTTCGATCTCGTCAAAACAACTCCGACAAACGCGACTCGTTACTGATTCGTCACGTCACCTTCTTATGCTCGGCATTCATACTCAGGAGACAAATAATGTCTAACGAAGAAACAAAGTCAGAGACTCCCGAAGAAATCACGGCGGCTTCTGTGGCAGAACCGACTTCCGAAAAACACGTTGAAGCGACAGAAGAAACTGTCGCCAGCGAAAAATCGCCGTCCACCGAATTGGACTTTATCGAAGCCTTGAAGCAGGTGATCGACCCCGAACTGTTTGTCAACATCGTCGACTTGGGACTGATTTATTCGGTTGAACAGGATGAAGAAGACGAACGGAAGGTTAAAGTTGACATGACGCTGACCAGCCCGTCCTGTCCAGCAGGGCCACAACTTGTTCAGCAGGCTAAAATGGCACTGGAACGCCTGCATGATATTGATACCGCCGCGATTAATATTGTGATGTCGCCTCCATGGTCTCCGGAAAGAATGACAGACGACGCACGCGACGAACTCGGCATTTTCTAACAATCTGCCAGAGCCGGTGATGGATACATGCGATGGGGATAGCGGTCGACAGCTATCGCGGTCGTCCACAAATTGTTTCCGAACTCATGCCGCTCATCACTTCTTCAAATTCAAACGGCACGCTCAGGCGAACGTGCCGTTTTCTTTCAATAGTTAGATTTCAAGGTCATTTTCCAACATGCCTCATCCAATTCTGATCAATGGACAATGGATTGCTTCAGTCGCCACTCAAACGTTTCAGGCGGTGAATCCAGCCACGGAAGAAACGATTCCAGGCGATTATCCAGTTAGCCCATGGTCTGAAATAGATCAGGTGCTGCAGGTTGCTGCGGACACCGCAAAGGAAATGCGAGGATGGCCGGGCAGTCGTTTTGCTGAATTTCTGGAAGCTTATGCGACGGAAATCGAAGCTCGAGCAGACGCGCTGGTTGCCGCCGCCAACGAAGAAACCGGCTTGCCTGTTTCTCCGCGTCTGAAAGATGGCGAGTTGCCGCGCACAACAAACCAGCTGCGACAGGCGGCTGAGGCGGCTCGAACGGAATCTTGGCGCAATCCAGTGATTGACACTGCCGCCGGTATTCGTTCCATTCTGGGATCCATCGGCCCAGTGGTTGTATTCGGCCCAAACAATTTCCCATTCGCATTCAACGGCATCGCGGGCGGAGACTTTGCCGCGGCCATCGCTGCTGGCAACCCGGTGATCGCTAAGGGTCATTCTTGTCATCCTGGGACGACTCGACTGTTTGCAGAAGCTGCCGTTGCGGCGATTAAGTCAACCAACATGCCTGCCGGGCTTGTGCAGCTGATTTACCGCACGAGCCACGATGATGGGTACAAGCTGGTTTCTGACTCTCGAATCGGAGCGGCTGGCTACACGGGGGCTCGACATACTGGCCTGAAGCTCAAAGCCGCCGCGGATGCTGCCGGTAAGCCAATGTATCTGGAACTGTCCAGCATCAACCCCGTGTTCATTCTCGACGGTGCGTTGGCTGAACGAGCGGATGCCATCGCAGACGATTTTTCCGGCAGCTGCCTAATGGGCACCGGGCAGTTTTGCACAAACCCTGGTTTGGTGATTGTTCCGAACACCGAAGCCGGTCACAAGTTTGCCGAAACTGTAGCCGCCCGATTCGTAAGTGCCCCGGTTGGTACGATGTTGAGTTCAGCAGTTCAGCAGAGTTTTTCTGCCGGGATCGAAACGATTCAGAAGGCAGGTGCCACTCTGGTCACTGGCGGAAAGGCTGGAGGCGGCAAAGGAGTTTGCTTTAACAATACGCTGTTAACGGTTAGCGGAAGTCAGTTTCTGACGGATCCCGAAGTCTTCCAGACAGAAGCATTCGGAAACGGCTCATTGATTGTGTTCGCCGACAGTGTGGACCAGATGGCGGCCATCGCGGAATCTCTGGAAGGCAATCTAACCGGCTGCGTGTATTCAGACACCACCGGCACGGACGACGACGCTTACAGTATTATTGAGTCAGCTTTGCGAACCAAAGTGGGACGTCTGCTGAACGACAAGATGCCAACCGGAGTCGCCGTATCGCCTGCCATGAACCATGGCGGACCATTTCCTGCAACGTGCCACCCTGGCTTCACGGCCGTTGGACTGCCTGCGTCGGCCGCACGGTTTGCGATGTTGCAATGTTACGACAATATTCGCCCGTCGCGACTCCCGAACAGCCTGAAGGACAGCAATCCATCCGGCATCTGGCGTCGTGTGGACGGCAAATGGTCAACAGACAGCATTGGCTAAGATTTAGCTGTAGCTGACATTGGTCGCCCCTTGCTGAAGCTTTCACTTCGGCAAGGTTTTTTTTGCTTCGGTTTTCCCGTATCAAAAAGAGAAAGTTCTGAGCCACAGATACGGAAACCTGTTCTGAACGATTGGCTATTCCGGGGAAGGCAGCAGTCGGACAAAGTCCAGACCGATCATGTACGCTTTGGCGGCCTTAGGGTTTGCTCCAGTGACTTCCATGGTAAACCGATGATTGCCTTTACCAAGCTTTACCGCTGGGTAAGAAAGCACACCGGTCGAGATAACATCCGGAGCATTGTACAGGTCCAGTCCGCCGTCGATAACCTGATCGTCAACCGACAGTTTGATGATCGCGTAATCCGGAGCCATCGTGAACGCTGTTTCCAAAGTGTAAACGCCGTTTTCTGCGACCGTTAGTTCCACGGCAAGGCGACTGCCGGGCTTGCCTCCATTCCACCAAAGCTGATCGTTTCCGCTCCATTTACCCTTTGAAAATCCTCCCATGGGCTGGTTGCGACTGGTGCCATCCGTTTTTTCGACGATCTTCATATTTTCGCCTTCGACGGCACCGGCGACCTTGCCCGTGGCATCCAGAGTGGGCGGCGGACCGGATAGAGTGACCTGATCGGGGCTGGCCAGGTAGGCCAGCAGATCGCGAACATCAGTTTTGCTTAACGCGTCCAGTTGCCGTTCAGGCATCATGGAAACGTCGGACAGGCTGCGTTCTTCGATTTCACTTTTGGGAACGACGACGCTGTCGTTAATCGTTTGAATTGTAATCGCGCTGTCAGTTTCCTGTTTCAGCAGCCCGCTAACGATCCGTCCGCTTTCGAGAGCAACCACTGTCATCTGATAGCTGCGTCCGACAACGGCACTTGGGTCGAGCACGTTTTCAAGGATGTAGTCCAGGTTAGCTCGATTCGATCCGGTAATGTCCGGACCGATCTGTCCGCCGGTTCCGAATAATTGATGACAGTTCTGACACGTCTTGCTGAATACTCGACGGCCGTTGCCCGTATGAGCTGTCGCCAGAAACTTAGCCGTGAGTATTTGCTTCCACTCGGCAACCTGCTGTTTTCGATCGCTGTTGGTTTCGCGAATATCTCCCCAATGCTGCTTAAGCAGTTTGTTGATTGCATCGTTTTTGAATGCCAGAATCTGACGCACATGGTAGGCGTGTAAGTCAGAACTCGGAATCGACTTGCTGCCGATCGATTCCAGCAGTGCAGTTGTCCAGGCTGGACGTGAAACCAGAGTACTGATCACATCATTGCGAACAGATGCCGGGAATGAAGAATAGCGGCCCAACAAAGCCTTCGGTACAGATTCGCCGCCCAGTGAACTAAGAGCTCGAATGGCTGGCCCCTGCAGATCCGCATCATTGATTACGGCATCTGATACTAGCACATCAGATGAAGCACTGTCCTGTCCTCGAACCAGCACATCCAATGCCTGACGTCGTCGCCTGACGTCCTGCTGCTTATCCGAAAGCAGATTTCTCATCTGTGGAAACACGCGGTGGTCACCGAAGATGACGGCCAGTTGATTTGCTTTGTCTCGCAGTTCTTCGTTATCACTTTTTGAAAGTTTTTCGTATGTTGGCAGCCAGACAGTCGGCATCGGAATGGCGACTCGTCCTTCAAACGAAGCCAGCATTTCGTTCAGCAGTTCTTTCTGGGTTTCAACGCTGGTATCAGAATTCAGTGTGGCGACAACCGGACCAATTGTGTCGTTGCTGACTGAGGCCCGACGAGCGATATAGCGACGCAGCAATGGAATGTTCGTTTGCAGAGCAAGCTGCATGGCCTGTTCGGCATTGGTTGGAACCAGCGGTTCGATGCCGTACCACAGCAGCAGCGGAATGTTGTGATCATCGGCATCTTCAGCATGAGTCGACAATGCGGTAGCAATATTCCAGCGTTGTTCCAAAGGCAGCCTTTGCAGGGCAGACGCAAGGTACTTGCGAACAACGGCAGAGGAATCTGTCTTAGCCATTTCCTGCAGTTTCGCCAGCTGTGCAAATGATGCGACATTGTCTTCCAGCATCAATTGAATGGTCCATGCTCGAATGTATTCTTCCTTGTCCATCAGCAGAGTGAGTGTCTGCGTTTCGGTCAGCAGATTCAACGCACCCATGGTCCAAAGATCGCGAAGACGACGATCTGTAGGCTTTGTTGAATCTGTGGTTGCCTGCCACAGGGCGGCGGTTTGTTGCGGTGTGATTATGGTTCCGGCGGCCTGCAATTCCATCAGGCGTTTGCGAGCCATACGGCTGAACCATTCATTGGGGTGTTCCAGGGCGGCTATTAATTCAGCCATTTTTCCTCTGTTAAGAGCAGCCAGTGAATCCAACGCGAGCTGCCGGTCTGGAGTTCCGTAGCTAATGCGGTAGATGCGTCCGTTGCTGCGGTCCCAGATTTCCGGGTTGTTGCGGTGGCACGCATTTTTGTCGTACCAGTCAATCACGTACACGCTGCCGTCCGGACCGTATCGTAGATTGATACCTCGATAATATCGGTCGTTGGCAAACATCAGATCTTTGCCGTGTTCTCCGACAAAACCAGATTCGCCTTTAATCGGAACCAGCAGGTCGTTGTTAATGCGGTTGCCATGAATATTGTTAAAGAAGATCTGGTTGCGATATTGATCGGGCCAGTTATTTCCGAGATAGATCATTGCCCCGGCATGAGCGTGTCCGCCACCAGCCGCATCAGTGTCGCCGAGTTCGGTTGGTTCGTGGCCCCACCATGCGTGGTCTCGAATGTTGCCGACGTAATGAGCATGGTCGGCGATCGTTTTAATGTCATCGTAGGTGTAGGGATTGAAATGCTGACCGCCCTGTCGATGATAGCGGCCTCCTTGAATCATGTGCCACATATGAGGAATAACGCAGGCTGTGATGAAGCATTGCCCCTGATCATTAAAGTCAACTCCCCACGGGTTACTAGTGCCCTGAGCAAACACTTCGAAGATATCCTTTGCCGGATGATAACGCCACACGCCAGCGTTGAGCCCTTGTCGCTGATCATCAGGAGTTCCCGGTTTGCCGACTTTGGAATGCGTGAACACGCCATGACAGCCGTATAGCCAGCCATCCGGTCCCCAAATAAAACCGTTTAGTGTTTCATGAGTATCGTGCCACCCAAATCCGTCACGCAGGATAATCGCCCCGGGCGGTACATCCTGGGGGAACTGAACCGGTTGAATAGTGACCTTGTCGGTCGCTGCTGGAGAATCCGGTTTGTCGTCGCCATCGCGATCGGGAATAAACATCAGGTACGGGGCGGCTCCTACGTAGACACCGCCGAATCCGACTTCCAGGCCACTGACAAGGTTAAGTCCTTCGATAAACGTTTTTGATTTATCGAACACGCCGTCGCCGGTTGTGTCTTCAAAAATCACGATGCGGTCTTTGCCTTCTCCGTCGGTTGCTCGAAGCGGATAAGTGTGACCCTCGGCCACCCACAGGCGGCCCTTATGGTCGAAACACATCGCCAGAGGCTGGTGCACCATGGGTTCGCCAGCGGCAAGTTGAACTTTAAAGCCGGGTGGCACGGTGATGTTTGCCGCTGCCTGTTCCGGCAGCAGACCTTCCGCCATCACAGCGCGTTTGCGTGGTTGAGCCAGGTCGTATTCCAGGTCGCTGACTGCGCGGCGAACATGAGTCAGCACGTGGGCTCCCTTCATCCCGCCCGTCACGATATCCGGCAGGCCATCGTTAGTGATGTCGCCGACAAACAGACCTCGGCCAATGCCTGATTCTCCGTCAGCCTTATGAGGCACAAAGTCAACAGTCACCTTGCCATCCGGTGTTTTTTTGCGATGCAGTTCGAACCAGTAAACAACAGCACCGGCATCCCACATCGGGCTTTGAGCGTGATGTGACCAGTACGTTTTTCCAGTGACAATATCCTGCAGTCCATCGCCATTTATGTCGGCAAGTTTAACTGCATGCGGTTCGGTAAACAGAACTCCGTATGGATTGTCAGTCGTCTTATTTCCCATAATCAGATGTTTTTCGAACGCGATGCCGCCATTATGGGTCATCGTGTTTTCGTACCACGCCAGGCCATAATTATGAGCACTCAGGCTGGTGATAATGTCGTTGTCCCCATCACCATCCACGTCATAAGCAAACATGTCAGCGGCTGCAGGTGCAAAATCATGTGGATAGAACGGCCAGTTTTCGTTGGCAGGGTACTCAGCGGGTTGAGCGAACCAGCCGTTACGAGCGATCACGTCCATGCGTTTGTCACCGTTTATGTCGCCGACTCCTAGACCATGACCAAATGGTTTCGGGGCGCTGTCATCGGAAATACTGGTGAAGTTCCATTTTTGAAACGGTGTCTTTGGATCGAACTCGGCAAAGCCATAGTGGCCGTGGCGAGTGCAGATCAGTTCTGGCTTGCCATCGCCGTTGACGTCTGTGAACTGAGGCGATTCGTTGGACACCGAATCCAGAATTTCAATCTTCTCCCACAGGTTTTCAAGTTCAGCCTTCCCGGGGTTGCGATAAACGTATCCCGGTTTCCCGGGAAATCCGACCGTTAGAATGTCGTTGTTGCCATCGCCATCGAAATCGAAAATCCAGCTGAAAAAATTGTCAGCATAGCCATCGCGGTTTTGGGGCACCGCGGCATAGATTTCGTGTCTTGTTTGAAATGCCGGGCCATCAAACCAGTAGGGGCCGTAAACGACGTCGGCAACACCGTCGCCGTTTATGTCGCCAGCAGATGCTCCCTCAGAAAAGTAGACGTCGCTTAACTGTTGTCGCTCAAAACTGTGAACCACGTGGTTGTGGTCATGATTCTCATCATGGTGATCAGCGGCGACCTGAGCGAAGGCGGATTGGGAAGTGATGGCTGCAAGTAACAGAGTGTGCAGGAATGCTTTCATTGCGACTGACTTTGTTGAGGCAGCAGGGTGAGCGGGTAGCGGTGCGAAAACGAACGGTTTTGATCAGGTTGCAGAGTGTTACGGAAAAGCAGAGCCTAGCAACGGCCATCTCGGTTAACAACGTTAACCAAAATGGTGACAGAAGTCGTCGGCCGGAACCACAGACTCGGGAAAACTCGTACGCGTTCTGCGGCCTTGATGTCGGTGTCGCAACGCCTGTTCGGTTCAGTGCGATTGTGACGTTGCTCTGGTAGCTATACTGCTGGTAATTTTCAATCCCGGACGTTTCCAATGCTATGTCAGAGCTATTGTCCAGCAGACGTTGTTGTGGTTCGACATTTTCACGGGCCACCAAATTTATGCATTGACGGGTTTCCTCTAAGCAAACTATGTCACGGGTCTTCACTACAAATTCCCAACCATTAAGTCTCCCATTGAGCGACTCTATCGGCGTTGGCGATGAACCGAATTCCTGCAAGGAAAAAAGTAGACCGTCGGAAAAAATCCGGAACCGTACGGCCATCAATATCGCGGCCATCAGTATTGCTGGCGGCAATCTGATTACGTTTATCACATTCCCGTGGTGGCAAAGTGCGGTATTCGGCGACACCAATCTTGCGATCTGGCTGGTTCTGGGGCTGCTGATTCCCGCGGGGCTGATCGGTCTGTCGGTGTACCGATCATACTGGTTAGTCGGTGATGATGAGCCGATGATCGAGAAACTGGGGCCATACATCCTGAAACGCAAATTGGGGTCGGGTGGAATGGGTGACGTGTTTCTGGCTGAACATCAGTTAATGAAACGCAAGTGCGCGATCAAGCTGATTCATCCCGCACAGGCCCGTGACATCGAAATGCGCAGCAGCTTTGAACGAGAAGCAAAAGCGACTGCTCATCTTACACACTGGAATACCGTTGAAGTTTACGACTACGGTACATCCGATGACGGTAGGTTTTATTATGTGATGGAGTACCTGACGGGCGTAAACCTGGCAGATTTCGTGAAGCAGTTTGGCGTCATGGAACCTGAACGTGTTGTCTATATTCTGAAGCAGGTGTGTGAAGCACTGTATGAGGCCGATTGTGTGGGGCTTGTGCATCGTGATATCAAGCCCAGTAATATCTTTCTGACGGAACGTGGTCGTTCTTTTGATGTTGCCAAACTATTGGACTTTGGTCTTGTGCAGGCAGTTTCACAGGAGCCCATTCAATTCAGAAATACTAATAAGAAGCTGCGAGGCTCTCCATCTTACATGTGTCCCGAACAGGCTGTTGGCCTATCCCCGGATGCTCGCGGTGACCTGTATTCTTTGGGGTGTGTTGCTTATTTTCTGCTGACTGGACGTCCTCCGTTTGTGGACGAGAATCCGATCATGTTGATCGTAGCTCATGCAACCGCCGCAGTGCCGACCTTCGAGGAGATCGGCGTCAACGTTCCGGCAGACTTAAGCCGTGTGATTCTTCGATGTCTGCAACGTGATCCGAGGCTTCGATACGGATCAGCTCGGCAGTTGCTGGAGGATTTGGAATGCTGTGAGTGCTGTGATCAATGGACGTGGAAGTGTGCAGAAAAGTGGTGGGCGAAGTATCAACCGGCTCCTTCACAATACGACGAAATCAGTGCACCGAACGATACAATGCATCTGGATCGCGACACAGCACCCGACCTGAATTTCAGCCAAATCGACCACAACGAAGATACTGTTATTTTTGATACGCCGGATGAGTCTGAAGAATCCCTTTCGAATGCTTCATGACTGGTGATGCTTCTTATCGTCGCGGGGGATCGCTTTTTTAGGCGTGCACGTTGATTGATCGACGCGGAAGACTGCCTGTCCAGATAAATGGTCTGCTTCCAGTTGCGATGTGGGGCTCAGGCGTCCAAGATGGCGGCGTCTTTGATAGCCGAACACAACAGTATCGCGAGCAATTTCCGGCATGCCAAACCAACAACCGTTTCTCTGCAGACTTCGTCGATACAGCAAACCAGTCAGCGACCTGCAAAGGTGGACTCGTCCGAATCGCCGGTGGGTGTTCAACGCGGCGGTTATTTTCGGCCTGATATTTATGGCGCCGCTGCTCTGGGCATCTGAACACCGATCGATGCCGCGCAATGTGCTGTTTATTGCAGTTGATGATCTGGCGGCGACACTTGGGTGTTACGGCGATGTGATTGCAAAAACACCTCATATCGATCGCCTTGCGGCATCTGG
>JBDNFN010000197.1:0-9644 GCA_041689795.1 Fuerstiella sp. | reverse complement strand
TGTACGCTTCGCAGTGCCGGTTACCCGAACACCACGCAACACTCGCTTCCGACTGCTGGTCAGGCTCTGCCGGGTGAGATCAACTCACTGGGTTCCAACGAAAGGTTTCATGTCATGAATTCATAACAATCCCCCTCTCCTGAACTTTGCCTGACGCAACTGATTTAAGAACTTCAGCTTCAAACAGGATTCGTTCGACATCCTGTTTGCGAAGAGCTTCGATCTGCTTTTGCTGCTGTTGGCGGTCCAGTTTCTGTGTGACTTCCTCGGCGTGCACACGCAGTGGGACGTTTTCCAGTGACCAGTCGTCGCTGCGTTGAGTGGCAAAGGGAATGTCGGTGATGCGGTCTGCTTGCAGGTTGCCCAGCGGACTGCGGCCCCATGCGTAGCGGTAGTGCACCGGGTTGGAAACCATCGAACTGCTGAGCACGAGTACCTTCTTATCCGTTTGCGGCTGGCCACGATCGTTCTTACCGATCACCAGGTGTTTGGCTAAAGCCGGGTGAAACTTTCGATCTTCACCCGCGACTGCAAATCCCAGAATCGGACCTCCGTCATCGACCGCGCTTGCAGGTTCATCCAGTTGCAATTCGATGCGGTCGCCTTCGACTTTCATGCCGGTTACGATGGGTGGCTTCCAGCGGATAGACCGTTCAAATCCATATTGCGTGGCTAAAGCCCACCGCGCGATGCGTTCGCCAGCGGGAATTTTCAGTTGCGGATGATACCAGCGGCGGCGGAGGTCATAGGTGCTGGTGAAGCCAATGTTCTTGTCGCCCGCCTGGTACAAGTCTAGAAACGTCTGGTACTGAGCTTCGCGAATGAAGGGGCCGGGATTGGCCATCATCTCGCAATAATTGTCCAGCGTCTGCACGGTGCCTTCGGTGCACAGCGAAAGAATTCCAAACGGCATTTCCGGATCGTTAAAGGCGGCGCGCCACGAGGCAATCATTTCCGGAAACACATGGCGATACATGATGGTGCCCTGTGTTCCGTTGAAGCAGTTGTTGTAACCCTGATGGAAGATGGCTCCTTTGATTTTCAGTCCCTCAAGCGGACCAATCATGCTGGCGTAGCAATTGCCAGGTCGGTTCTGATCCGTCGCCGGACCGGGTCGCAGGTCAGTCGGTTCGGTTTCGTTAGCCGGCATTTCGCGGCCCTCTTTTTTGAACCGTTCGACCTTTTGGCGGTAGCTTTCGATTCGTTCGTCAAGGTCCCCCTGTGAATCCCAGTCCGCGACCTTCTGATCCCATTCCTGCATTACGGTTTTCAGGGGCGGCGCGTTCAGCTTTCTGAGCATAGCATCCGGAGTCCATGTTTCTACAGTCGTGCCACCGCGTGAAGCGTCGATCACTCCGATCGGAACCTGTGACGCCATATGAAGTCGCCGCGCAAACACGTAGCCGATCGCCGATAATTCACGGACGATTTCCGGCGAGCATTCATCCCAGTCGCCTTTGCGATAGTGGCGCCCAAACCAGCCGCTCCATTCGTGCAGTCTCGCGAAGCCCGGCTTTTTGTCGGGGCCATTCATCGCCGGAACGGTAAGTATTCGGATGTTGGGAAAGTTGGCGGAGATGATTTC
This sequence comes from Fuerstiella sp., assembly GCA_041689795.1. Lineage (GTDB taxonomy): Bacteria > Planctomycetota > Planctomycetia > Planctomycetales > Planctomycetaceae > Fuerstiella. The sequence continues at coordinate 8,059 of JBDNFN010000197.1, read as the reverse complement.
CAGCTCGCCGTTCTCAATTCGGTCCAGCGGAAATTCCATGTTGCTTTGCCCGCCCAGTACCCAGACATCACCGATCAGAATATTGTCCAGCGTGAGCGTCTTATTCGCTGCTTTGATGATCATCGTCTGCGGTTCGGCATTGGCCGCCATTGTCGGCAGAGTCACTTTCCATGTGTTGTCGTTAGCCGCGGATACCGTTTGATCATTGCCGCCGAATGACACGACGATCTCTGCGCCCGCATTCGCCCATCCCCAGATCGAAACCGGCTTGTCACGCTGCAGAACCATGTTTGATTGAAAGACATTGCTGACACACAAGCCCGCACCGATCGCCGGGACATCAACGACGTTCTCGCGAGGCATCTGCTGGGCAACGAGCGTGCCTTGATAGAACAGTACGAGTAGTAGCAGCCAAGATAATGAAGATCTAAGCATGGTGAATTGTTTTTTTGCTTGTCGAAGGAAACCGCCTAAAGGCAAAAACACGAAGGCGTTCCACTACCCCAGAAAATGTTCGATTGGCCCCGTCTGGTTGATCGTGAGCGCGACGTCCAGAGCGCCGTAATGATCAATCGGGTTGCCGTAGGCATTGAGAACGGTCGTGTACCAGTTACCAAGTGTCTTGTGGCCCGCTTTGCCGTAGCCGGGCAGACGAATGTACCGGCGGCTGATATCAAGCCGCGTGTTGTCGCCGGCCAGGACAATGAATGGCCACTCGGTGCCATTGCTGTGATGCGTTTCGCCGTTGTTGGGCAGATAAAACAACATCGTGTTGTCGAACATCGTGCCTCCGGCTTCGGGCACGCTCTTCAGACGTGTCACGATGCGGTCGATGAGCGTCATGTGCTGTTGTCGAACCTTTTCCCGAACGTCGACAGCTTCGACACCGGCAACCGGCTTGCCGTGTCCGACGTCATGCAGGTTGACGTTCTCGCCTTCAATACCAGGCAGCCCCGTGTACCGCGTGCCCAGTTCGTCGGCGGTGAATGCAACCACATTGGTCATGCCCGATATCAGTGTAGACAGCAGCACTTCCACCAATCCGAACTGCCTGTCGACGGTGGAAAGCTTGTCGGCCAAATATTTTGGGTCGAGTTGCGGAATGTGTTTGCGGATGATGTCGCCCATCGCTTCCACACGTCCGTTCCGTTGGCGGATGTCGTGCAGCGCGTCGGCGTAGTTGGCAACTTTAAGTTGTTCGATACCACTGAGATGGCTGGCCAGAGACGCTTCATCCGTGGATAGGAACTGCAGAACCTTGCGTTCGAGCTCATAGCGTGTGCGAGCATCCTGGTCGGCGGACACGGACTTAAACAGTTCCTGCATCGCGATCTTGGGCGAGCCAAAAGCGTAGTTCGGCTGCTGTGGACCGCGAGCGGAGAAGCCTTTTTCGATGCCATCGATATTGCCGCGTGAATTACCGCCTTCGCCAGGAAAACAGGCCAGTTCGATGTGATGAAAGGGTGACGGAAATAAATCTGCCAGCTCAAAATCTACCGTCGCCCACTGGATCGAACTCAGGCGTTCGTTGGCTTTGTACGCCCCCAGCGACGAGCACCATGTGTGATGCCCGGTCGTACACATTTTGCCAGACAGTCCCTGAAGAATGGTCATGTTCTTCTTATGTTCGGCGATGGGACTCATCCATTCCGGTAAGTCGTGGCAGTCCAGATCAGCGATGAAGGCCTCCTTGCGTTGTTCGGCCTCAAGTTGATTCTTATCAAACGTGGGTGGAACCAGAGAACTCGGCAGCAGCCCGTTGCCTTTGTGCATGAAAATAAACCGCGTTGGCGGCTTGCTGGCAATACTGTCCGCAAAAAGGGGCTGCGAAGCGAGGCTCAACGCGCCAATGCCGGCTAAGGAGTGCGATAGAAAATCTCGGCGAGTGTTCATAGCGTTTTCTATTCTCAAAGTTTGACGGCGTTTAGCGAATGAAAGTTTTTATCAACAAACCCGACGCGTGAGGGCTTCTTGATTTAATCAATTGAAGGCGACCATCATGAAATCATTAAACCCGCGAGCGAGGCAATTACCGATCCCTCGCTCACGCGTTAGATTACTTTTCAATCGTCAACTACTTACTTTATGTCTTTACGGTACATGAAGGAATCGGAGGTTAATAACGAAACGATGACAGCTCGAAAACTTCCACCGCTTTCCACGTACGCACGATCAGCATCGATCAGCGTTTGTGAATCGGACAGCATTTCATTGCGCCCCATGAAATAGCGGAAGGCGTGGCGAATAATCGACTGCCGCACTCGTTCAGATTTCGCCAGCCTGTCGATCAGGTCGAAGGCATCGGCCACTTCGCCATCTAATGCAGAATCCCCCGTACCGATCAGCGACCCGGTCGCGTTCACTGGTTTGGTCTTGTAGACATCGGCGGATGTCTGTCCGTTGCCTTGTTGAACCAGATTGTCGGGATGCTCGAGGCGTTCGTCGGTTCGATAGCGGCCGAAGTCATCGAAGATTTCAAACGTGAGTCCCAGCGGATTCATCTGTTGGTGGCACTTCCAGCACTCCTGCTTTCCGGTCACTGAATCCAGCCGTTCTCGCAGAGTGCGATGGTGGTCTTCGGGGATTTGAGCATCCACCGTGATGGGCACGTCTGGAACTCGGCCTGCCAGCAGCTTTTCGCGAATCCAGCGGTCGCGGCGCACGGGATCGGTTTCTGTGTTCTGAGCATGAGCCAACAGCCAGGCGGGGTGAGTCAGAATGCCTTTGCGATGTTCAACCTTGAAAGGCTGCTGTACTGGGTAATCCCAGGTTTCAGCTGCCTCATACTTTCCGCGCGACCAGCGGCCCTGATAGTCCAGCGGCCCGCCGCCAGGAACGGGTGGCAGATTATAGATTTCCGAATACCGGAACTTCTGACCGCCGTGAAAAAACCAGGGGAACGTGATCGGTGTCGTACCTTTGCCGAATGTGTGTTCGAAGAACGACATGAATCTTTCATAGTCTCGAACGTGGTTCTTGCGGTGATCCTCATGAAGATCTGTGATGCGGATGATCGCGAACATGTCTTTACGTTCTTCAAAGTAATCCAACAACGCCTGCTCGGTATTGTTCTTCCAATCCGTGTCTTTCAGCCCCTCATAAGCGCGACGCCAGTCGGCCACGATCTTCTGCCCTTCCTGGTTGCTTTTGGTATGCAGGACGAAGAACTCATCGGTGGTGAGCAACCTGGTAAACACGTCCTTGTCTTCAGTCAGAATGAAGTCGACAACCCGGTCTGCTTCGTTGGTGACAGATCCCGCCGTGCCGCTGTAATCTCGGCCTGCGTTGTCGAAGAAGCCACCGCTGCGAGCAACATCTTTGAACAGTTTGATGCTGTTGGGATACCCAAAGAATTCGCGAAAGAAGCGGTTGATCTTCGGGTGTGTGACCGAATGCGAACGAATATGAATGCCGTTTAGAGAGGAATCGCCTTCCGCGTAAAAAGTCTTTTTGTCGTTCAGCAGTCGGATGACCTCGCGACGGTAGTCGTCTTTCGTAAGCAGGCGGTCTTCGTTTGCCGCTTTCACCAACTGATCATCCGGCACGCGGTCGTCGATGGCATACGCGATGGCGTAAGCGGCTTCGCGTGGCGAAAGTTTTCGTCTGCCGAATTCGTCGGGCTCACCATCGCCAAATTCCAGGCGGTAAAGGAACTCGGACTTCAGCAGTACACTGACCAGCATCTGCCGCAGCCCTGCGACGTTGCCACCCAATTCGACCGAGGATCGCAACAACGGCAGGTATTGATTTACCTCTGCTTGCGTGGCATCGCGTTGCAGCACGCAATCGAACTGTGCGTAAATGGCGGCGGTCATTTCGTCCTCCGTCGGAGGCGATTGCTTGCGAACTATCGTTACAAAGGCGGCCGGTGAAGTTTTCGGATACCAGCGATCCTTCGCGTTGGTGAACTCAATTTTCCGTGAGTCTTCACCCTGGTGGACCGCACCAAACATCTGTTTCTCAGAAATCCACTGAGCATTGTTCAGCATCACCAGCAGATGGCCACCGTCGAGCGTTGCCGTATCGTAATATCGAACTCCCGAATGATCGGGCAGAACAATCGGATTCGTCACGCCATAAAAACCTGACTGTCGCGCTCGGCCGTCCAATTTTAAGACCGCATTCACTCGCTCGTGAAAAATCTGCGGACTCACCAGCCAACGGCGAGCAGGCGTGAAGGGCTGATCTTTGAGCGAACCGTCAAACAGCTTTTCGTGATCGACATAGTTGCCATACGCTGGCTCACGCAACTTTTCATCCAGCTTTGATGCGTTGTGTTCGCGAAGCTCACTTTGCAACCAACCGGCCAGCGTTTCACGTTCGTCACCCGTTGGCTGATCAGCGTCCTTAGGCGGCATCAGTCCGAAGAAGATCTGATCCTGCGCCTTATTCAGAAGTTCCAATTTGGCGTTCAACGTCAATGTTTCGAAATTGTCAAGGCGCACATCCGCTTCCGCCGAATCACCGCTGTGACAATCCATGCATCGCGACGTGACGATCGCGTGAATCTCTTCAGGCAAGTTAAGCGGCGTCTGTTCCTGTCCCAGAGAGGTCAACGCATTCAGCCAGGTTCCAATGGCGAACATGGCGAACAACGCGTTTCGAGGCAGCAAATGTGTATGACTTTGCAAACGGATCTCCTGTTCTTCGACAGACTCCACTTTCAAACTGTATTCCAGCTTGATGTTAACGGAACGAATACAGATGCAGGTCTGTATCGACATTGCAAAGATGCTATGTGCACAAAGGCGATTCGCGACAAACAATGCCCCCACGCCTTTCCGCAGCCATTATCCCGTGAATTATATCCAGACGTTGAAGTCATCGCTTGTATGAAATGGTATCTACCGCCGTGAAAAAGCGCACAATCTCCCTTCTGTATGTAACTGATGGGGAAGTGCCCGATATCGCGGCCGCTTTGCTTGAGAGACTCTTTGATCAGACTTCCAACGTCGCGTTCTTCACAAAAGACGCCGAAGGTCGCTACGTGGCCGTCAATCAACCGTTGCTGCAACGATACGGCATCCAAACGAAAGTTGAAGCGATTGGCAACCGCCCAGGCGGCATCTGCGCCGTTGAATTCGGGCGAATTTCGTCTGAGCGGGACGCTGAGGTGCAGAGAACAGGTCGGCCGCTGGTCAATCATCTTGAGATGTAATGGATTCAGCCGCACAAGCCCGTCTGGTGCTTCATCATCAAGTTGCCCCCACGGATTCTTCAGGTGTAATCGCCGGCCTGATCGGTTCTTCGTGCGACGTGCAGACAACGATAGCGCCAGAGGAATTGTCTCCCCAATTCTCGGCAGCACTGCAGACCTTCGAATGCCAACTACCTCAGAGATTCAGCCTCACATCGCTGGCCGAAGCCTGCTACTGCACAACTCACGCGGCTGACAAAGCGACTGTTCGGCCTGACACAAACTCAGCTCAGCACGAAGACTCGCAGTACGGCCGCCTGTCAGCTGCTACGTGAAACAACCGCTCAGTTTCCAGCGTGGCCCAGTACTGCGGATTCTGGGACCACAGTGCTTTCACGCGAACGTTTCGATCGGTCACCGGCGTAACCCGACCGTCTTTCGCAAAGGATCACCCGCGTTAAACCTACTCTGTAGGAATGCCGAGCGAATCACCTTTCCAGACCGTTCAGGATCCTGTGTCAGAATCATTCGTGCGATTGGCTTTGCAGGTCTGAAGGCAATTGCGACTGAGTGCCAGTTTTCGCAACCGGACAAGAGACCAATAACGTACGCCCCTTTCCCGATGAATCATCATGGAATTCAATGAAGCTTGTTCAAGCTGCGATGCGCATGCTCCTGATGCTGTCTGTGGCAATGTTGCAACAAGACACCTCGGCGACCGAAATCACCGGAGTGAAGATGCTTCAGGAGGGGAAAACGTCACCGGCATTGCCATTACTTACGATGGTGAAACAAACGTAGAAATTTAGTTCTTGATTAAACGTAATGCGTTTACCTTAAGGCTACATGTTGCAGTGCCAGAGGCCCTCGGTAAGAAAGATTCGGCGACGCTAAAGGGCACGATATAAGTGTAAATCTATCGTCAGGATAAGCCTCTATTGAGTGCAACGGTTGACGAAATCGCGCTGATCAAAAAAGTGAACGGAAGGTGATACGTCGTTCCGTCGGAAGTGAAGAGAATGGCGACGATCGCAGGTCTGAACAAGACTTAGCCGTTTGCCGATCCAGCAAAAACAGTATGGAGTGCCCAAGAGCAGGACACCGCTGCGAAACCCAACATCATTTTGATCTTCACCGACGGCCAGGGATATCAGGGCCTCGGATGCTTTGGCTCATCAACGATCAAGACTCCAATTCTCGACCGAATGGCGGCCAAAACGCTGCGGCAGCCCAGGTTCTGGTCGCATGTCCTGACGACGACTGGAAAGTCATCTTCGCTCTGGCAAGGTTTGCGGGCATGCGAACTCCCAGCGAAGTTCTGTCGTTGAAATGGGAGGACATCGACTGGATGAAAGGGCGCATCCGAATTGATTGGCCGAAAACCGGCCTGCGTTACTGCCCGCTGTTTGGCGAGCTACGCCCAATTCTGAAAGCTGCTCAACGCAATAAGGACATCGGGACAGCCAGAATCGTTGCTCAGTATCATGGTTCTGAAAGAAATCTGCGAACAAGACTGATTCGGATTATCAAAAACGACGGTCTGAAACCCTGGCCGAAGCTGTTCGTGCACCTGCGAGCATCGCGCCGAACGGAGCTGCAGGAGCTGTTTCCAGATCATGTCATCAATTCGTGGCTCGTCCATCGCAGCCAGATTGCCGAGAAGCATTACCTGTAGGTGACGCCCGAACATTGGGAGAAAGCAATCGGCAATAACGCCGGCGGTAACATCCATGCAAATCCCCAGCAATCCACAGTGGTTTTATCGCATGAAAAAGCAGGAAACATGCCACCTAAGGGTAACATATTTCCTGCTTAGCTCCCCCGCGAGGACTCGAACCAGAGTAGCGGGCTGTGAAAGTGGCGACTGGATTTGAAGTCCGTAACTCGCTACGTGGCAATAGATTCGAACATTTCCCCTTCCTCATGGCCCGAAAAGAAGCGACTGTTTGAACTGAGCACTTGGCATCACGATGATCGCGTAAGTCGCTGCAAACAAACGAGAAACAGCTCGAGGCAAATTCATGCAACGAGCTGTCTTGAATTCAAGTCGGGGCAAGCAGACACGGTTAGAACTTTTTTGCCGGGCAGCCGTGGAGTCGGCCGTGTTCGAATCCCAAGCGTGGCAACAGATTACATCGATTATGGCCTGATTCGCAGGCGGGGGATGCATAAAACCCAAGTACCGTTCGCAGCTTCGGTCGATGTGTTCGAGGCAGATTGGCAACTTGCGTTCGTGACCTTGGTCGTGGACACCGCCGCGGGTAGGCAGCGACCCATTGGAGTCGGGATCGGGCGACCAGCAGCCGGTAGATGATGAACTCGCTTTTCACTGTGCCGCAGACCAGCATAAACAGACCAATTGCGGTTATCAGGATTCCGGATAATAGGTGCATTGATGAGTATGCTCCTCTTCGCGTATTTCAAAGTTGATACATCGGGTCATTCAGACGCCCGGATCAAGCGAACGTGGATTGGCTGGGGAAGGGCAAACGTGAAGTCGAGCGTGTCGTCATCGACCAACTTATAGCGAAGTGTAATTTCGCCCTGCGTTCCGTTGCCGTCGGTGTAGCCGAGCTTAAGGACAGCGTCGCCGGTCTTTTGAAATTTCCAGGTGCCCAGGTGAGATGAACCGGTGCTGTCAGCGCCGACCTGAAAGATGTCCCCGCTGGCTGCGTTGATACTGATCAGTGAAACCGATGTGCGGCCGGGGTCGATGGATTCCATTTCCACAACTCGGTCCTTGATCTTCCACTTCACCGTCATCTTCAGGCCTTCGCCCTGACTGCCTTCGTCAACCCACGTTCCGACAAGACGATCCCAGCCGGATCGTTTCAAAGCCTCGGCCAAAGTTTTTGGCTTTGGTTGTTTGGCGTCACCTGCGTTTTCGTCATCATCGGTTGGCTTCGCCTGGGCAACGGTGAG
>JBDNFN010000196.1:0-11429 GCA_041689795.1 Fuerstiella sp. | reverse complement strand
GGCCAAACCCTACCGCTGGACATTCACGGGACGGCCCCTCACGACCTGAGAGTGATCTTGACACGGCACACCAGGCAAACAACAACAAATGCGAAAAACAACTCACTTCATCCACTGCCATTTAGCGGATCCACATCTAGTCGAATACCGCCTATGGATTGCGGACCGTTCGTTCGCGTGCGGTCTCGCGAAGTTGATGAACTTCGCAGTTTTCGAATTGGTAAAAATCTCAATGCGCACCAGCTTCTCAGGAATCCGACTGGATCGAAATCACGGTTAGAAATGAGTCAAATCCGAGGATGACACAGCCGCATTCCGTCGCTCTTTGTGAATTTGCTGCCGGTGCACAGATCGGCGGATACGCGCAAAAATGACAGACAATTTCCCGGATCGTGCTATGTTTGGGTTCCGTGCCCTTCGCCTATTCCGCGGCTAAACCATACAACTTAACAGCACGCCGATGGCCCCGACGGCAAGCGTATCCAGACCCGACCAGTGCCAGTGCACTGAAACAAAATTAGTCTTGACGGCGCCCACCGCGATAAAGGCTGCGCCGGTGAAGACGGTGCTTATAAGAAAAGGATTTCCGGGAATCTCAAAGAGGTATTCTGCCAGAAAGGCGATCAACGGCAGAAATCCGATGACAACAAATGCAACAAACGTCATGGCGGCAGCTTTCATTGGATTGATCCCGCGCCATGCCCAGTCCGTCCTGTAGCATGGTATCGATCCACAATCTTTTGTCGGCCGTTATTGTCTTGACAGCTTCTTCGAGCATGTCGCCCTGAAAGCCTTTGTTGGCCAATAGCTGGCGAATTTCTTCACGTTCGCCTTCCGGGTATTTTTCGATGTGTTGTTTTTCTGTAGCACGAGCTCACTGAAGCAGCTCAAGATCAGCTTTTGAGCTCAGATAGTTGCTGGCTGCCATACTGAATCCATCGTCGACGAGATTCGCGAGCCCCAACACAATGACGACTCCGGATAACAACCCGGCCCCCGCCACTCCGGAAACGACCGCAAATGTGGTGACGGCTCCATCGATTCCGCCGTACACAAAGTCCCGCAGATAGCTATGCGCCGTTGAACGATCTCACCGATCGCGAATAGCCTGCACGGTGTGATCAGCCTGTAACGCTTCGCGTATAGGATTATGACTCATCTGATGCCATATCCGGCTTGTGCAGGTCAAAACGTGCCAGCAGTCGATACAGCTTTCGTCGATGAATACCGAGCGCTCGAGCTGCACCCGCTTTGTTGCCTTTTTCTCGCTCCAGAATTTCTATGATGTGTGCTTTTTCGATTTCATCCAGCCGCGAGGTATCGTGATTAACACGGGTGACGCTTCCAGCGGGTTCACACGGGCCTTCCACAATTTCGTTCGGCAGATCTTCCATTGTGACCATGTTATTGTCAGCCAGCACGGTGGCTCGGTCAAGAACATTCATCAGTTGTCGCACGTTGCCGGGCCACTGATAGCTGACCAAAGCAGCGCGAGCATTGTCTTCAATTTCCCAGTCGGCAGCCAGCAGATGAGTGATCAGAAGATCAACGTCATTTACTCGATCACGCAACGGCGGAAGCTTGAGTGACATGACGTTGATGCGATAATACAGGTCTTCGCGAAATGTTCCGTCGTTGACATCTTCCGCCAAATCACGGTTTGTCGCTGCAATAATCCGCACGTCAACGCGGCGCTCTTTGTGCGAACCCACGCGACGCATAGATCCGTCTTCAAGAACTCGTAGAAGCTTTGGCTGAAGTGCCAATGGTAGTTCGCCAATTTCGTCAATGAACAGAGTTCCGCCATCAGCGACTTCAAACAGTCCCGGCTTTTCGATGGTTGCTCCGGTGAAGGATCCCTTTTGATGCCCGAACAATTCGCTTTCCACAAGGTTTTCCGGAAGCGCAGCGCAGTTGATGATCACAAATGGTTTATCAGAGCGCAAACTGTTCTCTTGAATCGCTCTGGCAACTAGTTCTTTTCCGGTTCCGCTTTCGCCCTGAATCAAAACAGCTTTGTCCGTTGGAGCAACGCGTTCAATCAGACGGAACACTTCTTTCATGGTCGGCGACGCGCCCACCATCTGCATTTTGGGTTGTTGACGCTTAATGACTGCCTTTAGCTGCCGGTTTTCTTTCCCAAGGCGACTGCGTTCCCACGCCAGACGACAGCGTTGTTCAAGATCGCTAAGGTGAAATGGCTTGGTCAGGTAATCACAAGCGCCAATTTTCATGGCCTGAACGGCGGAATCGATGGTTCCCTGGCCGGTTAGGATAATCACTTCGGTATCAATGTCAGCCGACTTCATTCGCTGCAGCAGTTCAACGCCGGAAATGCCCGGCATGTTCATGTCCACAACTGCCACGTCAAAGTGCTGACGATCGAATAGCGCGAGCGCTTCCTGAGCATTCGCCGCCTCGGCCACGTCGTGCCCTTTGCGGGTCATCCAACGCGCCGTGGTTTCTCGAAAATCATCTTCGTCTTCGACGAGCAGCAATTTGATTGGGAGCGGGTCTGACACGATTTCGAATCTCTTATTTGCAGAAAAAAACAGTATAGCCTGACAACCACATGCTCTGGAGCCAACGCTGCCACTTACCAGTGAGTTCGCCGCGAAACCGAACCTTGCAGCTGCATGCATGCATCTTCGAAGCCTGACACATTGAAAATGCTAACACGGTCAACTTTCGCAGCAGTCGGGGACCCCCATCTGAAACGGCTCGCTGGGTTATTAAAAACGCATTCGAGTTTGTTTTCTGTAACGCATATGACTTTCCTTCCTCGCAATTCTTCGCATGGAACAGCGAAAAACGGCCTTACGCAGACTGGTCAGATGGCATGGCACGTGCCAATGTATTTAATGCATGTTGATTTCTTAGAAAACGGGGCGACGCTGCGATCAAATCGTTCGTAAACGAATTCCAGCACGAACTGGCGTGCTGCTACGCACACCTTTTGGCACATGGTGTGCGGAAATGCACGTTATTGCGTAGCTGCGGACCTCGTTTTAATGACGTGCGCGAATTTGGAACGCCCCGGGGTTCAGAAGGCTGACTATGGCCGTCGCGCTGGAAACGCATTGCGGTGTGCTCCACATTACGTGGATCGCTCGGCACATAAAATGCGATCATGGGACGCCATCCAGTATTTGCAGCAAGCGCGAGACATAGTCATGGAAACAGTACAAAGTCCATTAATAGATGGCCTGATGAATCCGGCCATCTATCGACATTTGTGTAGCAAAGTTGACCTGGTCGAAACGCATATTTCATGGGTGTTGCCGACGGGGTTGCGAGCGTACAAAATCAAGAAACCAGTTGATCTGGGATTTGTGAATTTCACGACTCTTAAAAGTCGTAAGTACTTCTGCGAAGAAGAACTTCGGCTGAATCGAAGACTGGCTCCGGAATTGTAGCTGGACGTCGTTCCGATCACCGGCACGATTGATTCCCCCCGGATTGACGGCGACGGCGCGGTGATTGACTATGCCGTGCGGATGGTGCAGTTTGATCAACATCGACTGCTAAGCAATCTTCAGGCCTGCGAACTGAATTCGCAGGTTATCGACGGTCTCGCGGACCGGTGTGCCAGATTTCACAGCCATGCCGCAACGGCACCGCCGGGTTCAGAAGTTGGAACACCCGATCAGGTGAGGAAGCCCATTCTTGAAAACTTCGGGTTCCTGTGCAAGGTTGACGAATCCATGCAGGGGCTGGTTGCCAATCTGAAAGAACAGACGCTGCTGAAGTTTTCGAAACTTCGGGAAGCCTGCGATAGCCGTCGCTCAAACGGTATGATGCGCGAACGCCATGGAGACCTGCACCTGGGAAATATGTTTCTAGACGATGATGAGGTTACGATTTTTGATGGGATTGAATTCAATGAAGAGTTCCGCTGGATCGACATCGTCAACGATATCGCATTTGCAATTATGGATTTTGAGGACCGCGGGTTGTGCTGTCAGTCAAAACGATTTTTGAATCGCTGGCTGGAACGCACGGGCGACTATGACGGCCTGAATGTACTGGCATTTTACGGCAGTTACTGAGCCGTCGTGCGAGCAAAAGTTGCGGGTATTCGCATACATCAGCCGCACCTGTCCTATTCTGACCAGCGGCATCTGGCCAGCGACTGTCATGGTTACCTGCAATTCGCACAGCGTTTTCTTTCATCGGCGAATCCTGCGTTGATGATTACGATGGGTTTTTCCGGAAACGGAAAAACGACCGCCACTCAACAGCTCATAGAATCCAGCGACGTGATTCGCGTGAGATCCGATGTGGAACGCAAAAGACTGTTTGGCCTTGAAGCAGACGCGGCGTCTGATTCACAACACAACGCCGAGATCTGCTCTACAGAAGCGACCGCCAAAACATACAACCGCCTGGCTGAACTCGCCGAAGTGGTTATCAAGGCCGGCTTCCCCATTGTTGTGGATGCCACGTTTCTAAAACGAAATGATCGTGATCGCTTCTGCAGACTGGCAAAACGTTGGGGTGTGCCGTTTTACATTATTCACTGCGATGCTTCGGAAGAGACACTGAAGATGCGGATTCAACAGCGCCAACAAATTGGCGTCGACGCGTCTGAAGCCGGCGAAAGCGTTCTTGAGCAACAACGGCAAGCTCACGACCCATTGCAGGATAACGAGGCCCGTTACGTTATCGATGGTACATCACCCGAACTGGCGAGTATCGTTTCGAACCGTTGCCGAAAGAAAGCTCAGTGATATCGGTGGTTCGGATTTCAGCACAGCCAGCATTTAAATGTGGTTGGTTTCACACCGTTTGCAGCAGCGTTCATTAGGTTGGCGTGTTACGAAATGACGTCACGAAATCTGTGTACATTTTCGGCCGGTGAAACCACAGAGCAAGGACGAAATTCTTGACGGCTTTCACTACGACGAGTGAACGCACCCTTCTTCAACTTGTTCCTGGTGGATTGCGGAATGAGTCATGTGAACGACGCATGATGACATGCTGAGGACGCGTGTTTCACGCATAAAGCGGCAGAGTCACAATTACTTCAGCCCCCTGTTTGGATGATTTGCCTATTTCGATACAGCCACCATGCGATTCTACGATTCGCTTTGAAATCGCCATGCCAAGTCCAGTGCCTTTTTGCTTTGTCGTAAAAAACGGCATAAACACGTTTTCGGCGTTTTCGGCATCGATGCCTGGTCCATTGTCACAGAAGGAAACCTGAACATAGTCACAGTCTCCATGATTTACAACATCGCAGGAGACTGTAATGCGGCCCGATCCGGAACACGCAGAGACTGAATTTTCAAGTATGTTTCTGAAAACCTGTTCGATGCGATGATCGTCCACGTAACACATCAGAGAATCATCACACGCTGAATCGATCAGCCGAAAGTCGCGTCCAGCAATCGCAGGCTTCAGATTATCCCATGTCGATCGCCACAGCTTTGCCAGATTGGTGGGACGGCACTGCAGGTTGATCGGGGCCGCATAGTTACGAACCTCTTCGTAATGACGATTCAGGTCCTGCAGTGCGCGGCGAGTTTTCTCGGTCAGTTCCAGCTGTTCAGGTTGATCTTCAAGGTCCAGCGATAACATATCAAGGCATGCCTGCGCTCGCTGTAACGCGTTACGGCTTTCATGAGCCAGGCCGGTGACCATTTCTCCGATGGCAGCCAGACGTTCCGACTGCAGCAGTTGCTGTTGAGCCCTGCGGCGATCTGTCACGTCATTCATAACGGCTACGATGTGTGTCACATTGCCGCTGCCTGACTTGACTCGGGCTGTGGAAATTTCATTCCAGAAAGGTGTTCCATCTTTTCGAAAACATTGCAGTGTGGAACGAAATTCCTGCTGATTGTTGATTGCAGATTTTAACTTTTCAACGACGTCATCATCTGGATCAGGGCCGCACAGCAAATCACAACTACGGCCGATTGCTTCGTCTGCCGAGTATCCCGTGATGGCCTCAAAGGCCCGATTGACAAACACCACCGGGTGTCCGTCCCGCGTCACATCCGCGATAACGACACCTTCGTTGGCAGCCTGTATGGCTCGTTCACGAATTTGCAGTGCCATTTCGTGGCGATTACGTTCCGTTACGTCACTGAACAGCCAGACTTCGTGACCGTCGTAGCGGTAGCCGCGAAACTCCACCACCGATTCCTGCAGGTCTTTGCGGATGATTTTCAGTCGCAGTGATTCCGACGACCATGATTTGTGATTCTGGTCGTATTGAGTTCTGGCAATGGCAGCCAGTGGCCCAAAGAACTTATCGAAGCACTCGTCAAGCGTTGTCAGTTCACTCCTTGAATACCCCGTAATCTCTTCAACGATCGCATTGAAGCGTACGGTACTGCTTTCAAGATCAACATAGGCGGCTGCCGCCGGAAGATGATCGATCATAAACTCCATTTCGGCGTCACGTCGGCTCAGTTCATCCCGAGAAATCCACAGTGCGGCCAGGCCGCGAAGGCGCGCCCGCAAAGATTCGGGTTCAACCGGTTTCAGCAGATAGTCGGCCGCCCCGTTGCGCATTGCCGCGATACTGCTATCCAGATCCGCGTCACCCGTCACAATCAAAATCGATGCATCCGGAGCAAGTCGCCGAATGTCCGGCAGTAGTTCTTCCGCGGTGCCGTCCGGCAGGTTTCGGTCCAGCAGAATTGCGAAATAGTCTTTCCAGTTTTCGCGATTCAGTGCTTCGGCGGCAGTGCCTGCTTCTTCGACTCTATAGCCGTCCAGTTTCAGTATTCTTCGCAGGCTGGATCGTGTTCGGAAGTCGTCATCGATTATCAGAATTGAAAGTTGTGCAGGTGTCATCATGAACGCTACGCCTTCGGCCTTATCTTCTCAACCAGCACATCTACGTCAAACGGCTTGACCAATGTGCCGTGAGCACCGAACCTCATTCCGTCCGCCATCAGCGGCTCAAGTTCGAGAAAGCCGGTCATTAACACAACCATCACATTTGTGTTCACCTTTTGAATCTGCTGCAGCAAATCAAGACCGGATGCGCCCCCATTCAGTTTCATGTCAAGCAGTACAACGCTGTCGGGATCACTGCGAAATTCTTCCAGGGCTGCCGTGGCACATGCTGCCGTTTTAACTCGAAACCCATTTGCCTCAAGTGCTCGCTGAAGCGAAGTTCGGAAGCCGGCATCGTCGTCGATCAACAACACCGGAGCTGAATGTTTGGTATTGTTAATCAGGTTCAGTAATGAATCCACATCGACCGGTTTCGACATTACTCGAATCGCTCCTTCGCGGGATGCTTCTTCTTTCAGACTGACCGAAGAAAAAGCAGTCATGAAGACCGACACGATGTTCGGGCAGATTAACTTCATTTCTCGAAGGGTTTCCACGCCATTCATGCCCGGCATTTTCATGTCCATCAGAACAACGTCAGGCTGGTAATCTGCCGCAACAGAAAGCGCTTCTTCTCCGCTCTCCGCGATGGCGACGTCGAATTCCTTTGCCAACATAATCCGTCGCAATGTATGTCGCATGCCCTGATCGTCATCAACAATCAACATTTTGGATTTTCTGGTGCCTTCCATCAGGTCTGCTCGCTAAACGGAATTCGCAAGATAAATGTAGTACCACTGGAAACCGTGCTCTCGACACTAAGGCTTCCACCATTCAGGCGAGCATACCTTCGAGAAACCGCTAATCCCAGGCCAATGCCCTTTGCCTTAGTGGTAAATAGAGGTTCGAAAACATTCTGAAGATCTGTCTTGGGGATTCCCATCCCCGTGTCTTTTACGCTGACATTCGCAAAATCGCCGTCATCCGCTGAAGTGATTGTTAAAGTGCCGCTGCCCGACATTGCCTGACAGGCATTCCGGATTAAATTTATGAACACGCGTTCCACCTGCCCTTGATCTGCAAAGACTGTGTGAAGTGTTTCTGATTCAACAATAGTCAATTGAACAGTGTCGGGAACAGATGCAGACCGCACCGCGTTTTTCACGGCCGTAGCTAATGAAAACTGCACTGCGTCGCGAGTTGGCGAATCTCGAGTGTAATCCAGTAATTCGCTGACAATTCGGTTTGCGGTTTCGATCTCGCGTTCAATTTCTGCGATGCATTCGCGACTTTCTCCGTCCAGTTGATCCGACACCATCTTGAGATAGTAGACCGAATTTTTTATTACTCCCAAAGGATTGCGGATTTCATGGGCGACGCCTCCAGACAGCTGTCCCAGTGTTGCCAGTTTTTCACGACGAACAAGTTGTTCCTGAGCCTGGTGAAGTTCTTCGGTGCGTTGTTCGACTCGCTGTTCAAGTTCGGCATTCAGCCTGGCAAGTTCCTGCTGTACTTGCTTAAGCTCTGTAATGTCCAGAATTGTTGCTACAAATGCATCCTGTCCTTCCCACTGGGCTTTTTGAAGTTGCACGTGCACATTGTAACGCGATCCATTGCGGCGCTGATGAACGGTTTCAAACCTAAGCACAGATACCTGTCCGGACACCAATGGTACCAGAATCAGCCTGAACTGTTCTGTTGATAGTTCAGGCTTGATGTCGACTGGCGTCAGTGTAAATATCTCTTCCGGCGTGTAGCCCGTGTTTGCCAGGGCACCACGATTCATCAGCAGGAATCGCAGGGATTTTGCATCAAAAATAAAAATCTCATTCTGAGACTCTTCCAGAATTCGTCCCAGCTGTGCGCCCTGTGCTTCGGATTTGCGCAGATCCGTCAGATCGTGGACGAAGCCCGTGAAGACTCGACGATTTCCCACGACAACTTCACTGACAGCCAGATATAGTGGAAACGAAGTTCCGTCTTTTCGACGCCCTTCAACTTCTCGACCGATGCCAATAATTTTTCGCTCGCCCGTGCGGGAATAGTTTTTCAGATATCCGTCGTGTTCGTCGCGGTACGGAGCAGGCATTAACATTTTGACGTTGCGGCCCAGAAGTTCTTCAACGCTATAGCCAAACAGCTTCTCAGCCGCCGGGTTGGCAGCTTCGACCAGCCCGCGTTCGTCAATAACAATCACTCCATCGACCGCACTGTTGATGACCGTACGCAACTGAGAATGCTCATCCACTAATTCGTGAGGTTCTGTTTCATCAGCCACAATTCTGCTCCACTTTCATCCGTGTGTGTGTTCAAAGGCTTTGGATTGATTGACGCCAGTTTGCTTGGTGAGTGTGCCTATTCGCCCGAGTGTGACATAACGCACACAGGCATTGCCGTCTATTGGTTCAATGTTGGCCGACAATCGAAGCACGCACGCGAGAAGCACTGCGTTTCCTTCAACTCCTGGCATCCTTTCTCGACCGTTCAGGCCACTTGTGCTGGCTGCGACGAACGAAAAGTCGAAAGATAGTCTCCGGAAACGCCACCCTGTTCAACTCAGTGTAATGACGCACAGTTTAGATGGACTTAGTTTTGGCACATCACGTGCCACACAATCGGGTTGGCCACCGTGGACATCAGGTGATGTGGCCACAAAATCTGCCGAATCAGGTACACGGCATTTCAAACCAAATTTTCTGGCTAAGCAAGCATCCAAGGACAATAGAAATGGCGAATCCCGGACATCTGGCGGTCGTGAGGAATGGCGTTGAAGCCGTCCTGCAGTGGACACAGGATCATCCGTATGACAATCTGAATCTTGAAGACGCCGATCTGCGAGGAGTTTCGCTAAGAGGAGCCGTACTGGCCGGAGCAAATCTTTCACGAGCGATGATGGACGGCATGGATCTGCAGGACTGCGATTTTAGCGATGCCGTGCTGTCGTATGCGTCACTGAACTGCGCTAATCTCGCAGGAGCATTACTGAAACGGGTTACCGCCAGCCACTGCAAAATGGTGGAAGCAAATCTAGCAGGCGCAAGACTTGAGCAGTCAGACTTCAGCTGGTCTTCCATGATTGGCGTCACCGCAGAGGATGCTGATTTTTCAAAGGCCGAAATGATCAGTGTTGACCTGACGAATGCGAAACTGCAGAAAGCAACTTTTGTTGAATCAGTTCTGATTAAGGCTCAACTGACGCTTGTCGACGCAACAGAAGCCACATTTCGAGGTGCTGATTTGGTTGATGTTGTAATGAAAGACGCAATTCTGAAGAGCTGCTGTTTTTTGAATGCCAGACTGATCCATGCCGACATGTTCGGAGCAGACCTGCGGGGTGCAATTCTTGGAGACGTCGAACTCTGTGACTTGAGACACGCGGATCTGGCCGACGCGGATCTTGAGGCGTCTCGGGCCGTTGATACGCAGTTTAACGACGCTGACATGCACGATGCTCGACTTTCAAAAGCTGACTTGCGTGGCGCCGACTTGCGTGGTGCGGATCTAACGAATGCGGATCTGTCCGACACGAATCTGTCGGGAACGAACATGACCAACGTGCGAGTCACGGCCGAAGGCTTCTGGCAACAACTTGCGGACCACGGAACAAAACCACACGATTTTCAGAATCTGCTGCAGAAGTGGGAAGTTATCGCGAATTCCAATCTGTACGGACATCCGACGTACGTTCTGCGAGAACGTACGTCCGGTACCGATGCCTGACCCGCCGGTTATTCGAGAAGCGAGAGATCACGATGGCCACTCGTCACAATCCCGAGGCTCCGCAACGGTTTCCCAACTATCCGGCAGCTTGCCGGAACAGGATATTGCAACGGACGACCGAACGCAGCTGAAGTAAGAAACTGTCGGCTCCCGTTAAGCCGCAGATGTGGTTAACTCTGATCTGGCACATGGGTCTGAAGATGCGTGGGCCTGGAAAACCGGGGCCTCCACTTCCAGCGAACGACAGCACGTGTTGGACATCCTGGAAACAGAAACATTCCCGGAAAACACGCTGTGATGTGGGGTTTGTGGGATACGATTTCTGGAATGGTATTGTGAACAAGAGATAACATTTTCTGATGCGCGTGGGCGGCAACGTGCGGCTGCTAAGTGACCTGGGCTGCGTTCGTGGTCGCGACGGAATCGTGTGTGTGTGGCCGGATTCTGCGGCGCGTCGTGGACAACCTCCACTGGTGCTGCGTCTGATTGAAGTGAAGAACGAACGTGGCTCGATGTTTCTTGTCACGAATGTGCTGTCCGAACGAAAACTGTCGAACGCTAAAGTGGCACAGCTTTATTTGATGAGATGGGGAATCGAACTTCAATTTCGATCGTTCAAACAAACGTTTGGTCGTCGGCAACTCCACAGTCGAACGGCCGAATGTAGTTACGTAGAACTGAGCTGGTCTCTGGTCGGCTTATGGATGATTCAGTTGTTCGCGGTCAAAGAACAGATCAAGGTGGACTGGCCTCCGGAAAGTTCCAGCGTGGCGCTGAGTTTAGCAATCATCCGAGAGACGATCGATCGCCGCAGCGAAGTAGCCTTGAACCGGGTGCGTTCAGGGAATACGTTATTTTATGTGAGTGTTAATTTCCAGTATTGATTCCACTGTTTGCTGTACATGTTGGCGCAGAGTCCT
>JBDNFN010000195.1:0-6399 GCA_041689795.1 Fuerstiella sp. | reverse complement strand
TGTTTCTGGAGGCATGTCAGCTTCCGGAGAACCAACAGGCAGAGTTTCTGCAAAACGCCTGCGAGAACGATCATGACTTGTTGCAGCAAGTGACACGGATGCTGGCACAGGATCGCAATTCAGACGAGCTTCCCCCCATCGTGGAGCGCAAAAAGGGGACATTGTACTTTTCCTTAAAGTAGAATGTCCCCTTATTCTCCCCGATTTCCTGACGGATGCATAGTCGACCAAGTTGGCGTTTGTTGCTGGAATCGAACTTCTTCGCGACCAGTTCGCGGTGCCAGCGCAGAATCGTGTCTGGAGTGAAGATGGTTGTGAGTTCCAGCAGAGCCTTGCGACCGATGGCGTGAGCCTTCACCGCCAGTAACCGACGCTGATTGTCATTGAGCAGCAGTCGCTTCTTTCCGAGCTCCTTCAGCAGTGTTTCTATCTGCGCATTCTGGAATTCGATGATCTGTTGCTGTCGCTGGTTCACCATGCCACAGAGTGCAGCCAGCAGGATCTGCCACGTCTGGAGCAGGAAGTGCATGTTCGGCGCCGAAAATCGTCAATTTCCGGGGCAGACAGGTGAAATCAAGCGGCTGAGATGCGAGACTCTGGTGTCGTCAAAACACTTTGTTTCACGGCGTTTTGAGTTCGGCGGAGTATTTTGACCCTACGGCCTTGCCGCTGGAGATGACAGCGGCAGTCTTTCGATCCACGATTCGTATGTCGTACACGGCAGCAATGCAAATGTGAGTCCGCGGCGCCGAGCTGCCTACACGATGCGATACGCGAACCCTAAAACGGTGACGATCGACACATCACAACATTGGGTACCCGTGCATTTGGTTCGCGGGCAAGCAAACGACGCAACAAAATCGTATGTTGATAGTCGTTTGCCGTAGTATGGGTGGCTCGCCAAACATCCAACAGGAAAGAAGTTGAGTGGCCGCTACACGGTCAGTTCAGAGATCTCACCAGTGCTGTCGACGAACGCTTCTGTCTCCACTCCGACTCGATTCAGCATCGTGACGAACAGATTCGATAGCGGAACGTCTTCTTTGAATTTCAGGAAGCGACCGTGCTGGAATCCCAGTGCTCGCCCACCGGCCAACACCAGTGGATAGTTCGTGTTGTCGTGGGTGTTGCTGTTGCTGCTGCCGTAAAGCACAATCGTGTTATCGAGCACCGAACCGTTGCTTTCCTGAGCACCCGAAAGGCGATCAAGGAAGTAGGCCAGTTGCTGAGCCATGAATTGATCCCAGCGCCCGAGTTCTTCTGCGCCGCCTGGTTTGTTCCAGTCGTGAGCCAGCGAATGCAGCGATTTCTTGAAGCCTTCGAGCTGCGGAAACTTGGCCGCTTTGGAAGAACAATCTGCCATGTTTGTGATCTGATAAGTCGCCACTCGAGTCGAATCGGTGCGGAATGCCAGATACATCAAGTCGTACATCGTCCGAATGAAGTCTTTGGGCGCTTCGTCGTCGGCATCCAGCTTCAGCATCGCGCGATCCTCGTCGCTTAATTCCGGTCGAGGAATATCCAGCCAGCGTTGAGACCGCTGGACGCGTTCTTCGATTTGTCGAACCGATTCCAGATACTCATCCAGTTTATCTCGATCCTGACTGCCTAGTCTTCCTCGCAAAGAGCGCGAATCTTCCAGCACCCTATCCAGCATCCCCGACGTGCTTTTCAGTCGGCGATGGCTGGCCACCAGATCCGCATCGCCAGCGCCGAAGAAGCGATCGAAAATTTGCTGCGGTTGATGCAGAGCCGGAATGGGGCGGCCCTGGTCGTCGTATGACAATGTGCTGGAACGAGTTGGTTCGCCAACACCGCCGTCTGTGGAAAGCACCAACGATGTGAACCGAGTTTTATCCTCAAACGCGCGCGCCGCAATTTGATCAACCGAAACGGTGTTGCGCAAGAACCGGTTATTCAAATACGACGCGGTCAAAAACGTGTCGGCCGTGTCGTGACCACCCATTCTGCGACCGTTTGGATGGGATAGCCCGCCCAGCACCGTAACGTTGTCACGATGTGCCTCAAGCGGGTTCAGCACTTCGGTGAACTGAAAGTCCTGGCCTTCACCGCGAGGAAACCAATGCCATTTGGCTTCGTCGCTGTCTGCACTTGGTAATCCCACACCGAACCCAAAGTACATCGCGCACAATCGTCGCGCTGGATCTGTCTGCTTTGCGTCTTCTCCCATGCATTCCAGCCAGGGCAGTCCGAGTGACACGCCGGTTCCGAGCAGAAATGTTCGTCGATCGAGATTCATCATCGTTTACTCATTTTGGAATGTAAGTTTCCAGCCACACCTAATTGACTTGATATTTTCCGTTTGCGGGGCAAAGCCCCATTCGTTTGCCTAGCCCAGCCTGAAAGGCTGGGTAGGCAATGAAGAACTGACATAGAGGGCCAACGGCCCGGCCATTTGCACACCAAAAGGAATTGCAGACGTAGCCTCCAACGTTAAACTGCCGGGCCGTTGGCCTTCTGGTATCCCAAATGCAACATTCCCAGGCCGTTGGCCTGGGCTAGGTAAATTACTGGCCCTTTGTGCCGAAGAAATAGATCGTCGGTTTAATTACTTCGTCAGGAACAGCTCGCTGGCCACAATATTATGAATTAAACTCAGTATTCGATACTCGTTTCGTGCAAATTCGCTGGTCAAGCGATCAATTGTCGCCTGATCGCTTAGCTCCGGTCGCCGGCCAACCGCGTACGTCGCCAGTCGAGTCACCAGCGATTTTGCGAAGTCATCCCGGCGTTGATTTGTCAAATAATCCTTGAGCGAATTGGCTCCGTCGAGCTCATGTTCGTCGGGCAGAATATCGCTGGCCTTCACTGGCAGCATTTCAAATTTGCCGTCTGCCTTGCGGCGAATTTCGTCTCGCCAAAGTCCCACGGCGTCATAGTTTTCTAAGGCGATGCCCCACGGATCAATGCCCCGATGGCAACTCGCACAGGCTTCGCGGCTGCGATGAATCTCCAATTGTTCGCGAACCGAAAGCTTCGCAAATTCCGGGTTGGCCTTGTCCAGAGGCGGAGTATCCGGTGGCGGTGGAGAAGGCGGATCATTCAGCAAGCGATCACGAATCCAAACCGCGCGACGAACCACATGCGAATCCGCACCGGTGGAATTGATCAGCAGAATACTCCCCTGCCCCAACAAGCCGCCTCGATGAGAATCAGCCTCAATGTCGACTCGCCGAAATTCGCGTCCCCAAACACCTTCGATTCCGTAGTGTTTCGCCAGCGGTTCGTTCAGCATCACGAATTTCGATGACAACAGGTTGATGGCACTCAAGTCGTCTCGAATCAGTTCGCCAAAGAACGCCTGAGTCTCACCGCGCATGTGCACCTTCAGTGAGTCATCGAACCCGGGATAGTATTCGCGGTCCACCGCAACTCGATCCAAGTAATCAAGGTGCAGCCATTGTTCAGTGAATTGTTGGACGAACGTCGTAGAACGCGGATCATTCAACATTCGGTCGACTTCGCCCGCCATCACATCTGGCTGAAGTAATCCGCCGTCTGCTGCCAAATTCGTCAACGGTTCGTCCGGCGTTGTGCTCCACAGAAAGTACGACAACCGCGACGCCAGTTCTGAATTGTCAACGGGTCGTTTTGTGGGGCCGGCGGGTTCAAGGTGATACAAAAAGTCGGGCTGAATCAGCACCATCGCCAGCGTCTCACGCAGCGTTTCTTCCAGAGTCGGAAATTCCGGGCGAATCGAATTGTGAAAATCCACCAGACGAGTCACTTCATCAGCATCGACCGGCCGACGAAATGCTTTCGTCATGAATCTGCGGAGCACTTCCGTTACGTAGCCCGTTTCGTCACTTTCGCGCTGATCCGATTCGAACAGAAAGCGCCGATGCGATGCGGGCGGCCATTGATCAAACACCGGTCCGTGAAATTCGACCGATTGCACGGTGATCGTCGGCAGATGCGGCTCGTCCGGGTAATCCCGCTTATCCTTGGTCTGTTCTTTGGGAAGTGGCGACCCGTCGTCGTAGCGATTGCGCACGCGCACAACCAGACCGGGATACTTGCTTTGTCCGCGAACCGGCAACGGAAAATTCTCAATGCGACCACGAAATTCCAGCGTCTGCTCTTCTGCCGAAGTGATCTCCACAAGATCAAAATCACGCATCAGAAGTTCTGTGTCCGGTTGATAGCCGACCGAAACTTCCAGCAACGGATAACCTATGTCCGGCTTCAATTCGGCGTTCAATTTGACTCGTACAAGGAACTCGCCAACCTCAGGATACTTGTCTTTCATCTTGGAAAGGAATTCCTGCTGCCGTCCCAGTCGAGTCGTACGCTGGGCGTTGCCAAGCCACACGTCGATCTTGCTTTCGGTGAACGTGTAGTCCAACACTTCCGGTGCTTCGCCACTGACGATAACTCGATCGAGCGCCCGCCGCGCGGTGTCGAGGTAATACTCAAGTTGCATGGCCGACATGTTCAACGCGCTGCCATCGTTGGTGAACCCATCCGCCGAAACGCTGTCGGGAGGCAGGTCGCGTGTGTAGTCCATTTCCAAGCCGAGCAGATCGGACATCGTGTTTTGGTATTCAAGTCGATTCAATCGCCTGAGCACTACGCGTCCTTTGGTGTCGCGGCCAGCTTCGATTGCGCGTTTGACGGCATCTGAAATCCAGCTGGTGAGCGTCTGGTGTTGCTGAGCGGTTAGTTGGCGTTCGTCCGTCGGCGGCATTTCGCCCGAATTCAGGACGTTCAAAACTTCATGCCAGTTTTCAGCCGCCGCGCGATCGTTGATCAGATCGGTCGAAAGATCGTCGAGCCGAATTCCCGACTCCTGCTTCTCTGGACCATGACACTTGACGCAGTGCGATTTAAGAACCGGTAAAACGTCTTTATCGAAGTCAGGGTCAGCAGAAGCGACAGCGCCAAAATACAAAAATGTCGTAAACAGTGCTGTGAGACTTCGCACGGTCATCAGCGTAACCAGTCAATGTAAGGCGGGAGCAGAGCGAGGTCTGCAAAATCGAGGGCCCTCGATAATACTGCGAGGGTCGCCGTAATACAAGAGAACGGGAAAAAGGGCCAAACGGGAAAAAGGGTCAGGAGCCAAAAAGGTTGACTGGGTAATTTGGTCATAATATCATCAGAACTTCAAAAGGAGACTAGGATGCCGCGACCACCACGTGCCTCTGTTGCAGGACATCTTTGACCATGCTTTAGATCGTGGTCATCAGCGAGACGCGATTCTTCACAAGGATGGCGACTATGAAGCGTTCGAGCGGGTCTTGAACGAAGGACTGCAGAAGTTCCCAGTTGACCTCCTCACCTACTGCTGGCTGCCAAACCACTGGCACATGGTGTTGAAGCCACGAGAAGATGGAGCAATGGGGCGTTTGCTCTACTGGGTCACGATGACACACACTGCGCGGCACCATGCCCATTATCACACCGCTGGAAACGGACACCTCTACCAAGGGCGTTACAAGAGTTTTCCAATACAGACCGACGCAATTTAAAGGGGACGGGGGTAGTTTTGGGCATACCATGCTTAAACTACCCCAGTCCCCTTGTCCTCCTCGCGACGATTGGCTTGTCGGGCGAGTTGTGGTGCGACGTCGTTAACCCATCTTGGTGGCGTTGTCCCATGTGTACCTGGAGCGTGTGAGCTGGCCGGCCTTGATGACGCCGCCCTGCATCACGGCGATGAAACGGCTGCGGTCTTCGAGCAGCGTGATGTCCTTCAACACATCACCATCCACGATGAGCAGGTCGGCGAGCTTGCCGAGCTCTACCGTTCCGAACTCGTCCGCGCGGCCCATGATCTCCGCGCCGGTCCTGGTCGCGCACATGATCGCCTCCAGCGGCGTGAAGCCGACATCCTTTACGAAAAAAGTGATCTCCCGCGCGTAGTCGCCGTGCGGATTCCAGCCGAAACCGTAATCGCCGCCGAGACCGATGCGGCCACCGGCACGGAGGATACGCAATGCCGAGGCGATGCCGCCGTCGAGCGTTTCCTGATGACCGTCGATAACGATCTGCGGCAGGCCGAACTCGGGTCCGCGCAGGACGCTGGCCTTCTCAAAATAGAGCGCCGGGACGCAGGGCACGTCGCGGGCGAGCAGCAGATCGAGGCATTCGTCATCCATGAAGGTGCCGTGCTCGATGCAATCGTATCCGGCGCGGAGCGCGTTTTTAATGCCCTCAGTGGCGCGGCAATGACCGGTCACTTTGAGCTTGTGATTATGCGCTGTCTGCACCACCGCGTTCATTTCCTCGAAGGTCATGCAGAGCGTGTGATGATCGTTCGTGTCCGGCGAGGCGGCGTCGCCGGTGGGATAGGTTTTCACCCACTCGACGCCGTCCTTCACCAGCGCCCGCACCGCACTGCGGGCGTCCTCGACGCCGTTGATGATGAAGACGAGC
>JBDNFN010000194.1:0-15035 GCA_041689795.1 Fuerstiella sp. | reverse complement strand
TTCGGAGTAGTAATTCCAGCGTTGCAGACACGGCCGCCGCAACAGATTCCGGCGACTTAATTACACGTGATACATTGACCGAGATCCTTCGAGCAGGTGCTCAGAAGATGCTGAAAGCAGCCATTGAACAGGAAGTCTTGGGCTACGTAAATGACCGGACGGACATCGTTGATGGGAATGGACGGAGGCTTGTCGTGCGTAACGGTTCGCTGCCGGACCAAGATCCTCACAGGAGTCGGCCCGATCGTCGTCAGTCAGTCTCGCGTGCGTGACAAGCGGCGTGCTGCGGAACGCGAAGACTTCACTCCTGGCATTCTTCCCCGATATCTTCGCCAAACGAAATCCATCGAACAGCTGATCCCCTGGTTGTATCTCAAAGGTATCAGCACGAACGGATTTCCCGAAGCTCTGCAATCGCTACTGGGAGCTGATGCGAAGGGACTGTCGGCGTCCACAGTGACAAGGCTGAAATCGGTTTGGGAAGACGAATATGCCGAATGGTCGAAGCGATCTCTGGCAGGAAAACGGTACGTCTACATGTGGGCCGACGGCATCTACAGTAACATTCGTTTTAACAACAACGAAGGACGCACGAAGGACGAAAATCGCCAGTGCCTGCTGGTTCTCATGGGGGCAACGGCTGACGGCACAAAAGAACTCGTCGCCGTTGTAGACGGTCGTCGAGAGAGTGAATTGTCATGGAAGGAAGTGTTGCTCGGTCTCAAGGCACGTGGGCTGATGCACTCGCCGGAACTGGCGATCGGTGATGGTGCATTGGGTTTTGGGAAGGCTCTGGAGCAGGTGTTTCCGGCAACTCGCGGACAGCGTTGCACGGTTCACAAGACAGCCAACGTGCTCAATAAACTGCCGAAGAGCATTCAGCCTCAGGCGAAACGAATGCTGCACGACATCTGGAAAGCTCCGACAAAAGAGGAAGCTGGCAAGGCGTTTCACCTGTTTGAGAAAACCTTCGAAGCAAAGTACGAAAAGTGTCTGCAGAAAGACCGCGACGTGTTGCTGACGTTCTTCGATTTTCCGGCTGAGAACTGGTGTCATATTCACACGACCCATCCGATCGAAAGCACGTTCTCCACAATCCGCCTGAGGCACCGCAAAACGAAAGGCAACGGCACTGCCAAAGCCAGTCTGACGATGATGTTCAAGCTGGCTCAGAGTGCGGAGAAAGGTTGGCGAAAACTCCGCGGCCACCACCACATCCCGGACCTTCTGCGAGGAATCAAATTCATCGACGGAGTCAATAAAAATCAACTCAAGGAAGAAGACCACAGACCTTCACACACCACTACAATTCCAACCGAAATCGTCGCCTGAACAACTTTCTCCAAACACAACATTTGACAGTAACTCTTTTCCGAGCTCTTGCACGGTCTCACATTGCTTCTGAACGGCTTCCCGCGCTTCACAGTCGCCTGACGGATTCAAATCCGGGATTGCGGCAAATTCCAACCTCAAAACAACCGACTTTTGTCGCTCGTGTGCTTCAGGCGTCATCCACCGACAAACTAAGCCGATTGCTTAACACGATCTGGGGGACATCTGGGTGGACAGCTTGTTCTCAGCGGTGGAAAGAATCTGTCCAGATGGAGAGAGTTTCGTGAGAACTAGCGAATGCGGTCAGTCGCCGCTGAGCTGAGCTTTCATGAATAAGAAGCTAATTTTCAGCGGCCTTGGGAAGAACAGTACGAGGTTCTAGATGCATCAGGATTCTTTGAATTCACTGTTTTTGCGGGGTGATGACGCAGTTTCTTGACGCTGTCCGGCAGGTTCAGGGTTTTGCGGCTTGAAATCGTAAGCAGATCGGTCCACTACGCCGCGGCGTAGTGATGCAGTCAGTGTTTTCTGGCACCAAAGCTGCTGTAGGCTAGTTTGAGTTCCACAGTTTCATAAGCCCCAAGGTCGCGGTCCGCATGTCCATTAAAACGCCAAAAGCCCCAAGTCGAAATTCGTCCATGACTTCCTGTTTACTATCAGGCGGGTTCGTTTTGTGCGTTATCGCCGGTGGGTGGTTGTTTGTGAAGTACACGTCAACTAACGACACAATTGAGGTTGAAACGGTAAAAGCTCCTTCGGCCGCGTTGGGAGAAATTACTCTGCCAGATCGCAAGGTGGCGAAGGCTGCTTTTGTAATTGAGCCCGTTTCTGTGAGACGGATTGAGCACAACCACATCGTGTCTGGGCGACTCGCCTATGACGAGGCTCATCATATTGAAGTAAAGGCGCCGGTGTCCGGCGTGCTACTGGATGTTTTGGTAAAGCCTGGTGATAACGTCGATGGTGGCCAGGTTTTGGCAATTATCAACAGCCCCGAAATTGGTCAGGCTCGCGCAACGGTTTTGAATGAAGAAGCGAAGCGTCTGTCGATTCAGAAGCAAATGGATCGTTTGCAGGAAGTGACTCTGAATCTCACAAGTCTGTTCGGTTTTTTGGACAACAATGTGGCCCTGGACGAAATTGAAACGCAATTTAACGACAAATCGCTTGGCGATTATCGCGGTGAGATCATGTCTGCGTATTCAGAACGATTTCTGGCTGGTCAGCTGGCCGTGGCCGCACGTCCGCTGGCAGAATCCGGAAGCCTGCCTGCCAGGACTTTGCGTGAACGTGAGAACGATCGTCATGTGACGAATGCCAAGTTTCGTTCAGTTCGTGAACGGACTGCTTACGATGTGACGGTTCGCAAGCAACAGCTGGAAGCATCAAAGGCTGACGCTGATCGACAGGTAATGATTGCATTGAATCACCTTCAAACACTGCTCGGGTCTGCGGATACAAGTCTTGAAAACGTGACGAGCGCATCCTTGTCGAAGCTCGAAGTGCGGGCACCGTTTGCCGGGACGATCGAGTCCCGTTCGCTGGCGAAGCTGGAACGTGTTTCACAATCTGATTCATTGTTCGTTCTGGCGAATACGAAGTCGCTCTATGTTTCTGCAGATCTGCGAGAAAACGACTGGGCTGTGATGTCGATTCAGCCAGGTCAGGCGATCTCGGTTGAGGCGCCAGCGATTCCTGGACGAACCTTTTCTGCGGTTGTGCATTACGTTGGTCGCGAAGTAGCCATCGAGAGTAATTCTCTGCCACTGATTGCAACCATTGATAATTCCGATGGCGTACTTCGTCCCGGCATGTTTGTACGAGTCAGTATGTCGGTCGAATCTCCCGTTGAGGTGATTGCCGTAAAGCCCGTCTCTGTTCTGCAGCACGAAAACGAGTTGTTCGTCTTTGTTGAGGTGGACGATCACACGTTTCGGCGTGTTGGGGTTACTGTCGGCGCCGGTAATGAAGACTGGTTGGAAGTGAAGGAAGGCCTGGATGTCGGACAGCCGGTCATTGCTGAAGGCGCATTTTTACTTAAGTCCGAGCTGCTATTGGCTGGTGAAGAATAGTCACCAATCAGAGAGCCGGTGTAAGCTTGTCGCTGTCCGGAGTTTCATGTCGCACCATGCCGGACCAGCAGTTCGTCTGTCCAGCCCTGAAAAGTTAATTTGGAATGCTTACCCGACTTATCGAAATCTCACTGACTAACCGGATGTTGGTGTTGATTCTTGTGTTTCTGATGGCGTGCGGTGGCTTGTATTCGGCCGTCAAATTGCCGATCGACGCTGTGCCCGACATGACCAACGTTCAGGTGCAGGTTATCACAGATGCGGGGTCTTTATCTCCTGTTGAAGTTGAGCAATACGTGACCTATCCCGTCGAATCTGTGATGGGAGGCCTGCCTGACGTTGCAGAACTGCGCAGCGTTTCGAAGTTTGGTATTTCGGTGGTCACGATTGTATTCGAGGAAGGCACTGATATTTATCGTGCTCGACAACTGGTAACAGAACGTCTTACTGACGCGGCCAGCAGTATTCCGGATGGATACGGTATTCCTGCTATGGGGCCGCTCACTACGGCACTGGGAGAAATACTGCAGTTTGAAGTTCGCAGCGAAAATCATTCATCCATGGCACTGCGAACCATGTTGGAGTGGGATGTCGCTCCCAAGCTGCGAGAAGTCTCGGGGGTAACGGAAATTAATACTCACGGCGGCTATTACAAAACCTTCGAAGTTCAGCCTGATCCGGATCGATTAACAAGTTATGGAATCTCACTTGAGCTGTTGTTTGAGCGACTGCAGCAAAATAACTCGACCGCGGGTGGCGGATACGTTGTTCATAATGGCGAACAACGGTTTATTCGCGGCGTTGCGCTGCTGAAGAACGAACGCGATATTCAGGAAGTTGTGATTCGTCGAGAAGCGGATGGCACCCCGATTCTGGTGAAAGACATCGCCAACGTCACAATAGCTCCGATGACTCGACAGGGAGCGGTCACTCGCGACGGGCGCGGAGAAGCCGTCACCGGACTGGTGATGATGCTGATCGGCGAAAATTCTCGAGAAGTGGTTGAAGCCGCGAAGATGCGTCTAATTGAAATCGAAAAGACTTTGCCGGAAGGTGTTCGGCTTGAAGTGACCTACGACCGAGCCGCATTGATTGGCCGAACTTTGAATACCGTCATGAAGAACCTTGTCGAAGGCGGGATTCTTGTGATTGTAATTCTGCTGCTGATGCTTGGCAGCATTCGAGCTGGCCTGGTGGTGGCGCTCGCCATTCCGCTGTCGATGCTGTTTGCGACCAGCCTGATGTATGCAACAGGCATTACAGCAAGCCTGATGAGTCTTGGTGCGATTGACTTTGGGCTGATTGTGGACAGTTCAGTTATTATGATTGAGAACTGTATTCGGCGGCTCTCACACAACAATGAGGGCACATCCCACATCGACGTAATTCGCGATGCGGCGATTGAAGTTCGGAAGCCAACGATGTTTGGCGAACTGATTATATTTGTTGTTTATCTGCCCATTCTTCTGCTGGAAGGAACCGAAGGAAAACTGTTCCGCCCGATGGCGTTGACGGTGCTGTTCGCTTTGGCGGGTTCGATGATTCTGTCCATGACTCTGATGCCGGCACTTGCTTCGCTGGCATTGCCCAAGAAGATGCAGGAAAAGGACGTCTTTCTGATACGATGGCTGAAGGTTATCTATGAACCGCTCGTAACCAGAGCAATTGGACATCCGGTCGCAACCATAGTCACCGCGTTGACCGTGTTTCTGGTCAGCATACCGGTCGCCTTAAATCTGGGCGCGGAATTCATGCCACGCCTGGAAGAAGGCGACCTGCTGATTGAAGCCCTGCGATTGCCAAGTGCGACGCTGGAAGGTTCCATCGAAATGTCGACGCAGATCGAAAAGATCATCGGCGAGTTTCCGGAAGTCAAAACTGTGTTCAGCAAGACTGGTCGGCCTGAGATCGCGAACGATGTGATGGGCGTGCATCAGACAGACGTTTGGGTACTGCTGAACCCAGTTCACGATTGGCCAAAAGCAAAATCCCGAGACGAGCTGATTGAGGAAATGTCGCTGGCGTTGAACGATCAGGTTCCCGGAGTTGCCTTTGGGTTTACTCAGCCGATTGAAATGCGAGTTGACGAGCTTGTCGCAGGCGTAAAGGCCGACGTTGCCGTTTTGCTTTACGGAGATGAACTGCAGGTTTTGGGCGACAAAGGAAAAGAGATCGAAGCTGTGCTGAGGCAGATTCGAGGTGCCGTGGACGTTAAGGCAGATTATCAGGCCAACCTTTCGACGCTTACAATTCATACGCGCCCGGACAAGCTGGCATTATTTGGGATAGACGCTCAGACAGTGCTTAATGTGGTGTCTTCGTTGGGCGGTCATCAAGTGGGACAGATCTTTGAAGGACGGTCAAGGTTTCCTATCATTGTTCGAATTCCTGAAGAATGGCGAAATAAGCTATCGCTGCTGGAACAGCTTCCAGTTTCCGTTGCCGGAGGTAAACCGGTACCACTCAGCGAATTGGCGGGCATTACAATGGAAGAAACGCCGCCCACAATCGAACACGATGCGAATCGTCGGCGTACGTTCATTTCCGCAAACGTGCGTGGCCGGGACGTCGCAACCTTTGTTACCGAAGCTCAGGCGGCGGTCGAAAAAAGCGTGACGTTGCCAACGGGTTATGAAATTCGGTGGGGAGGCGACTTCGAGAATTTGCAGTCCGCGAGTAAACGACTGCTGTTGATTACGCCTATCGTATTGGTGGTCATTCTTATTTTACTGCACACAAGTCTGGGGTCCGCTCGGCTGGCACTACTTATCTTTCTGGCAGTGCCGATGGCCGCATCGGGTGGAATTTTTGCTTTAAGCTGGCGAGGTATGCCGTTTAGTATTTCGGCAGGTGTTGGATTCATCGCGCTGTTCGGCGTCGCAGTGTTGAATGGATTGGTCTGGGTAAGTGCGGCCGAGCATCTAAGGCATACTGGTTTGCCGCTGCTTGAAGTAAGCCACGAAACTGCGTCGGCGAGACTAAGACCGATTCTTATGACCGCACTTGTTGCAAGCCTTGGTTTTCTGCCCATGGCTATTTCGACCAGCGATGGAGCCGAAATGCAGCGACCGCTGGCAACCGTGGTTATCGGCGGTTTGATTACATCCACATTGTTGACGTCGATAGTCATCCCGTGCATCTACCCGTGGTTTGCTCGCGGACTGTCCCGGCTACACCTAACTCACCACGACGTACCGGAAGACTAGAAAAAACTGCGACAGCCAAACCAATTCCTTTCACGGCTTCCCAGCGTCGGTGACTTTGACGAAATAACATTTTTTAAGAGTCCGTTTCAAGTGTTGTGTTGCGGGGAATTTGTTCAGACGCCGAATTTGTTTGAATGGTTCGGCGTTTTGAATGCAGTGCGCGTTCTTCTTGAGGTTCATGTTCGTTGATCCAGTCGATGAAAATGAAATCTCGGAGGACCGCCACGATGTGGTGAATTCCGGAAGGTTTCTCTAGGTTTTCGAAGCACGCTGAGCCAGTCATATTCTGGCAGTGAAGCTGGTTCGGCAAAAACGTTGCTGTTAGTACTTCGATGTCTCAATTGAGCCGAGGTGAAGGCGCATAGGGTCGGGTTGGTCGTGACGAACGTTACACGAGATGTCGGACGGATAGTCGAATTACTTCACGAGCGGATTGTGGTTTTTTTACGACACCTGGCTGAGTTTGACTACGTTTCGAACGTTCGGACAAATTGATTAAACGGGTCTCTCGCATCACTTTTACACGCCGCGTTCATCAAGTCAGGAACCTTTTACTTCGTCTGCGGTTGCATGCATTCCGGCAACAAGTTGACAACATGCTCCGTTCTGTCAGGCGAGAATTATGAACGAGGGTTATCGGAAAATCTACTGCAGATATGTTGGGAAACAATGGCTTGATTACGATCGCCATTTTCTTAGCGTGAGTGAGCGCTCGTGCATTGTTGTCAGTGAGCGGGAGCCCCATCAAGGACAATTCACTTTTGCGCTCACCGGAGACAATGGCACTCAGCTCTTGCGTGTCTACCGCCTTTCCTTCCAGTAAAGCAGCCGACATGGGAAGCGTCCCTGAAGTCGCTTTGGCAAACTTCGCAACACAAACACGACGTGCGTGCGTGAGTTTTGCAGCGGCCGGATGCATTTGCTCCCGCCGCGTGTTTGTGGATTTGGGATTTCAGGACCGCCGCCAGCGTCTTTTAGCTTTCGTGGTTGATCAGTTTTGAACGTTGTCGTTGATGCCGTCGGACGGTATGCAGACATGCCGCATTGTCACCTTAGTCCGCTGGAACTACTCAATACAATCGTCTTGCCAGGCGAGCTTGAACCGCGTCACGAATTTATACCAACACCCGGAATTCCAAGATTGGCGAGCTCACTGGCGGCCTACTCGACGGGCTGAACCATCCACTGCGGATCGCCCGCATCAGCCGGCATTGTTACATTCCACTGCGTGGTTGCGTTATGCAGTCTAGACACAATTTCGGGATGCTGGCTTGCCACGTTTCTGGTTTCCGATCCATCTGTTTCCAGATCATACAACTGCGGATCGGAACCATCATAATTGAAGTAATATTTCCACTTGCCGTGACGCGCAGCAAGATCGGGATTGTCTTCCTGCTTTGTACCCGGGCGATCGGGTGGACGTCGCCAGAAGATAGGTTCCGTGCGGCTGAGTGCTTCTTTTCCGAGCAGTGTTGAAGTCAGGTCTTGGCCGTCGAGTGCGGCTGCGGGCAGAGACGTTTCGGTGATTGTGTATAGCGATCTGTTTACATCAAGAGCACACAGAATAGACGTTGAATTGGTTGTTCCGACTACGTTTGCGGACAGCAAACCCGGTCCCCAGACGATTAGCGGCGAGCGAACTCCGCCTTCATACAGCCACGTTTTTGCTCCCCGAAGTGGGTATGAAGAACCAGCACCTTCTTCGTGACCATTATCGGACATTACGAGAATCAGAGTATTGTTTCGCAATATTTTGTTATTGCGGACACGATCAAACAACAGACTCAATTGGTGATCCATCGCATCCAGCACGGCATAATAGTGTGCCCGTTTGGTGCCATCCGTTGCATCGCGAAGAGTCTTGGGGGGAAAAAACGGCGAGTGTACATCGTCCGGCCAGAGATTGACAAAAAAAGGCTTCTTGCTTGCCTCAGCCGCATCAATGAAGTCGAGTGCATCCTTTACAAATGCGGCTGTAACAACTGAACGATCTTCCCAGCGAATCTCACCACGTCCGAGATTCGCCGAACCGAGATCGTGTTTGCCCGGTGGCTTTCCATTGTATGCGTCTTTTAGCGGAAGAACGCGAGGACCAAGGCCTTCAAAATTTGTGAGACTGCGGTCGAAACCATATTCGGAAATCAATGGTGCGTCGCCTACGTCTCGCTGTCCGCCCATGTGCCATTTACCGAAATGTCCGGTAGCGTAGCCAGTCTTCTGAAGTTCACGAGCCAACACCGGAGCAGTAAGGTCGAGCCATTGCGCCACGCCGCGTTCGTTATTTGACTTTCGGTTGTTCAAGTACGATGTAATTCGCCAGCGATGCGGGTACTGGCCGGTTGTTAGTGCGACTCGAGATGGCGAGCAAATGGGGGAATTGACGTAGAAGTTGGTAAACTTCAGTCCTTCTTCGGCCAATTGATCGATGTGTTCGGTTTTCGTTTGCTGGCCATTAAAGCACGACAGATCAGACCAGCCCATATCATCGATGAACACCGTGATAATGTTAGGTCTCTTTTCTGCATGCACGGCTGCGTTGGGCAGCAGCCCGGTAATCAACACAACAAACACCGAAACATACACAGCACGATTCATCGCTGACCTCTCCTGGACTTCCGTTAGGTTTGATGGTCTGTCATTCTGAACTTCGGCGGCTTACCGTGCGGCCACGTTATGTGCGAACGGAAATGACTGGGGCCCAATCATGAAACGCTCCGGATGGAGCTCAATCATGCTCCGCAACGCGATTACTCGCAGGGTGGTAATGCTCTATTCAGAAAACAAAGCCTGGTGCATTTCCGCAAGATCTTTCGCCGGAATCTTAATCACTTTGCGGTCATACGTCATCAGCCCATTGATTTCGCCTTCGACATCTGTCGTTTGAGTATAGACGCCGCCCGCAATCCCGCTTTTCGTCCGCAGGTCATTCAGTATCCTGATAGACGCTGCGTAGCGTTCGCGATACTCGGCATTTGTTTTCGGCAAATCGCCGTATCCCCAGTTTCGACGGTTTGCATCCCACAGGTGATCCTTCACCGGCAGGCCGTGCCCACCAAATTCTCCGATCACTTTTATAAACGCATCAAAGCGTCCGCCGACTGCGCGATCGAACGGAAAATGCGGATGTGGATAGCTGTGTTCATCGACGACGTCGCCCACTGGCCAGAAGTTTCCACCACTGGCGATGTTGACAGTTCGAGATGGGTCTCGCTTGATCATCCATTCTCCAACTTCAACTGTGCGATGCTGTCCCCACGCTTCGTTAAAAGGAACCCAGACGGTGATCGACGGGTGATTTTCAAGCAGAGAAACCATCCGTTCAAGTTCGAGCATAAACTGTTCGTGCTCGGCGTTCGGCCATTCCGCGTCCATTGGATCGGGAGCCAGACGTGTCCAGTTTGGGCTACTGCCGCCACTCACCTGATCCTGCCAAACCAACATGCCGATGCGATCGCAATGATAGTAATATCGCCGAGATTCGACTTTGATGTGCTTGCGGATCATGTTGAATCCGGCAGACTTCAGCCATGCAATGTCAAACAGCATCGCTTCGTCTGAAGGGGGTGTCAGCAAACCATCTGGCCACCATCCCTGATCGAGCGGTCCCCAATGAAAGATTGGCTGTCCGTTAAGCAGGAATCTCCAATGCCCATTGGCATATTTAGCCTTCGAAACAGTACGAATACCCGCATAAGATTGCACCTGATCCAGCACACCGCCGGAAACAGCTTCCAGCGTTACATCAAGGATATACAAGTGTGGAGAATCCGGAGACCAGAGCTTTGCTGCTGGTATGGCCAGGACCACCGAATCAGCGTTTGAAGTGGATTTTGCCACAACGCGATCGACGTCTCGCACAACAACACGCACTCGCGTACCGCTGTCCGCGATCCGCTGACCGTTTGCCAGCTTTGTTGAAACTGAAATCGTTCCAGCGTTCGCATCCGTAGCGATTTTAAGATCGGCAATGTATGTGCGAGGAACG
Source organism: Fuerstiella sp. (assembly GCA_041689795.1). Classification (GTDB taxonomy): domain Bacteria; phylum Planctomycetota; class Planctomycetia; order Planctomycetales; family Planctomycetaceae; genus Fuerstiella. The sequence goes on along the minus strand of JBDNFN010000194.1, from coordinate 4,440 downwards.
GATTCCATCCAAACGGTCTGCCAGATGCCAGATACCTGCGTGTACCAAATACCGTGAGCGTTCAAAGTCTGCTTGCCTCGTAGCTGCCAGCCTTCCGTTTCGTCTTCAACGCGGACAATAAGTTCGTTTTCTCCGACCTGCAGTGCATCTGAAACGTCGAACGAAAATGGCGTATTGCCTCCCTGATGTTTGCCAACCGATTTCCCGTTAACGAAGGCTTCGCAACGATAATCGACCGCTTCAAAGTTAAGCAAAGTACTTTCGCTGCTGGACGGTATCGCCTTGAATGTACGGCGATACCAGAGTGCTTCTGTCGAATCCAGCAATCGACTGACACCGCCCAGTCTGGATTCAAGGCAATATGGCACCAGAATTTTTCCGTCCCACGCCTTGGGGGCTTCGGACTGTTCCACGGAGCTAATTGCGTAGTCCCAGTTACCGTTCAGATTCATCCAGTCTTTGCGTTGCAACTGTGGTCGAGGATATTCGGTCCACGCGTTCTTCGCGTTGACTTCGGCTCCCCAGATTGTGATTAGCTCCGACTGAAATGGCTTCGTGTCGCGTTTCGCGGGAGGCAGGTTGGGAACATTTTCAGCGTCTACCAAATGCACATCGACAAACTGGCCGCCAAGTGTCTGGCGACAGTGAGCCGCCATGACATTTGTTCCTGATTTCAACGCATCCCTATTCGCTTCCGGAATTGCGACAAGTTCATATTTGTTTGTGAACCCATCCAGCTGAGCCAGAATCTTGCCGTTGACGTACACCTCGACGTCTTCATCGTGATGCATCCACAATGCCGGTTTGGCTGGGACGGTGCTCAGTTCGAACGATTTGCGTATCCAGATATTGTCTGTTTCCCAGGTTGTGCCAATACGTGCTCCCGGAGTGTCCCGTGTGCCAAAGCCGCCCGAAGCCTCTGTCCAGTCGCTGGCGTCGAAATCAGGATTTCGCCAACCGTCCGCCGGCTTGCTCAGCGTATATCGCCACGTATCGACGATCTCCTGTGCCCTACACAAATTTCCTGTCGCCAGCAGCAAAGCCGCAGCGATAACATAGATTAATCTGAGGTGCATCATAAATCTAGATTTCGAAAAGGATTGTGACGGCGAAGTCTTGAGGTCAAAGACTATTCATCGCCAGCTGATTCAGAGTCCTCACGAGTTGAAAACGTGAATACGGTTTGCGTGCTGTATTCAGCGTCCGGCAACAGAATGGTTGTTGGAAATGTCGACTGATTCGGACTGTCAGGGTAGTGCTGCGTCTCAAGACAGAATCCACCTCGATGAACATAGGTCTTGCCGGATTTGCCCTTCAAACGACCATCCAGAAAGTTGCCGCAGTAGAATTGAATACCCGGCTCAGTTGTATGGATCTGAAGAACTCGGCCAGTCGTCGGTTCGTAGACTTCAGCCGCAAGGCTAAGGCCGTTTTCTGCGTCGTCTTTGTTCAATACCCAGTTGTGGTCATAGCCAAGACCGAATTTTAGCTGTTTGTTGTCCTGGTCAATATTACGACCGATGGGTTTTGATGTGGTGAAGTCGAACGGAGTTCCGACGATGTCCGCTATCTGTCCGGTTGGAATCAGGGCTTCGTTAACTGGCGTAAACTGATTGGCGTTTAGCATTAATTCGTGGTCAAGAATCGTGCCTTTGCCTTCACCCTTCAGATTAAAGTATGTGTGTTGAGTGAGATTCACCGGAGTCGACTTGTCAGTGGTGGCTCGATAATCAACCACGATCGAATTTTCTTCAGTCAGCGTATAGCTCACTGTGACGAACAGGTTTCCCGGGTAGCCTTCTTCCATGTCCTTTGCAGTGTAGGACAGTTGGATGGAATTGTTTCCACCTTCGTAATTTGCGTCCCAGACAACCTTGTCGAATCCAATGATGCCGCCGTGCAGGTGGTTGTCCCCGTTATTTTTTGCGAGCGTGTAGGTTTCGCCATTCAGTGTGAATTTGCCGTTAGCAATTCGATTACCATACCGTCCGACTACCGCTCCAAAGTACGGCTTGTCCACTGCGTTCATGTAGTTTTCAACACGACCGTAGCCAAGTGCAACGTCGGCAAGTTTGCCATCTTTGTCTGGAACAACGATCGAAGTAATGATCGCACCGTAGTTTGTAACGTTGACTCTCATGCCAGACTTGTTTTCCAGCTGGAACTGTCGAATCGAAGCAAATTCAGACCCAGACGGTGGCACCAGAACTGAAAAATCGGCGAAGGTCCCGTAGATGGTAAATACGATCGCAATCAAGCCGAGGCCTACCGGCTTTGCCAGACGCCAGGGAGTCATATCAACGGCTCCAACATCCTGTTGATTGAATTCCTCAGCAGTTGGTCGAACTTCACCGATGACGAACATCAGGATCACCAGCCAGGCAAAGACTATACCCAGAAAGTGAAATTCGTGCAGAGACGCAACAACGCTGTCGAATGGAGGGACAAAATAGCCCACGGCAATCACACTAAAGCCAGCAACCAACGCGATCTTGGCAGCTACTGGGGGAACCCGCTTTGAAATCATGCCGACCAGCACAACGGCAAAAATCGGGATAAAATACATGCCATTCATTTTTTGCAGATAGCCAAAGATGCTGGTTGTGTTTGCCAGCAATGGAGCAATGCCCATGGCTACGAGTGTGACAATCCAGCCGAAGATCTTTCCTGATCGAACGACCGATTCTTCACTCGCATTTTTGTTAAGTACGCTTTTGTAGAGGCCCAGACTGAACAAGGTGCACGAGCTATTCAGTGCAGAATTGAAGCTCGAAAGAATTGCCCCGATCATTGCCGCAGCAAAGAAGCCCGTCAGAGGCGCAGGAAGAACTCGATTAACGAGCATCCCATAGGCCTGATCCGGTTTGATTATTTCATCCGCAAAAACGCTGTAAGCAATCATGCCTGGTACAACCAGATAAAGCGGACCCAGCAACTTAAGAGCACCGGTCAGTAACACGCCCTTCTGGCCTTCGGCAAGACTACTAGCTCCAAACGTTCGCTGAATAATCTGCTGATTCGTCGTCCAGTAGAATAGATTTAGCAGAAAGATTCCCGAGAAGATTGTTCCGAAAGGCACAGAACTGTTGTCGCTACCAACCGAGTTCAATCGGGCTTTCTGTTCCGTCAGCAATTTGCTGGCACCGGCACTAAAGCCATCGTCACCACCTAAAAGATTAATGGCAAAAATGGTGATTAGAAAACCACCGACAAACAGGCCAATGCCATTCAACGTGTCTGATACCGCTACAGTCCGTAGTCCACCGAACAACGCATAGATGGCTCCGACGATACCAACGACCCAGACGATCAGATACAGGCTAACAGTGCTGGCATCACCGCCCAGCATGGCAGGAAGATCGCCCAGCATCGACGGCACATTTAGAATCCCCATCATTCCGGTGGCACCGGTGTAAAGAATAATCGGCAGCAGAATTCCAACGTAAGCCAACAGAAAAATCAGGTTGGTGATCACCTGCGTCTGGTGGTCAAATCGAATTTCAAGATATTGGGGTACTGTGGCAACGCCGCTTTTCAGAAATCGTGGCAGGAAAAACCAGGCCATGAACACTAGAGCAACGACACACACAACTTCCCAGACCATCACGCACAAGCCATCCGTGAAGGCCGCTCCGTTGAGCCCAACCATTTGTTCCGTGGAAAGATTGGTTAGCAATAGCGAGCCGGCGATCAGCGGAAACGACAAAGATCTCCCGCCCAGAAAATATCCATTACTGGTGTCGTGGTCGTCGCCGCGAGTAATTCGCCAGGTGCAAAAGGCCACCAATCCTGTGAAAAACAGGAACGAGAGAACGGTAAGTTCCATAGTTGAATTTTTCTGTCTGTATTCCGGAGGACGAAATCGACGCAGCCGATTGACGCACCATAATAACTACTTTGCTACGTTACCGCGTGCGTTTCGCAGGTCTCAAGCCAACGTTTCGCCATTAAAGCGGCACCTGGCCATCTTTAATAAGGTGCCGGAACAAACGAATTTACATACCTGCCTCGCACCCAAAGTAGGCTCTCACGGGCGGCTTGTGATTGTGACCATTCACTGTTTCTAAGTCCGCTTTCGCCTGAGGCAGTGTGAACTCACTGGGTTCATGCGTGACGATGTTACAACCTGTACCGGGGCTGGCAATAAGATAAGGTGTTAAGACGAATGGCACTGCCGCGAAATTTGTTTGGAATCTGCGCAGCGTGATGGCTCGCGTTGACCGCGACATGAATTTGTTGTGATGGGGCCGCGTTGAAGGAAATCGGAATGTTGGCTGAACGTCCTGATCGCTAAACTTTTCGGCGGCTGGACCTTTCCTGAATCTGTCTGCGTAGAAACAATTGACCAGGGAAGGTCCCTGTCTTTTACGCCACCAACCGCATTTGATGCAGCCTCATTTTCCATCTTCCGGCGTTCGCTGATGCAGAACGACGAGCTGC
>JBDNFN010000193.1:0-17002 GCA_041689795.1 Fuerstiella sp. | reverse complement strand
CAGCAGCTTGAAAATTGGTACTCTGAGTCATGGGTGGCGTCCCTTTCAAAATGAATCTGGTCTATTGTTTGCAAACCAATTCATCCCGAAATACGCCGCCTCTTTCAACCTCGCTCAAACACAACTTTCTACAGTAACCCGAAGGTATCCGGACAGGCTGCTAGGTCACGCTGACGGCGTCGAGCGTTTGACCGCGCCGGGCTGCCAGTGTTCAATCCTGAACGTCGAAAACGTTCATAAGCTCCGGGCGACGCAGGCCGAAGTTAAGCTCACTGAAGATGGCCTGAACTTCATGAAGTATGGCTGGGAAGCTTAACCCAGCAGCGCATCTCAAAATGACAGCTCGGATGCATCAGGTATTCCGGCATTTTTCCTGCGCAACAAAGGTCCGCACAACAATTCGTGGAAAAGATACTCAGAGCCGCTTCATTCGCAGCAAATCGCGTGGAGCGGCCTGATCGGCCGATTCCAGACGCCCCCAAATTGGCAAACCGCGTCCAACAATTAGATCCGCAGGCGACTGGCTGAAACGGATCCGGGGCGGTCCGCAAGATTGTCCAAGTTCGAATTAATCCTGTGGTTGCACATTCTGTCCGGCAGGAAATCACACACCCAACTGCCCAAGTGAACCTGTCTTGCCGATCTTTCGTCAGATGTACACCATTTCAGGGGCCCGATCGGCTCAACGATGTGCAAAACGGCCATCCCGAGTGCGGTCGATGTTGCTCTACCTGGAGTTCTGTGCCAAACTGACGAACGACATTGCTTTGCGGCGCAAAGTGATGTTTGCACCAGACTTCGGTTGGAAATGAATTTCCGAAACGTCTTTTGCTAAGGTGCTAGCAGTAAGGTGCGGGCGTCCGCACCCTGAAACCACCTGAATCGTTATTGAAATCACATTGTCGGCATTGCCGATTGGTCGGAAGTACGATGTCTGAACCAGGTGGGGCTCCCGAAGAAAACCTGAATCGCGTCCGCGAAAAAGTCATGCAACTGGCTCGCGAAGTGGAAAAGCTATCGGGCGAAGATGTTCCGCCGAACATTTTCTTCCAGGAATTTCTTACGCGAGTCGTCACGGCCATCGGAGCAAAAGCCGGCGCGGTCTGGATGCTGGAAGGCGGTAGTCGGCTAACCCTGGCCGCTGAAGTTAATCTCGATCAAACAGGGCTAAGGGAAATTCCGGGGGCCATTCAAACCAATGAAAAGCTGCTGATCGATGTTCTCCAAACCGGAGAAGCCAAAACTCTGGTCCACGGACAGGGCGTTGAACTGCCCACTGAACATGTGATGGTATTGTCTGCCCTGCACAAAGAAAAAGATTGTGTGGGAGTTGTCCAGCTGTTCCAGCGCGCTCAGGTCCCGGACAAAGCTCGTTCAGGTTATATGCAGTTTCTGGAGCAGATGTGCGGATATGCTTCTCGATACATCGAAGGCAAACGCCGCAACGCTTCAATGACGGACGATCTGAAAAGCAAGTTCTGGACAGACTTTGAACAATTCACATTGCGCATCCAGCGTTCTCTTGATGAGCAGGAAGTAGCCGATGCTGCCGCCAGCGATGGACGACCGCTGCTTAGCTGCGACCGACTTAGTATTGTCACAAAGAAGGGCCGCAGCGTGAAAATCCGCGCGGTCAGCGGACAGTCTTCTGTAAACGCTCGAGCGAACCTGATTCAGGCGATGTCTAAACTTGCTCGCAAAGTGATTGATTCCGGCGAAACGCTTCTGTACGCAGGCAAGATCGAAGGCCTCGCGCCGCAGGTTGAAAAACCGCTTGCCAATTTTGTACAGGAAAGCGGGTCGCGAATGATCATGATTGTCCCGTTGTTTCCAAACGAGGTGTTGGTACGAGACCAGGGCGAGGAAGCGGAACAAAAACGAAAACTGAAACGCCCCAAAGCAGTCGGCTGCATCGTTGTTGAACAGGTTGGGGAGTCAGAACCAGCTCCACAACTGGAACAGCGAGCTGAACTGTTGGCCGACCACATCGGAGCAGCTTTGTGGAATTCGCGAACGCACGGCAGAATCTTCGGCAAGTCGATCTTCAAGCTGATGGGCAGCGGACTTGAATGGTTTCAGGGCCGAAAACTGGCCATCACCACGTGCGTTTTGCTGCTGATCGGTGGAATCGTGGCAGCGTTGGCTTTAATCAGGGTTCCCTATCCGGTTGAAGCCGACGGCAAACTGATGCCCGTTGAACAACATGCGGTGTTCGCATTATGGGACGGTGAAATCATAGACATCGTCGTAAAGCCGGATGAGTTTGGAGATTTTCGAGTTAAGAAAGGCGACGTAATTCTTATACTCGAAAACGACGAACTTAACACAGAAATCAAGGGCGCGATTGCTGAACGCGAAAAGCATAGACGCCACAAAGATCAGGCAGAACGAACACGTCGCAGTATCGGCAACGATGAAGCAGACGCTCAGGAAGCACACCGTTTGGACATCGAGCTAATCACTACAGAATCGGACTTAAAGATTGCTGATGAACAACTTCACAAGTTGTTGGATCGACGCGAAAAGAAACTCAAGGTGATCGCCCCGGCAACCGGAATCATTCCTGACTTTAAGCGGTTGGATATCCTGAAGGACAGACCCGTCCAGCAAGGTGATCACCTGTTCGATGTAATGAACGAAAAGGGCGAATGGCACATGGAGCTATTAGTCGAAGAAAAGCGAATGGGGCACATCAACCGCGCGCGATCAGAGCAGCTTGCCGATGGAAAAGATGGTCAGCTTGAAGGTGAGTTCACCGTTGTCAGTCTGCCTGAATCAAAGTTCAAATGTCGTCTAACAACCATTGCGACGCGTTCCACGATCGATCCTGAACTTGGCACCGCCTTCGAACTGGTTGGCGTTGCAGTGAAAGATGCCAAGATTCCCGTTCAGCAGATTGGTACCGAAGTCACGACCCGAATTTATTGTGGAGAATCCTCACTCGCATTTCGGCTGTTCGGCGACGTTGTTGAATTCGTCCAGAGAAACATGTGGTGGTTCTAGTCGATGCGGCGTTGAGCGTGCAGGCAATTACTGCACGCTACGGGCTGACAGAAGGTGGTTCAACATCCGGACCATTGAGCTCGGAAATAGTTGCAGTCATCCCAGATGGTGCATTGCACTGGCCGCACATAGAATAAAGACGGTTGTCCGGTTACGAAAAAAGCTTCCGCTGATCAGAAATTGATCAACGGAAGCTCAGATGTATTCGACGGCATTTGCGATTACTTATTGACAATATTGTCCATCAACTGGATGCCGGCGGGGCCTACCAGAATCACGAAGATCCCTGGAAAGATGAACAGTACCAGTGGGAAGATCATCTTCACGGCTGCACCCTGAGCTTTTTCTTCGGCCATCTGACGCCGCTTCGTTCTCATACTGTCCGACTGAACCCGCAGAGCCTGAGCGATCGAAGAACCGAAACGGTCGGCCTGAATCAGAATCGCGGCCAACGCTCGCATATCGTCTAAGCCGGTGCGGATCCCCAGATCGTGAAGAACGTCACGACGATGCTTTCCCATTTGCAACTGCATATTGGCCGTCGCCAGTTCCTGGCAGACTTCCGGAGCACCGTTTGCAAGTTCATCCGAAACTCGTCGCATTGCAGCGTCGAGTCCAAGTCCAGCTTCAACGCAAACAACCAACAGGTCCAGCGCGTCAGGCAGTTGCAGGAAGATCTTTTGCTGTCGTGACATCTTCATCAGCGTCAGAATGGCTTCAGGAATATAAAACCCGGCTCCGGCACCAATCACCAGTGACATCCAGGAATTGCTGTTTGCCCCCATATTTGCAAAACCGTAAATGGCTCCGAAAAGAATTCCCATCATAAACCCGACGAACTTTAAAGCCAGAAAGTTCCGAGGTGCATTAGGGCTTGAGAAACCGGCATTACCCAGTCGAATCTTAAGCTTGCTTTGTTCTGCCTCAGTCTTCGGTTTCAAAACGTTGGAAAGAGCAGGTGCGGCCTTCTCGAGTACGCTCTTTACCGAGCCAGATTCTTCCTCGCGGCGTTTTCGTGACCTTGGATCTCGCAGTTCATCAAGTCGCTGCGAGGCACGAGACTTCTTTCCGGTAACCAGATTCAACAACACCCACGCTACGCAGGCGATCGCACAGAATGCTGCAATTGGGATAGTGATTTCAGGTGCCATAAGATCAAACTCCCGGACGGGAAGACATTGAGTGTTTTAGAAACTTGTATTAGGTCAGCAGATTGCGAAATCAGACCTTGATGTCGATAATCTTCTTGATGCAGATCGCGCCCAGAATCTGCAGGAAGCCTGTGGCGAACAGCATCTTTCGACCCTCTTCACGTTCAAACAAAATCATCACGTAGTCTGGATTCAGATAGTAAACAGCAGCGAACAGAACTGGCGGCAAAGCCATCAGCACGATTCCGCTAATTCGACCTTCGCCTGTCAAAGCCCTGACCTGTCCCAGAATTTTGAAGCGTTCACGAACTAGTCCACCAATTTTGTTTAGAATTTCGGCTAGGTCACCGCCGCACTGACGTTGAATGCAGACCGCAATTACAAAGAACTGAACGTCCATATTGGGAACACGTTTAAGCATGTTCTTCAAAGCCTGGTCGATGGGAACCCCCAGATTCTGTTCTTCGTGAACCTTCTGAAATTCCTTCGAAATCGGCGCTGGCATTTCGCTGGATACAACCTGCAAGGCGGATGACAGACTATGGCCGGATCTCAACGCTCGCCCCATCAGGTCGAGTGCATTCGATAACTGACTTTCAAACTTCTTAAATCGACTTCGGCGTCGCCACCACAGCCATAGCCAGGGAGCTGCAGTTCCACAGGCTGCACCAACCGGAATTAGTGCTGGTGGAGACCGAATAATGACAGTTACCAATGCGCCAAACGCTCCCATTCCGGCACATAGCAAAAGAAACGGTTCCAGCTTCAAAGGTGATTCAGCCTGTTGAAAAAACATCGGCAGGTTCTTGAAGCGGCCGATTATCTTACCAACTAACCCCGATGCAGATGTAAGTCCGTCACGGACAATTTCATCTGCAATCTGTGAACCGACAGACGTACTGACGCCGGTAAACGCCGCAAGACGAGATTCAGCCTGAGACGAACGTCTGCCCTTAATGATGTTGCCTACGCCGAATACCAGCGCGATCATTCCGAGGAAGGCCGCCAACATGATAATGAAAACAGGATCCATTATATCCACTTTCCGGAAAACGAATTCCGAGACATCCGCGTTCAACAATCAAATGCGAGCAAGATGTTTCTTGTGTCTGAAGATCAACTCTTATGCCTGACGCCGGCACTCGCCCAAACCGTCAGTTTCCTGTGGTCTGTGTTGCGATAACCACCACAAAACTGCAATGCCAGCAATCTTATGGCGTCATCAAAAACCGACTACATTGAACGCAGATGACGTTCCGCAAAAATACTTGGCGGCAACTTGACGCCGGATGATTCAAGATGCTCGATACACTTCGGCCGAACCCCGGTCGACATGAAGTGCCCCGTTGCTTTACCGTTGCTGTCAATGCCTTCCTGGACAAACCGGAATATGTCCTGCATCACGATAGTATCGCCTTCCATACCCACAATTTCTGTGATGTACGTTACTTTTCGAGGCCCGCCCTGCAGCCGACTGGCCTGAATGACCAGATGAACGGCCGACGCAATCTGTTTTCTAACCGAGGCCATCGGCAGGTCGATTCCGCTCATATTGACCAGCGTCTCAATACGAGAAATCGCATCGCGAGGCGTGTTCGCATGGACGGTCGTTAATGAACCATCGTGACCGGTATTCATCGCCTGCAGCATGTCCAGCGCTTCGCCCCCACGACACTCGCCGATGATAATTCGGTCCGGACGCATACGCAGTGCGTTTTTCACAAGGTCAGTGGCTGTCACCATACCCTTGCCTTCGATGTTTGCCGGGCGTGTTTCCAGCCGAAGAACGTGCTCCTGTTGCAGTTGAATTTCCGCCGCATCTTCAATCGTGATGATTCGATTTTCGTTGGAAATGAAACTCGACAGAGTATTCAGCAGTGTCGTCTTACCAGAACCGGTACCACCGCTGATGATCACATTCAGGCGGGCCTTCATGCAGCCTTCCATAAACATCACCATTTCAGGCGTGAAGGCTCCGAATTTCAGCAGGTCTTCCAGAGTCAGCGGATTCGAGCCGAACCGTCGAATCGTGATTGACGGTCCATCAAGTGCCAAAGGTGGAATGATGGCGTTCAGTCGGGAACCGTCCGGCAGTCGAGCATCCACCATCGGTGAAGTTTCGTCCACGCGTCGACCAACCTTGGAAACGATACGGTCGAGAATCTGCAGCAGGTGATCGTTGTCTCGAAACGTCACATCCGATTTAATGATGCGTCCGTTCTTTTCAAGAAAGACATTCTTCGGGCCGTTGATCATAATATCCGCAACGCCCTCTTCTTTCAGAAGAAGTTCCAATGGCCCGAAGCCGAACGCTTCGTCAAGAACTTCTTCCACAAGTCGCTCTCGTTCAGAGCGGTTCAGCAACGGGTTTTCTGTATCACACAGATGTTCGACAACAACACGAATTTCGCGTCGAAGGGAATCACCTTCAAGCTCCGAAATGCGAGTCAGGTCGAGTTTTTCGACCAGCTTGCCGTGGATATGTTCTTTGAGTGCTTCAAAGTCGTTTGAGTTTGAGCGTGATTTTGGCAGGGCTACCATTACTTACTCCGATTTTTCTACTTTTTAATGCCGCCGACGGATTGGAAGACGATCCGCGCAGAGCTCCTTCAAAGTAAAGCTAGGTCATGTCTGAGGTGTCTGACGGTTCAAACATGCAGGAATGTTGTATCCAGTCAACATTTTCAGCCATGTTGGACGACCGTCTGTGCCGAGTCTGTCGATTACAGCGCTTATAATGCGGCTGCATTGTCACCACCGGTGGCTTCTGAAAATTCAACACAACTGCTAGAACAGGAATCGTCACTACAATTGCTCTCCAAACTTTCGCCGTCGAGTATTCCCTACTGATTCCAGGGAATCCTTAGGCGTGGGTAGCCGACCGAACGGCATTTCGATATCCAACGCGTTTCAAAACGCCGTTTTGGCGGACATGAATCCTCAAACGATCGTTTCCTTTTGGCAGCACCTCTTCCCACCATGAAGACGCTTGTTTCGCTAAGAAATCTACTCCTGTTCGGTGTCGCTGCCATTGTGGTGGCTGCGATCCCGGTTTCGGATCAACTGAAGTTCGATCAGCGAATCGAATCTTTCTTTGCGGACGACAATCCCGACCTGCTGCTTCTACAAAGGAATCGGCGGGAATTCGGTGGCAACGAATTTGTGATTGTCGCCTGGACAGAAGATCGCCTGTTCGCGATGCCCGACGGACAGTTGCCACAGTCGCTTTCCGAGACACTTGAAATAGACGTGCTGCTAACTGTCGATGACGCTGTTGCAGAAAAAATTCGTGAAGTCACTGGTCGCCTGAATCAAATCGCCGGTGTTAATCCGGAAAAGACACAACATCTCGCAGACCTTCTGGATGCAGCACCGCGATTCAAACCATCACGCCGCGCCATGCTTCGGCTGTTCGAAGGTACGCTGGTGGGACAGGACGGTCTAACAACGGGAATTCTTCTGGAACTTCGACCTCAAAATGAAGTCAGCGAATCTCGCGCGACGACGCTCTCAGAAATCCGAACCATAGCAGCTTCGATGGATGGCGAAGTTGCCGTCGCCGGTGAGCCGGTGCAGGTCTTTGACATGTTTCAAATGGTGGAAGAAGACGGACAGGTTCTGTTTCTCGTTTCGCTTAGCATTCTGTCACTTGTACTGTTAACAATGTTTAGAGGCTTCCGCTGGATGCTGGCACCGGTTGGGCTGGTGCTGGGCTCAGTGGTGGCAACCCGAGCTCTGCTATCACTGGCTGGCGCGGAATTGAGCATGGTGAGTTCAATGCTGAACTCGCTGGTGACTGTCATTGGCATTGCCACATGTATGCATATCATTGTGCACTATCGAGACATTCGTAAAGAACAGGGTGTTGCACCGCTGGAAACTGCTCATCAGCACAAGGCAAAGATTCTGGCAGCCACCCGTCAAACACTTTCTGAAATGGGAGCTCCGATTTTCTGGACTTGTGTAACGACAGCCGTTGGCTTTGGCTCACTGCTGGTCAGCCAGATTACACCCGTCCGCAGCTTCTCAATCATGATGTGCCTTGGCACCGCCGTTGTTCTCATCGGCTGCATGATTGTCTTTCCAGCAACGCTCGGATCAGGTTCTCGATTAACTCCACCTGCCCAGGTTCCGCTCGAACACTGGCTGGACCGAGCCCTGCACATCAGCGCCCGCAGCGTGGAACGCAGACCGATTCTGACCGGAGTGATCTGTTTCCTGATGTTTGCGTTTGCGATTCCCGGAGTCCTAATGCTGACAGTCGAAACTGACTTCAGCAAGAACTTCAAGGACTCCTCAACGATTGTTCAGGCATTAAAATTTGTCGAATCACGTCTAGGCGGCGCTGGCAGTTGGGAAATTGCATTTGATACGCCGGAACAGCTAACGGATGATTTTCTTAATGATGTCCAACTTTTAACCGACGAGCTTCGTCAAATGTCGGCAGGCGACGAAGACATTTCTATCCTGTCGTTGACGGACATCACTGACCTTCCTCCGCGCGTCTTCGGCCCGACAAAGGCACTGCAGAAGATCGCACGCAAGCAACCTTTGCTGGTAAGGAATTTCTATAACGAAGAAGCCCATCGTATGCGAATCGTTCTGCGTTCTGCAGAGCAGCAACCCAGTGAAGATAAGCTGCAGCAGATTTCGCGAATTCGCGGCTGCGTACGGGATTTTTTTGCCAAATCGCAGTTCAAGCAGACAAGTCGCCCCGAAGCATCAGGAATGTTTGTGTTGCTGGCGGACCTAATTCAAAGCCTGCTGCAGGATCAACTGCTGAGCTTTATTGTGGCGACATGCGGCATTCTGGTATGCATGACCATTGCCTTTCGAAGCCTCAGGATCGGCGTTGTTTCACTGCTTCCAAACATCTTCCCAGTCGCCATTGTCATGGGAATTCTGGGGTGGAGCGGAGTTCGGGTCAACATCGGCACAGCCATGATAACCAGCGTTTCCATGGGGCTGACGGTCGATTCTACGATTCACTACATCACCGCCTTTGAGCGTGCTCGGAAATCAAACTCGGTCCAGAATTCGCTGCATATTGCTCACGCTAGTGCAGGTCGCGCTCTGGTCTTCGCGTATATGGCGCTCGTCGCCGGACTGCTTGTGTTAACCGCCTCGCGATTCATTCCGCTGGTGTATTTTGGGGCTTTGCTAAGCCTGTCGATGATTGGGGGAATTTTTGGCGATCTGATCCTGCTTCCACTCTTGCTCCGCTGGACAACGCCGGTATCCTCGACAGAAAATAGAGAGCCGCCTGTTGTCGTCGCCAGCGACTCGAATTCATAGCGATTACGCTGTCGGCGAGACTTACCTGTTTCAGTTTCATTACGTGCAAATTTTCATGCCTACTATTTCCTCTGAAGCCAATGGCTGCCAATTCATAAATATTGCGGGGTACAAATTTCTCGATTTGAACGACCTGCAGCAGCGACGAGACGCTCTGCGCGAACTAGTCGATCGACTTGATTTGCGCGGCACGATACTTCTGAGCCCGGAAGGGATCAATCTATTCATCGCCGGACAGCGAATGCAAATTGATGAATTTCTGGAGGCCGTGCATCTCGATCCGGCGTTCACCGATCTTGAGACAAAGGAAAGCATCAGCGATCACCAGCCATTCAACCGCATGCTGATTAAGATCAAGTCCGAAATCATTGCATTTGGCATTGAAGGTGTTGATCCGATCCATCGAACCTCGCCCAAGCTACCCGCCGTTGAACTGAAGAAGTGGCTGGACGAAGGTCGCAAGGTTCACTTGCTGGATACTCGCAACGAATACGAAGTCGAAGTTGGAACATTCAAAAATGCCATACCTGCTGGCATCGATAACTTTCGCGACTTCCCTGAAGCCGTCAGCAGGCTTCCGGAATCAATGAAGGACGAGCCGCTGGTTATGTTTTGCACTGGTGGAATCCGCTGCGAGAAAGCAGGTCCCTATATGGAGCAGGCAGGATTCAAACACGTTTATCAGCTTGAAGGTGGCATTCTGAAATATTTTGAAGAATGCGGTGGCACGCATTACTCTGGCGATTGTTTTGTTTTCGATCAGCGCGTAGCGGTCGACCCTCAGCTGAACGAAACCGACCATACACAATGTTTTATCTGCCAGGAAGTTGTTTCACCGGAAGATCAATCGTCACCAAAATACGTTGCCGGAGTTTCCTGCCCGCGATGCTACCGCGAACCGGAAGAACAAATGGCGGAACGTCTGCGGGTTCGAAATGCGGAGATCAAATCCTTCGTTTCTCCTCTTCCCGGCAGCACTCCTTACTTCAATAAACGACCGCTGAATGTCCCGGCAAAGTTTGATGGCCTTTCGCTATTGGCTTTTCTGTCCGGGTGGCACCCACAGGTTCCACAGGAGGAATGGCAGCGAAAAATTCAGGATGCCGAAATCGTACCGGGCCAGCGTTACGGTCGTCGAAAACGACGTATGAAGTCAGTTGAAGAATCGGTCCCACTTTCGGCCGAACGAATCGTGCGCGGTGGAGAACGCTTCGAACACCTACAACCGGGCACTGTAGAACCAGACGTCAACGGCGCTATTGAAATCATCTTTGACGACGATCAGTTTATTGTGGTTAACAAGCCCGCCCCACTGCCGCTACACCCTTCCGGACGGTTCAACCGCAACACGTTGCAGTACATTATCAACGAGATTTATCGGCCTGAAGCCCCACTGTTGGTTCATCGTCTGGACGCGAATACTTCCGGCGTTCTAATTATGTGTCGCAAGCGAAAGATCGCTCGAATTGTGCAGCCGCAGTTTGAGAACCGGTCCGTCAGCAAGATCTACCTGGCGAAGATAATTGGCGTACCCCAAAACTCAACGTTTGCATGCAGCGCCCCAATTTCAGCAACTCCATCAGAAAACGGGCTTCGGCTTGTAGACACTAATGGAGGCTTGGAAGCTCACACAGAGTTTGAAGTCGTGGCCACTATGCCCGACGGCACAACTTTACTGAAAGTCACTCCATTAACCGGACGAACCAATCAGATTCGATTGCACCTGTGGCATCTCGGATTCCCCATCGTAGGCGACCCGGCTTACCAGTCAGACCAGCAGACGGGCAGCAACCGATCGCTGGAAGTTGGCGAACCGGTGATGTGCCTGCACGCGTCCAGTATTTCGCTGCATGATATGAACGGAGAATTGAGAACATTTCGGGCACCTGATCCTGAATGGGCGAAGCTGTAATATCAACGTGAGGAATATCACAGTGAAGTAAACATATACTTCACGTTGCATTTGCTGCATCAAAGATGACTCGGCGTCTGACAGCGATCTCTTAGATCGCAAAAAAAGTGATCCGTTGCAATAAACTGAGCGTTCAACCAGCGACACTACATAAACATGACGAACTCGCGAGTGAGTTTGAAAATCCTTCGCAGTTCCTACACTGTGGTTTTGCTGACGTTGAAGCAGAATTTAGAGAAGTCATCTCTCCTCTTTCACAACGAGTCTCCGGAGTTTCTAAAATGGGTTTGTTCGAAAAACTTCGAAATGAACTGGTCGACATCATTGAGTGGGTCGACGATTCTCGTCACGCACTCGTGTGGCGTTTTCCTCGCTATCAGAACGAAATCAAGAACGGCGCCCAGCTGATTGTCCGTCCTGGACAAACCGCCGTTTTCGTGCATCGCGGCCAGATTGCGGACGTTTTCGAACCTGGTCATTACGAACTAAAGACAGACAACCTGCCGATTCTAAGTACGATCGCGGGCTGGAAATATGGCTTCAACAGTCCGTTTCGCGCCGAAGTTTACTTTGTCAGCACAAAGCAAATAACGGATCTAAAATGGGGAACACCAAATCCGATCATGCTGCGTGATCCGGAATTTGGACCGATACGAATTCGAGCATTCGGCACCTATACCTTGAAAGCTGTTAACCCCAAAGCTCTGCTGGAAGAACTGGTTGGCACAGACAAGGTTTTTGAAGCAGAAGAAATCACTGAACTGCTGCGCTCAATCATCATCAGCACATTTGCAGAAGTGCTGGGCAGCGCCAACGTGGCAGCTCTGGACCTGGCGAGCAAGTATCGTGAATTCGGCGAAAAACTTCGCAAAGAGGTGCAGGAACGCATTGACGACGAATACGGGCTTGAGATCCCTCAACTGTTCATCGTCAATATTTCGATGCCGGAAGCCGTCGAAAAAGCGCTCGACACTCGCACAAGCATGGGCGTAATCGGCGACATGAACAAGTTCCAGCAATATCAGATGGGGCAGGCCATGACAGCCGCTGCTGAAAACCCATCCGGTGGCGGAGCAGCCGAAGGCATGGGGCTCGGCCTTGGATTCGCGATGGCTGGACGAATGATGCAGCCCGGCATGATGGGCGGAACACCGGGCATGGCTCCACCACCGCCGCCTCAAACTACGCAGTGGCACGTTGCTGTGAATGGGCAGACTCAGGGGCCATTCAGTCCTCAGCAAATTGCCACGGGCTTTGAATCCGGTGAAGTCAAGGCCGACACAATGGTCTGGACAAACGGAATGGCCGGCTGGATGGCAGCCGGCCAGGTTCCACAGTTGCAGTCAGTCTTCGGCAACAGCCCACCACCTCCTCCGCCACCAGCACAATAATAAATTGTAAGCGGCAATGCTTTCAGAAAACCGGGCTTAGGCCCGGTTAGAACTTTGAACCCAGGAAGCATTTTTCGAGAGCGACAGCGGAGCATTTCTGAAGGTCACCTCGAATGGTCTGAGGCACGGCCCCGGTCAAGTCTTTTTCCAATCGTCTTATGACCTGAACGATTGTCACCACGTTTCGGGGGCGCATTTGCGGATTTCCTCCGCTGCAACAGCAAGTCCATGCACGAAACAAATTCTGAATTCCCAGACAACGATCACGTGCCGCCGTTACCAGTCGGCGTGCCGGGGGATCCCGATGGGCCAATTGATCTGAGAATGAAAGACGCCTCCACTGGTAGCGTCGGCCAGACGTTTGATTCAGGTCAGGGACGAATATTCCCGTGCGATTCCTGTGGCGCTGATCTCGAATTTCACATCGGAGACCAGGTTCTGGCGTGTCAGTTCTGCGGTCATGTGAAACAGATTGAATTTGATGCAGATGCTGATGTGTCCGAGCAGGACTACGAGTCCATGCTTGAACGGCTTCGCACGTGGCGCCAGAAGGCTGCTCAGAAAAAACTGGACAGCGGACATGCTGATCATGCCGGAGACAGCACAACCCGTAACGAACTTCGCTGCGATTCATGTGGCGGAAATGTCGAATTCGTCGGCACTCTTACAAGCACTCATTGCCCCTATTGCGATTCACCCGTTCAACTTGAAAAAGCTCACAAGTGCGAAAAGGACCGCATTCCGGTAGACGGCGTCCTGCCTTTTCAGATCGAAAAGGACCATGCAAAACGAAACCTGGCTCAATGGGTAGATTCGCGCTGGTTTGCTCCGAACAGGTTTCGCAAGCAGGGAGCTGACGGAAACTTCAACGGCGTTTATCTGTCCTACTTCACTTTCGATTCAATTACATTTACTGCCTACGCCGGCCAGCGAGGCGAGTACTATTACGTCACAGTGGGCTCGGGAAAGAATCGGCGTCGCGAACGTCGCACCCGCTGGTATTCGGCCAGCGGTAAGTTTCAGCGATTGTTCGACGACATTCTTGTACTCGCCAACACAGGATTGAATCGCCCGTTTATGTTGGCGCTGGAACCATGGCCTTTGCTGAAAGTCGTTCCGTTTAACCAGCAAATGCTGTCCGGTTTTTTAGCCAGAACCTACGACATCGAACTCGACCCGTGCTTTCATGAAGCGAAAGAACGCATCGACAGCGCAATTCACGAAGAAGCTCGTCAAAGAATCGGCGGCGACACTCAGCGAGTAACGTCCGTTGACAGTCATTACAAAGCAATCACATACAAACACCTGTTGCTGCCGGTCTGGCTGCTCGCCTACCAATATGGCGACAAGACGTTTCAGGTGTTTATCAATGCCGCCAGTGGCGAAGTCCAGGGAGAGCGACCATACAGCGCCTGGAAAATCGCCTTTGCCGTGCTGCTGGGAATTGCCGCCGTCGGCGGAATTATCGCTGCCAATCAATAATGCGTGAAAATGCAGAATCTAATGGAACAGCGTCGCCAGTCCGACGTATACCGCATCCCAGCGTCAGTTCAGACACCGAGTGTCTTTTTCCAATGAGCCACACGGTCCGCAACAGGCTGTTCGCCTCCGGAACCGAAAGTCTGCAACGCCTTCATTGCGTTTTCTGTGCCCAATACCGAATACACGTCATCAGTGATTAGATCACAAGCCGCCTTTAGCTCTTCCAGAGACAAATCTTTCAGCCGTCGTTTTTCGCCTTCGCACTTGGCTACCAAAGCTCCAACCGTTCCGTGCCCGGTTCTCATAGGAACACCTTTTTTAATCAGGTATTCCATCAGAGCTGTTGCATCCAGAAACCCATCTTCAATTCGAGAAGCAATCTGATCACGTTGCAATTCGGCTCCGACAACAATCGCGGGCGTCAGTTCCAGACAGGCCTTAATGGTGTCGAACGCGGTAAACATGGCCAGCTTGTCTTCTTGCAGGTCACGGTTGTAGGCCATCGGCAGACTCTTCATCAGAATTAGCAACTGCGGCACAGCGGCCATCACGCGGGCACTCTTGCCGCGAATCAGCTCAAGAACGTCTGGGTTACGTTTTTGAGGCATGATGGACGAACCAGTCGTGTAAGCATCAGGCAATTTGATGAAGCCAAATTCGGTTGTGAACCAAATAATCCATTCTTCACACCAGGTGCACAGATGAGCCGAAATCAATGACATACCGAACACGAACTCAGCTAGATAGTCGCGATCGCTGCTGACATCAAGACTGTTACCTGCCACGGAATCAAAGCCCAATAGATCCGCTGTCATGTGACGATCAATGGGTAATGACGATCCTGCCAGAGCCGCAGCCCCCAAAGGAGAGACATTGGCACGCCGGCGACAATCCGCCAATCGATCGCGGTCACGATGAAACTTCTCACAATACGCCAGCCAATAATGAGCCGCCTGAACCGGTTGAGCTCGCTGAAGGTGCGTGTAGCCTGGCAAAATTACGCCGGCATCTTTGTCGCAGCGTTCCAGAAACGCCAATTGGCAATCCAGCAGCAGTGCGTCCAGTTGATCGATGGCATCACGAACGTAGAGCTTTAGGTCGGTTGACACCTGATCGTTACGACTGCGGCCCGTGTGTAACTTGCGTCCGACATCGCCAACGCGTTCGATTAGCGCGCTTTCGATGTGCATGTGAATGTCTTCCAGTTCAGCTTTGAACGGAAAGTTTCCAGCGGCAATTTCGCCCTTGATCGCGTCCAGAGTTGTGCAGATCAGATCTCGTTCATCGTCGGTAATCAGCCCAACTTTGGACAGCATTGTGGCGTGAGCCTGTGAACCAAGGACGTCGACTTCAAACAACCGACTGTCAAAGCTGATCGATTCGGTAAAAGCTTCGACTCGCGGATCCGTAGCCTGCTGAAAGCGGCCGCCCCATGCTTTGGCCATTGGTCTTTACCCTGTTTGAACTAGAACAAACTTCAAAAAATAAGCGTCCGGCTCGCTGAACGTTGCCAGACGAGTGCCGCCTTTTCGTCTCACGGACGCGACCGAAATCGTGAAAGCCTCGACGGAGTGTCTGTCAACAATAACGATCAGCAGAACAAACAGTAACCATCAACCGCCATGAGCGACGTTGGATTTTCGTTCACACCGTTTTCCCGTCGAAGTCCAGGTAGCCAACTGACGAGTCATGCCACCGAAATCCGAACGTTCAGGCAAACGTTGCAGCCGAAGTCCGGAACTGGACTCCTCTTCTGCGAGTGAGGAACTTATCGTTCATCATTTTTTTCGACAGCAGCCAACACCACAGGACCGAATTCCCGCGCATCGAACTTTAAGGGACACTTAAGCATCAGCGCCATAGTCACCGACACGGTTAATTTGCCCAACTATTCGGGTTTCTTACCGTGTTCCACGATCACGGTTGTCTGAATTCCGCCGCGAGGCGTAAATGCGGCTTCGATTTTCATCCAGCGTGGCTGAGTCACAGCCACAAGGTCGTCCAGAATCGTATTGGTGACGCGTTCGTAGAAGGCTCCGTGGTTGCGGAATTCCTGCAGATATAACTTCAGTGACTTCAGTTCGTAACACACTTTGTCCGCGATGTAGATAATCTTCAGGGTACCAAAATCCGGATGCCCAGTCTTGGGGCACAGCGAGGTAAATTCCGGCTGGATGGTTTCGATGATGTAGTTGCGTTCTGGAAACGGATTATCGAAAGTTTCCAGTGTGTCTCGGCTTGGGTCCGTCATGAGTCTTCGTCGAATTGAAGTGTGGATAAAAAGATTTGCTGCTAACGTTCATGCAACGGCAGGTTAACTGCGACAACGAGCAGAAATTAATGCCGTGAACTCCAGAAGTACTGAGATAATTAAAAAGTCCCGCACTTTGGAAACTGCATGGCTCACTGATTTTGACGCATTAAAGCAGTAGAATCTCTTTAAAGCCTGAATCGGCTTGACAATTCGGTAAATTCGTTGCCTCGAACCAGAGTGTCTCCCGAGTTTCCTCACAACCACTTCAAAATGCGGTAGTCGGCAGGCAAATCCCTGGTCCGCTTCGGAAACGCTCAGCTGTGCGATGTCGCCTCGGTGTTCTAATCCGGCTTCGCGATGCACTGATTACCTGCAGGCGTAAAACTTAGATAAGTTCATCCCGAAGCCTTTAATCCGCCAAAACTGAGCGGTTTCTATGATATTCCCCCCGTTTGACAACCTCGTTGAAGCCGAATTCGACCAGAACTGCCGTTTGCTGGCGGATGCTGGTTTT
>JBDNFN010000192.1:0-5270 GCA_041689795.1 Fuerstiella sp. | reverse complement strand
ATGCGACAGCAAAGTTTCGGGCTGTACAACACAAACTCGCGATGTGTTGTAGTCGAGCGCCTGCTATTTTCCAACTAGGCCCGCAAATCGTTCGCCACGAATACCGTACCCCGAATGCGGAACACGATCACCACGCGTAGGTCATCAGTGTTGCTTGTTGGACCCAGGGACCGTTCAGCGTGATGGCTTTACACGACGTGTTTTCGCGGGTCGTATTTACGAAGCAGTTCCAGCACTCTGCCGCTGTCGTCAGTCAGAGCAATCAGGTCTCCATATGGCTTGCCTGTCGAGACGGCGGTTAGCAGTGGCCAGACTGGCCGTACGTTTGTCCAATGGTCAACGCCAAACAGAATCATGGGCGAGACAACTCCCACCGTACCGTAATGATTTTGAGCCGCGTCCTGGAAAATTTCCTGAGTCGTCCCCGCGCTGCCCGGGGCGAAGACAATTCCGTGTCGAGCAATTTCCAAAAGGCCGTCTTCTCGAATGCTGTTTGCGAAGTACTTGGCAATATGTGTTGAAAACGGTGCTGGTGGTTCGTGACCGTAGAACCATGTGGGAACACCAACACTTGTACACCTGCGAAGCTCACCTTCGGGAACCGGAAACTGTTCGCGGACCTTCATCGCTCGATGCAGCCAGTCGGCGTCGGCGTATTCCTTTTCGGGTTCGCCGCCCGCCGGGCGAACTTTCAGAATATCGATCGCAGCTAGAAGTTCAGAATCTTCACGAGTTGCGAAAAACGCGCCCAGATGAGCCGCCTCCATCGCGCCGGGTCCGCCTCCTGTGGCGACCAGAAAATGTTCCCGAGTCAGTGTGCGAGCAATCATGGCCAGCTTTGTATAGCACGGTTCGCCACGTTCCATAGCGTGTCCGCCCATCACTGCAACAACCTTGCGTCCTTTGACAAGTTCATCAAGAGCATCGGTGATCGAATGATCATGCAGAGCTCGCGCAAGACTTACATTAATTCGTGTTCCACGTTTGCCCTGTTGCACGTACTGCAGATAGACCCTGTAGTCGAATGTCTTCCGGTAGCCGTTTGGGTCGGAGGGATCGAAGCCGGCAAAGATTTCTTCCGGCGAATACAGGCGAGATCTATGTAACCGAAAGTGGAATTCGTTGAGGTTGGGAATAATGATTCCCCCCGATGCCGCAATGATGCCTGTGCTTTCTGTGTCGAGTTCGCAGCCAAGAAAAACGGACCCGGCGAAAGTGTGTTGCTGCAGTTGCTCAGACCATGGGCGAAGATCCAGATTCTGAAGTGCGGCAGGGCAGCGAGCCGGCATTGAACTTAGCCAGCCTTGAAAACAACCAATGTTATCAATTTCCAGCATTTTGACTTTCGTTGCAGCAAATGGCTCGAACTGCCCGCGACACGCCAGAAATCAGGCAGATGTCCGCAAAATAAAATTAATATGCGACTGATTGTGCCAACAGGCCCCAATATGCAGTCAAATTCACAGAGACAATGTACTGGCGGTCCCTGATATTCTTGACGCACTGCGTTTTACCGCCTAATCTTATTAATTGGGCGGATTTTCATAACCGCCAACTATGAAGGGTTTTCCGGCAAGTCGACAGCTGACTTGACTGTTATACTCGTTAGTGACGATAACATAAACGATCAACCGATTTCGCAGCGAGCCATGTTTCTGCGAACAAGTTAATCCAGTCAAACATATCCCACCTTCCGGCAGCTCAATCCTTCTGTTGCCAAAACCTCGAACCTATGAGGTAACGACATGCTGACAATTCTTGGACAAAAGTCGCGTTACTGCGATGGTGTATCACGCCGCAGCTTTCTGAAAATCGGCGGACTGGCCACGGGGGCACTCGGAGGCTTCACGCTTGCCGATTTGCTGCGTGCCGACGCGATTTCTCCGCGCCGCAATTCCAACAAATCTGTGATCAATATTTTTCTGGGAGGTGGTCCGCCTCATCAGGACATGTGGGACATCAAGACAGAAGCACCTGCAGAAATTCGCGGTGAATTTGGCCCGATCAGTACCGCTGTACCTGGCATTCAGATTGGCGAATGCTTTCCAAAACTAGCCAGCATCATGGACAAGCTGGTTGTTATTAGATCAGTTGTAGGCTGTTCGGGGGGACATGATGCGTTTCAATGTTTCAGCGGCTGGGAACGAAACAGCCTGTCATCAATTGGCGGACGTCCTAGTGTGGGCAGCGTACTTTCTAAATTGAAAGGGCCGACGTCGCCATCTATTCCGGCTTCGGTAGCGTTGGCTGCTCGAACCAGTCACGTGCCTTGGTCAGAACCAGGCGCGGCCGGCTTTCTGGGAACAGCCAATCAGGCGTTTCAGCCGAATGGCAACGGCATGGACGATCTGGTTTTGAACGGAATCACACTGGATCGCCTCAACAACCGCGAACAGCTTCTGACCAGCCTGGACACCGTCAAAAGCAGCGTCGATGCGTCGGGAGTGATGGAAGGCGTGGATTCATTTACGCAGGCAGCATTCGGTGTGCTGACATCCAGTCAGCTTGCGGATGCTCTGGATGTTTCCAAAGAACCCAAGGAAGTTCGCGAACGATACGGCGACGGTAAGCCATACAAATATCAATATGATGGTGCTCCGACATGCAACGACCATCTGCTGATGGCTCGTCGCCTTGTAGAAGCCGGGGTCCGGTCAGTCACATTGTCGTTTGGGCGATGGGACAGTCATGGGGCGAACTTTGATCTGGTACGAGATCATGGCGGAAAGCTGGATCAGGCCGTCAGTGCGCTGGTGGAAGATCTGGAGGAACGCGGCATGCTGAACGACGTCACAGTTTTGGTTTGGGGCGAATTCGGAAGAACACCACGAATCAACGCCAATGCCGGACGCGACCATTGGCCCCAAGTCAGTTGTGCTCTAATGGCCGGTGGCGGAATGAAAACTGGTCAAGCCATCGGTAGCACCAATCGTTTGGGTGAACGGGCAGTCGAACGCCCGGTGCACGTGCAGGAAATTATCGCCACGACCTACCACAATCTCGGCATTGATCCGATGACGACTACGATTAGTGATCCCACCGGTCGACCTCAGTTTCTAATCGATCATCGCGATCCTATTCACGAACTTGTCTAGCCCCTTACTGATTTTCGATGTCCGCTAGTCACCGCCTTCGTTTCACCATTCTGGAACACGATCATCCGTTTCTGCATTGGGATCTGCTGATTCAGCAAGGGGATGTTCTGGCCACTTGGCGACTGTTGCGATGTCCTGAAGCTAACGTTTGGCTTCCAGCGGAGGTTCTGCCATATCATCGCCTGATGTATCTGGACTACGAAGGTCCGGTCAGCGGTGATCGAGGCTTCGTGAGTCGCTTCACATCGGGCCTGCTGGTTGAATTGCCAAATCTCGATAACACAGCAATAAAGAAGTTTCAGTTGTTCGACACGACAATGGCCAACACCGCAACGTGCCGTGGATTTGATACGAAACAACCGGAATGGCGGTTTGAATGACCTTGGACAGCTTTCACAAGCGTCTGGCGAAAAACCTGCAGTTATTAGAACAGCGTGGTCAGCGCCGGTTTGCCCAAACGGTCGATTCACTACCTGACGGCACGTGTCTGCTGAATGGGCGACAACTCGTAAATTTCGGCGGCAACGATTATCTCAACCTGGCTCACGAAGTTTCTCAGCCACAGGGCGTACAGGACGCGTTTCGGCAGCAACTTGGAGCAACAGCCAGTGCTTTGGTGGCCGGTCGCAGCACGTGGCACCATCGACTTGAGGAAGCGTTGGCCGAATTCGAAGGCACAGAAGCCGCCATCCTGTTTCCGACCGGTTACGCCGCAAACCTGGGAGTACTTGGAAGTCTGGTTGAAACCAACGATGCCATTTTCTGTGACCGCGAGAACCACGCCAGTCTGTTAGACGCGGCCAGGTCGAGTGCCGGACAGTTCTATGTCTATCGACGAGACCGCCTGACAGAACTGGAGGACGCGATTATTCGACGACGGCGAAAGTTCGAACAGGTCTTTATCGTCACCGACGGCGTTTACAGCATGGATGGCTGTATTCCGTCGATGATTGAACTGTGCCGAATCGCAGAAAGTAACGACTGCCAGGTGATTGTCGACGAAGCTCATGGCACCGGTATTCTGGGCGATCATGGACGGGGAGCCAGCGATTTCTGCAACGTCGAAGAACGCATTCTGGTTCGCATTGGAACCATGAGCAAAGCGATGGGCGGCATCGGAGGCTTTGCCGTTGGCCAGCAGGCAACCATCGAATGGCTTCGCAACACGGCCAGAACCCAGTTTTTTTCCACGGCGCTGCCCCCCGGCATTTGCGCGGCGATGCTGGAATCCGTGCGTATTATTCAGACAGAACCGCAGCGGCGACTGCAGTTGGCGCAACTAACCCGTTTCGCTCATCGTCGCATCGGCGAACTTTCGCTGGAAACAGTCAGCGCCGGGGTGGCTCCGATTGTCCCGGTGCTGGTCAAGGACGATTCGAAAACTGTGGCGGTGTCGAAGCGACTGGAAGAGGCTGGATTCTTCGTGCCCGCCATTCGTCCGCCGACTGTTCCGGACGGAACCGCAAGGTTAAGATTTTCGCTGACAATCAGGCACACGACAGACCAGATTGACGCGGCGCTGACTACAGTCGCGAAAATTCTAGTGAAGAATTCGTAGCTCCGCATCCTCGCGGAACGTCAACGATGCGTTGGTCAGTGCTACGGTTTCGGGTGCTACGTGATGTCGGCTGAAAATCTGACCTATGTACGACTCCTGAAATAGTTCCGTGCTTAATCCGGAATCTGGTTGCGGGATAAGCACGGAACTGAAGCTTGTGTGCGCGTGTAACCTTGCGTGCCTGAGTTCGTAGCGATTCATCCATCCTCGAACATACCGTCTTGCGTTACGATTTCTTTCCGCAAATGACGTGGCAGTGTATCAGCGTTTCCACTGGCTCTCCCACTTCGAGCCCTGCCGCAGACATCCAATTCTGATATTCTGCTGCCGTGTACGCTCGTTGATCTGGTGTTCCTGCTGCGAGATTTGTTTGTGACTCGTGGCGTGCCAGAGTTTATTCGCAGCGACAACGGCCCTGAATTTATCAGCCATTGCGTACGTTCGTTTCTCGATTTCATCGAAGTGGGGACATCGTACATCGAACCGGGCACTCCGTGGCAGAACGGCTACGTGGAGAGTTTCCACAGCCGGTTCCACAGCCGGTTCCACAGTCGTTTCCGCGACGAGTGCCTGGCATGAGAGTTATTCTGGAGTCTTGCCGAAGCTCGTCAGGTGAT
>JBDNFN010000191.1:0-6333 GCA_041689795.1 Fuerstiella sp. | reverse complement strand
CCGCACAGTTCACTTGGCGACCAGACTCCTGTCGAATTCGCCCGGCCGTTTTCTGCTTCTTTCGCGTGCGCTCCAGAAGCAGAAAACGGCCCCACACCTGCGGTCAGCCTTAACCCAAACTGACTCTCATAACCGTGGTACAGAAAACAGGTGCACGCCACTTCGCGGCCAAGCATTGAATCGCCCATAACATACGTTATGTGTACTCGGCAGAGAAAAGTAGAACGCTATGACAATGTCTGAAGACTTCTTTCGCCATACACCGCACGAAACGGAAACGACGCAACCTCGGTATCAGGATCATGATCTGCTGTAAGTTCGTTTCGAATATCCTTTAATTGCTGATTGATCGCGTGGCAGCTGTCAACAAGCTGCACTTGCCAGTTCGCGAGCTGAACAGGATCGGAAAGCCAATGGTCGGAAAGACCTGCACTGATTGAGAAATTTTGGATGTCATTGTTTATTCCTAACGCTGTTGCGGAGCGTGGCATTTGTAAACCCTGGCTAAGGTATGGATGGCGATGCAGTTTCACTGGCGGCGACGTGCCAGATTCAAACAGGCATGTTGAAAGCGGTGGCCTCTGCTTTGAAAGGCAGGAAACAGCAGTCTGTGAGGATGATTGCTGCGAGCGTCCGTTACACAATGTTTCGGCGCAAAACTCAACCAAACTTCACTAAACAACGCATCTCCGCAGGTCTAATTGAATCTGCGATTTAACCCAAAGCCCTAATCCTAACAACTACGCTTATTCGCCATATTCCGTAAAGAACGGCCAACGCATAACCCAACCTAGACATCCGCTGTAACAACCACCAGGGGTGGCGATCGAGAGTCCCTGAGAACACAAGCCATGCACTTCTCAACTTGAACGTTTTAGCTGTCGAACAAAACTTTATTATGAATCGAAACACACAACATGGACGTTTTGCACGTTTCATGTGTTAACAAAGCCATCTGAATACAGACAATAAAGCCGTGGATAAGGACTACTTGTCTCCCTGCGGCTTCGACCGCGACTACGGATGCCAATAGGATGAATGCTACACAAAACGTCAATAAAAAGTCTTCTCGAATCGTCACAGACGAACCCATATTTTATCTAGCACATGACTCGTTTGAATCGTTAAGCGAAGACGAAGCGTTGTCACTTCCCCTAGGTTCATCTATTTACGCTGACAACAACTCGCGTGCGGGCGAGTCGGCGGAGACCGGAGATTATGAATCACTCAGGGGACTTCCTTTACTGTCTCCGGAGGGTGAATCGTTCCTGTTTCGGAAGATGAACTATCTTAAGTACCAGGCTGATCAAGCGCGCATTAGCTTGCTTAGCAAGAAAGCAAAGAAGACTTTTCGACCCGATATTCAGGACCTGCTTCAAGACGCAGACGCTGTTCGCAATCATATCGCAGAGTGCAATTTGCGACTTGTGATCTCAATTGCACGGAAATTCTGCACATCAGTCTGCGACTTCGATGAACTGATGAGTGAAGGTAATGAGATTTTGCTGAAGGCCATCGGCAAGTTTGATTTTTCACGCGGATTTCGTTTCAGCACTTACGCAACACATTCGATACAGCGACACTTTTACAGGTACACTCAACGTCGGCAAAGACGAAACACAATGGAGTTCAAATCGTCCGTTGAAGTCCTCAGCGAAATACCCAATGCAGAGTCTGACACCTCCATTAATGAGTGGATCAAAGAGGAACAACGCATGACGTCGCTCATTGGGCTCATGGCCGAACGTCTGAACGAACGTGAACATCTGATAGTGACCGCGCGGTTTGGCCTTTGTGCGGACGGTGTGGTGAAAACGCTTCGAGAGCTTTCATCAGAAATGGGTCTTTCCAAAGAACGAGTCCGTCAACTGCAGATAGTTGCCGTTGAGAAACTTCGGGACCTGTTTGACGAGCTTGAGCCCGAAATGGCATCGGCCTAGCTGCTTGTCCCGAGGATATTATTCGACAGCGGAAAATTCCACGACTGCCTTCTATCGTCAACTAGCCTGAACGGGCTATAAGTCTTAATTAGATGTGACCTGTTTCGCTGTTTGAGCATTGGAAGACGTCGTGATTGCAGAACGTAAAAACGAAGTGTGCTCTGGATCCAATGCAGCATTGGTGGTCCCGAAATGGATGAAACGCGTTCTAATATTCGCGGCGATCTATAATCTGTCGTGGGGTGCCTTCGCCATACTTTTCCCAATGACCCTGTTCCGCGCTACGGGGTTTAATCCTCTTCCAATCTATCCCGAATTCTGGCAATGCATTGGGATGATTGTTGGTGTTTATGGCATTGGCTACGCCATTGCTTCTCGCGACCCGGTTCGCCATTGGCCTATCGTACTGGTTGGCTTGCTGGGAAAGCTGGCTGGCCCCATCGGTTTCGCTTCTTCCGTTGCAGCAGGAAGGCTGCCGCTGGCACTTGGCTGGACAATCATAACCAACGATCTCATCTGGTGGATTCCTTTCACAATGATACTGTGGCGATCCGCTCAGACACATCAGGCCAATTATCACTTGATGTTGGTAACTCCACCACCAAAACCGCTAGATCCAATGGGGCGAATGATAAGTCAGTTGGGAGCGACCATGACTGAACTCTCGAGACGGACTCCTGTCTTAGTTGTTTTTTTAAGACATTCCGGCTGCACATTCTGCCGTGAAGCATTGTCAGACCTTGCAAGCCAGCGACAGCAGATTGAAGCGACCGGGACACGAATCGCTCTAGTGCACATGGGTTATGAAGAACCGGTTGAATTGCTGGAACGGTACAAGCTGAACGATCTACATTGCTTCCGAGACCCGGTCTGTGCTTTGTATGAATCCTTCGGTCTGGAAATGGGTAAATTCCTTCAGTTATTTGGATTTAAGGTATGGCTTCGCGCAATCAGAGCGTGGATTTCAGGGCATGGCATCGGCAGTTTGAACGGCAACGGCTTTCGCATGCCTGGAACATTTCTGATCCATCGTGGAGAAATCGTTCGTTCATTCCGAAACGAAACGGCCGGTGACCGTCCAGATTATGTTGAGCTGTCCAGCATGCCAGAACAAAAACGCGACGCTCCACCGACGCTGGGATCACCTAATGATGCAGTGACTGCCTGAACGGCGGCAACAGAACAGATTTCGCGTTAGTCTCTCCAAGCCAGGAACACGCCAATCAATAATCTCCAACGATTCAATGCTAGGCACCGCCTAATCAGACTCGAAGCGGTCAACCAGAATTGCCTTTCGCCGTGGCGGCGATTTGAGGTCCTTCCCAGCAACAATGCCAACTAGTTGATTAGCATCGTCGATTACAGGGATTGCCCGACGATGTGATCCGCTAAGGTCGCAAACGTCTTCAAGCAGGTCATTCGCGCCAACACAAACGCCGTGAGCAAAGCTCAGAGACGTGAGGTGTACCTGTTTCGTTAGTGAAAACAGCGGGTCCGAAATCTTTCCGCTAAAAATTACTGCGGCAATTCCGCGTGTGGCAAGCTGATCGCGCAAGCATTCCGTGTGATGTCCGTTAACCAGAATCACTCGACATGGCTGACGATCTGCGGGCAACTGCGAAATCACGTCAACACTGCCAGCGATAAGAATATCATCGGCACGCACATTATGAGGCCATTGATCATCGCCCGCCAATGCAAGAATAATACTTCCACAGTGCGTCGGGACATCAGTTGCTCCGATCACTTTGGAACCCGGCAACTGATTTAGATCATGCCATGTCAACAGACTTCCGGCGATTGGATTCACATCGAGATTCAATAGAAACCGGACAGTATCTTCACGATTACTGAAGACGCCTGACAGGCGATTTTGTTCATCAACAATTGGCAACATACTGTAACGACTGCGGATCCACGTATCGACAGCATCGCGCAATCAATCACTGTCCCTTAGAAAATCCGGAGGCAGTCTGGCTGACCTCATTTACGCGTGGAGCGAGTATCTCAACGCGTAAAGGAATGTCGATACCGGCAAACTTAAAACCCACATTGCCTGATGTGTGAGTACATCAGGCACAACGTACACGGCACCTTCCGGCTAACGTCCTGATTCATTCAGGAATCTCATATCGGCAACAGCGGACGTCGATGAATCGGTATCTGGTTTTCGGTGGCCAGTAATAAAACAGGAGCGAACAACTGCAATAGTCTTAGTAAATAATCGGGACAGATTTCGCTGGAATCCGGATTAGCGGATTGACCCATATTTTGTCAGTTGATGTGATGAATTTTCATGTTCTCGCAGAGACCGGAAACATACGACCCGGTTTCTTCCAGCGTGCTTTGCGGCATAAAGTGCTCGATCAACCATCTCCAATGCCGCGTCGAAGGTAAGGTCTGGAATAGAACCTAATTCCGCGACTCCGACACTGACTGTAATTGCGAATGGGGTTTCGTCAGGCAGCAACTGTGCAGAGGAAATGGCGAGTCGAAGTCGTTCCGCAGCGTGCTTCGCGGCTGTTTCATCAGCACCTGGAAGAAGCAAAAGAAATTCATCACCACCGAAGCGACCAATAAAGTCGTCACATCGGGAACAACTCTTCATTGCCTCAGCTAACAGCTTCAAAGCTCTGTCGCCGTACACGTGTCCCGCCTTGTCGTTAATCGACTTAAAGTGGTCAATATCAACCATTATCAGGCTCAGCGGGCGCCCCGATTCGCGACACCTCACGATTTCCCGTTCCATGCGTGGCTGCAGACTGCGACGGTTCCAGAGTCCCGTTAGTCCGTCAGAGTTCGCTTCCAGGCGACATGCATCACGAGCCTCTTCCAACTGGCTCTGCAGTCGAAGTATTCGACTGCCAGTCCTGAGTCGTAGCTGCAGTTCGCGAGGATCGAATGGCTTTGTCACAAAGTCGTCCGCTCCGGATTCCAATCCGGTCAATCGATCTGTCTGTTCGCCTCGGTGTGTCAGCAACACGATGAACGTGTAGGGGATGGGAAAGTATTTTCTAATGTGCTTGCAGATTTCGATGCTCGACATAGATGGCATTGTCCAGTCGAGGATGATCATTTGCGGCGGATTGGGCTGCGACATCAGGTCAATCGCAGTCTGACCGTTTTCGGCAATGATCGGAACGTACCCCCACGACTCGAGCGCTGCCAGTAGCATCATTCGGGCGATATGATCGTCATCAGCAATTAGGACGCGTATCCCATTCATGCTACTACGTCCCGGAAGGAGTACCAATTAAATACGTGGACAGGTGATTCCTCAACGCATCGACTTCTTCCTGAAACGTTTGCATTAAACTTGCCATGTTGTCGAACATCCCCTTCTAATCCAAAGGTTTCAACACAACGAGCGACCTCGGAACACCGCCTCCCTCCAAGGCCTGCGGCAGCCCATTTTAGAGAATGAGCTGCGTCGAGGGCCGTATCGAAGTCGCCGATCTCAATTACCGATTTAATCGGCAGATCATACTTGTCGCCCGTTTCGTCAAATATCGCAGCTACACGTTCCAGCAACACCATATTGCATCCGATGCGACCATTTAAATCCTCAAGATCAAAGGCTGGCGCGGCACTAAACTTTGCGATTATTTCGTCCTTGACGCCCTCCATTGTTCCCCTCACTGTTGCGACTTCAGTTGTCGACCTGCGACGCTCTTCAAACGGAATGGACGTCGACAAACACGCTGGATGTTGCTTCTCAGATGTCGAGTCATCAGCATTTTTCTTGCCAATATGTTTGTTGATTGCACGCTCCAATGCAGAACGGACTATCGGCTAAGTCACATAATCATCCATACCTGCATCCAGACAGCGTTTCTGATCACCACCCAAAGCGTGGGCAGTCCATGCGATGATTGGCATCTGACTGTTTGAGATTCCGTATTCGTCTGGTGGCTTCTATGCCATCCATCAGAGGCATTTGAACATCAATCAAGATCAGATTAAACTTCCCGTACACGAATGCGTCGACAGCCTCGAGTCCGTTTCCCATAAACTCGACAGTGTGCCCCATTGCCCCATTTAATACAAATCTCATATTGCCCGTGCCCGACGCTTCGTAGCCAGCTGTAGAAATCTGTTCACTTACTTCTGATGCCGGAAATATACGTTCCGCGATACTAACGCGATAGTTTGGAATAAACACAACCTTCATCAGCTTGTTTGCCTGCGGGTCCCTGTTGATCACATCAGCAAGACTGTTAATCAGTTTGAACAGCTGCTTGGCCGGAAAAGATTTAGCTAGTGCGCGTCGGGAAATGGTTGTTGAGCTGAAAACGGCTGTGGTTTGGAGTCGGTTTTTCGGTGAAGATTCAGAGTGCGGGGTGACTTGCGGCGCGCAAATGGCGATTTTGGTGTAGCGTGGGCCGGTCTTGGT